>JAKUQE010000030.1 GCA_022450395.1 Dehalococcoidia bacterium | reverse complement strand
TCGGCGGCTTGGTCCGCGGCCGAGATTACCAGAACGTAGGAGCCGGTGGCCGGGGCGGTCCACCGCAGGCTTGTGCCGGAACCGTAATTGGATTTACTGAAGCCGGTAGCGTAGTTGACCACCTCGAACCTCACTGCCGTGGCCGTGCCTAGGTTGACCTGCAATGTATAAGTCTCATCCCTCTCTGCGGGGAAAGAGAAGTAGTCGTAGTCGTCGGCGGGACTGACTGCTCCGGCGATAGCATTGCCGAAGCCTATCTGCGTTGCCCACGTGGGTATGTCCGGATGCCGGTCCTCAAGATTGAATTCGGACCTGATCGTCAGCGAGTAGGTTCCGATGGGGTTGGCCAGCCGTGGCGATCTGGAGATCACGACGTAATACGTCTCGGTGTCCGTGGATATCCAAGTGACGTCCGAACCCTCGCCGTAGTTACTGGCGATCAGATCGGGTCCGGGGTCTTTTTCTTGCACCGTTAGGGATACCCCTGACGTGGTACCGTAGTCCAATTCGAAGTTGTATTTCACGCCCCTTCGGCCCTGGAAAGAGAAGTAGTCCACGTCGTCGATCGGGCTTATCGCGCCGGCCACGGCGTTACCAAAACCGGTCTGCGTGGCCCCTCCCGCAGTTTCGGCGTGGCGGTCGCTAAGAGACGTGTCAGCTTCGACTTTGATGGTGTAGGTGCCGATGCCCTCTCTGAGTTGGGCGGGAGCGCTGATGACGATATAGTAGGTTCCGGGGTTTGGCGCGATCCATTCCAGATCCTTGGATATGCCATCGCTGGCCGCCAGGACGGCGCCGTCCGGGTCTTCGACGACGATGGATGCGCCTTTGATGTTGCCCAACTCAACCTGGATGCCATATTTGACGCCGCGTTCGGCCGAGAATGAGAAGTAATCCAGGTCTCCCGGTGGGCTGACCGCGCCGGCCGTGGCGTTGCCGAAGTTAACGGGGGTGGCGTCGTTGCGGGTTTCACTGTGGCGGTCCAGTAGGGTGTTGTTCCCTTCTAGTTTGACGGTATAGGTGCCGATGGGGTTTGCCACTTGGCTGGGGGCGGACACGGAAATGAAGTAATTGCCGTCGTTGGGCGCGACCCATTCCAGTGTGGAGCCCAAGCCACCGTTGGATGCTTCGATTCTGGAATCGGAGTTGGTGATCGATAGGTTCACGGCCACGGCGGTGCCTAATGCCGACTCAACGGTATAGCTCACACCCCGCTTGGCCAAGAATCCGAAGAAATCCTGGTCGTTGGCCGGGCTGATGGCGCCGGCCAACGCGCTTCCGAAATTTATACCAGTCGCATCGTCAGGGCTGCCGCTGTGACGGTCTATCAACGAGTTATCGGCAACGACACGCAGGGTATACGATCCGACACCGTTACGAACCTGGGCCGACGCGGAAAGAACGATGTAGTAGGTCCCGTCGGCCGGGGCCAGCCAATCGAGGCTGGTTCCTATGCCGCTGGTGGAGGCATCCGTGCCTACCACGGGCTTGTGTACCGTGATCTCTACGGCTTCAGCGGTTCCCGGCTCGATTACGATTCTGTACATGACCCCTCTTTTCGTCTGAAAAGAGAAGAAATCCAGATCGTCCGCCGGGCTGATCGCCCCTTGATGGGCGTTGCCAAAGCTGATGGCGGTGGCGTCTTCACGCCGTTCCGCGTGCCGGTCGACCAGAGAGGTGTCGGCAGTGACCTTGATGGCGTAGGTTCCCACGGGTTCCCTCACGCGGCTGGTGCCCGACACGACCACGTGGTAAAGGCGGGTGGCCGGAGCGACCCAATCCAGAGAGATGCCGATGCCGTCGTTTGAGAGTTCCAGTTCTCCTACCGAAGTGAGCACAGAGATGGTTAGGCCGGTTGCCGTGCCTAGTTCAGCATCTACCGTATATTTAACGCCACGGCTTGCCTGGAAGGAGAAGTAGTCTTCATCATCTCCGCCATTTACCCCTACGTCGATGTCGGGCTGGTTAGTCCAGGGACTGATCGCTCCCTGGTATTGGTTGCCGAAGGCCATCGGAGTGGACGCGGACCGGGAATCACTGTGGCGGTCCAGAAGAGAGGTGTCGGCGCTGATCCTCAAGGTATAAGTTCCCAGAAAGACCTGTGCAGTCAGGTAGTCCCAATCCGCGGATACTTCGATGAAGTAGGTCTCGTCCGTGCGTGCTATCCAATCGACCAGCCGCTGTCCGGTCCTCTCGTAGGCGAACTGGCCTGGAGAGCTGCCGATGCCACGGGTGATGGAGTTGACCACTTGGATATTAGCTGATTCGACGGTCCCCAGATCCAAGATGAACGTGTATCGAACGCCCCGTTGGGCCTGGAAGGAGAAATAGTCCACGTCGATCCCGGTGATGGAGGCGTCGATATTGCCCGAAACTTGCCCGCCCGCGGTGCTGATAGGGGTTGCCTCATTGCGATAGTCGGCGTGATCGTCGGCGGCTTGGACTGGAGGCGCGGAAGCCAATTGAAGCAAACCGGTAGCCGACAGGAAAATCGCTACCAGGAAGATTGTTAGTGCCGCACTGAGCGGCGTCGCCAGGTTCCGCATCTACACACTCCCCAACCGCCACCACCGGGCGTTGGTCTGCTCAATAACGACGATGAAATTTCCGGGTAAGTTGCCCGGTGTTCCACCGTACGGAGCTGAATTTGAAAGAGTTTACCGGTTCAGGTCAATTTCGTGGAAAGGCTACTAAATGATTGTAGTATCCGGAATTAGAATTATTCAATTGATTGGGATACAGATAAAGAGCATTTTGGAACACCCGGGAAAGTTTGCTTGTAGTGGTTGGGAGATGCGTCCGGGGGAAAAGGGTTAATTCGAACAGCAATGTAGGTGGTCCGGCAGGCTCGCCACGAACGGGGGACACTTCATTAGTACCCAGAGAACTTTCGCTACCGGCAAGCCCCCCTTTCGTAAAGGGGGGTTGGGGGGATTTCCCCCGTCTCGCCTAATTAGGATAGGTTCTAAGAGATCGGGACCGTTGTTACCTGATGGGCCTGCAGCGCCGGGAGCACCTCTTCGCCGAACCGTTGCAGGTTGCGGACGAACATGTCATGGGGCATGGCGCCTTGGTTGAAGTTAAGCATCAGAGTACCCCCGCCCAAGGTATCGGCCAGGGCTATCAATGAGTCCCGTACCTCCTCGGGCGACCCCCAGCAAACCCGTTCGTTGCGCTCCAAGTCCTCCAGAGTCATGCTGCGGAACCCTTGCAAGGCGCCCATGAAGGCTTCACGGTTCTCCGGTCTGATATAGTCGTAGTCTGATTCGGAGCGGTAGCCGCTCCGTTGCTGGTTGGCCACGTTGGACACGTTCCCGTGACTGAACAGGGTGTGGAAAAAGTACAGCATGTACGGCCCCGCTTCTTCCATCGCTTGTTGCCGGCTGTCGGCCACGTACACGCTGGCCCCCAAGACCACGTGATCGGGTGTGATGGTGTGGCCGTTCTTGGCGAGGCATTCGGCGTAGAAGCGGATCATGTCTTGTCTTACCGCCAGGGTGGCGTTAGCCCCGGGGGTTATGGGGATGTTCTCCCGCCCGGCCCACTCGATGGTCTCTTTACTGACCGTCACCGGCACCCAGACCGGCGGACGGGGCTGTTGCACTGGCCTAGGCCAGATCGCCACGTCGTCGTAACTCCAGAAATCCCCTTTGTACGAGAATACCTCTTCCGACCAGGCCAGCTTGATGATTTCCCAGGCCTCCTGGAAGCGGGCCCTGGATTCTCCCTGGTCCACGCCGTAGGCGACGTATTCCCGGGGGATTCCCCGGACAAATCCCGAGATCAGGCGGCCATCGGTAAGACAGTCCAGCATCGCCAGCTCTTCCGCCAACCGTAGCGGCTCGTGAATCGGCAAGCAATTGCCGTAGATGAGGAGCTTCATCCGATCGGTTCTTTGGGAGGCCGCCGCCGCTATGAGGTTGGGAGAGGGCATCATTCCATAAGGCGAGGTGTGATGCTCGTTGAAACCCAAACCGTCGAAGCCCAACTTGTCCATCAGCGCCCAGGCGTCAAGATGCTCCTTGTAGTTGCTCACGGCCGATTCCGGGCGGAAATGCCGCTTGGGCAGGGGGTATGGCAACTCGCCGTCTACTTTGAGATGGTCCAGGTGCTCCGGGTAGGGGAGCAGGTCGAATCCGAACACCTGCATCGGCGCGCCTCCGGTGGTCTATCTAAGAGCGTGGCAATTGTAGCATCGGGGCAAAGGGTGTCAATCGGAAATTTTGCTATTGCCAGCTACGGGCCTTGGGCATGTGGGGCAAGCCCTGGGTGCCTCGAATGTGCTGGGCTATTATGTTCATGGTCCCTTCACGGCGGGAAACCTGGCCTCGGATTATCAGCACCGGCTCCTTTATGTCCATGCGGTGTTTCTTGAAAGCCTGGGGCCATACCACGATGGGGATGTGCCCAAACTCGTCTTCCAGGGTGAGAAACACGGCCTTGGACAGGGGGCGTTGCCGGCGAATCACCATGCCGGCCACGGTCACCACTTCGCCATCGGCCCGCCCCAGAAGGTCCTGGCTGCTTAACACATCCTGGCCCAGGTAAGGCCGCAGCATGGTCATCAAGTGTCCCTTGGGATGAAGCCGCATGGTGCGGTATTCGTCCATCATGATTTCCCATTCGGTCTGCTTGGGCAGTTCGGCCATGTCCTGCTCAACGGGAAGAGGCAGCGCTTGTTGATAGCCATGTGGGCGGTAACGCAACCCCACCTCCCACAACGCATTCCGCCGGTCTGGAGTCAGGGAGTCGAAGGCCCCGGCGGCTACTAGGTTCTCAAGAGCTTCCCGCTGCAACCCGGTCCGTTCCATCGCGTCGCCCAGGTTGCTGAACGGCCCGCCGCTGTCTCTTGTCTGGACTATGGAGGACGCTGCAGCTGCTCCCACGCCTTTCACGTAGAGAAAGCCTAAGAGGAGGGCATCGCTGCCCTCACCCCCTACCCCCTCTCCCTCAGGGAGAGGGGAGGCCGAAGGCCGGGGTGAGGGCTTGACGGGCCGGAAATCCCCCCAACCCCCCTTTACGAAAGGGGGGCTATTAGGCTCTCCCCTTTCGCCATCTGTATACCTCTCAAATTCCTCCCTTACGAAGGGGGGATGAAAGGTGGGTCGTCCACCACTCACGATGGTGCACTTTTCCATGCTGAGGTTGATGTCGGGGTTGATTACGGTGATGCCGTGCCGCTTAGCGTCCTCTTTTAGAGTCTCTGTGTTGTAGAACCCCATGGGTTGCTGGTTGAAGATGGCGACAAAGAACTCCAACGGATGGTAGTACTTGAGCCAGGCCATGTGGTAGGCTGTTGCGCCAAAGGCGAAGGCGTGGGACTCGGGAAACATGTATTGCCCATTGAATTTTTTGAATATCTTCTCGGCTACGTCTCCGGGAACGCCCCGCTCGCTAGCCCCTTGACGGAACTTTTCCCAGTAAAAAGCGATCAGAGACTGGTTATGCTTGCGGCCGAAGGCCCGGCGGAGTTGGTCGGCCTCAAGGGGAGTGAATCCGGCTACGTCCCGCGCCACATGGTTCACCTGATCCTGGAAGAGGATGATCCCCAGGGTCCGCTCCAGGGCCCGCTGTTCCAGTGGGTGGTCGTAGTCCCATGGAATGCCTTGGGTGCGCCGCTGTATGAACTGGGTGACCCCGTCGTTGACGCCGACTCCGGGGCGGACCGCTCCTACCTCGTAGGCCATGTCGGTGAGGTTGATGGGCCTGATGCGTGGGACGGTCTGCATCTGGGCCGCCGATTCCACCTGGAATATTCCGATGGTGTCGGCCTGGTGCATCATTCCGTAGACTGCCTGGTCGTCAAAGTCGATGCGGCTCAGGTCGATGTAGTGACCGTCCCGCTCCTCGATAAGCTGAAGGCATTCTTGCATCTGAGACAACGCCCCTAGGGCCAGGAAGTCGATCTTCACGAAACCGGCCTGGTCGATGCTGTCTTTGTCCCAGTGGCAGATGTAGCGGCCGTCGATGGCCGACTGCTGCACCGGCACCATGTCGGTGAGGGGGGAAGAGCTGATGATCATGCCGCCGGGGTGCTGGGCCAGGTACTTGGGAAACCCATCCAGTTGGTCCGCCAGGTCGATGAGGTCACGCCAGACCGGGGCATCGGTCTTGTCCCGAAACTCGGGTAACTCCTGCATCTCCAGCTTTAGTTCCCGGGCGCTGTGGGCATCCACCCTCTTGGCTAGCTTGTCCACGTCTTGCTTGGGCAACCCCAACGCCTTGCCCAGGTCGCGTATCGCCCCCTTCATCTTGTAGGTGCTGATCATTCCGGAGAGAGCGGCGTGGTCCCAGCCCCACTTTTCATGCACGCGTTTGATCAACTCCTCCCGGATGTTCCGGGGAAAGTCCAGGTCTATATCGGGGACGGAACCCATATCGTCGGAGAGAAAACGCTCCAGAGAGAGGTTGTATTTCAGGGGGTCGATGTGAGACAAGCCGATCAAGTAGCCCACCAGCATGGACACCGAAGAACCGCGGCCTCTTCCGGGAGGGCGCTCTTCCAAGGGTATCTCCACGTCGCTCAGGCCAAGCTCTATCATGATCTCCCGGGCCATCTGTATGATTTCGTAGTAGATCAGGAAAAACCCCGACAGGTTGTGCCTATTTATCAGACGCAACTCTTCGTCCAGCCGGTTTTGCACTCTATCGGTGATGCTGCCGTAGCGGCGCTTGGCGGCCTGAAGGCACAGGTGTTCCAGGAAGCTTTGGGGAGTGAACCCTTCAGGCACCGGGTAATCGGGGAAGCGGTACCCCATGTCCCTGGTGATATCGAAGCCGCACCGGTCGGCGATACGCAGAGTGTTTTTAACGGCCTGGGGGCACTCCAGGAACAGCTCCGCCATTTCCTCCGGAGACTTGAGGTGGAAATGCCGGTTGGGCCGGCGCTGCCGGTGGGTTTCTTCCAGGCTCTGGTTGTGGCTGATGGCCACCAGGGCGTCCTGGAGCCGGTGGCGTTCCGGGATGTGGTAGTGAACGTTATTGGTCGCGACTGGAGAGACGCCGTATCTATTCGCCAAGTCCACCAGCCGCCGGATGCGTGGAGTGTCTCCCTGGACCAGGTTGTGTTGCAGTTCCACGAAGACGTTGGCCGTGCCGAACCAGTCTAGGTACTGCCGCAACAGGTCCTCGGCCTCCCGGTGGCGGCCCTCCGTTACCAGGCTGGGGATCTGTCCCTGGCGGCATCCGGTAAGCAGAATGAGTCCTTGAGCCATCTCGGACAAGTGCTTGATGTCGAAGGCCGGGTTTTTGCGGCCGCCGGATATGTAGGAGTAGGAGATGATGTTGCACAGGTTGCTGTACCCTTGCTGCGTCTCGGCCAGCAGGGTGAGGTGGGAGCCGTCATCGAGGGTGATCTCCGCTCCGGTGATGGTTTGAATCTCCAGGGTCCGGGCAACCTGGGCGAAGTGCATGGCCCCGCACAGATTGTCGTGGTCGGTAAGGGCCAAAGCCCGGTAACCCAGATCCTTGGCGCGAAACAGCAGGTCCTCAACCGATGAGGCCCCCTCCTGGAATGAGTAGTTGCTGTGGCAATGCAGTTCGGCGTAGCTTGAGTTCATGCGTTAGTCGCGTCATATCACATCGACCCAGCCACCCAAAGGATCTCTCCCAGGTGGTCCCACACAGCCCCGCCAACTTTCACCTCCTTAGTTGTTCTGCCATTCATCCTCCACAAGGGAGAAAGGACTTGTTCTGCCCCCTTTGTTAAAGGGGGTTGGGGGATTTTGCCCCGCTGACAGCTGACCGCTAATCGCTGCCCCTGTCCCCTCACCCTCCCTGCCGGTACCATTCCCCGGAAACGAGGTCACGAAAGATGGTCATGGGCCTGCCATCTTCGGTGGTCACTTGGTAATATCTCCGGACGATGGGACTCTCCCGCCACCACTCTTCGTCGATCTCCCACAGGTCGTCTACTGAGGCTACCCCCAGCCTGCGGCGCCGCAGGCTGATAGCCAGTGGCCGTTGATGGGCATCCTCTTCAACCTGTATAAGAGCAGGCAGGTTTAGGGATCGAATAGGACTAGAGCTTGCCGCCTCTCGGGGATTCTGGACCAAGGTTCCACTTCCTTCATCTGGTAGATGGGGGGCTTACAACCCAAGAGGACTTCCAGTTGCCGCATCATTTCCCTGAGTTGCTCCCGTTTGCGGACATCCGAGAAGAGACTGGACTGGATGCCCGACTCGCCGGTGATCCCGCCCAGGGTTAGCTTCATGTCCTCCAAAGGGCCGGGCAGTTCCAGGTTGTCCAACCGGCTTTTGAGGGAGAACAGGGCCCTTTCCTTGCTGCCCACCGACTCCTTGAAGGGGAAATGCTTGACCCAAGGAGCGTGCCGGACGATGCGACTCTCAATAGTAGCGGTGCGGACGTACCGGCCCTTGATCTCCGGGCGAACGAAAGCCCTGCCCAGCAACGTTGCCAAGGCCGTTAGGATGGCGTGCTGGGTGACGGTGGGCGAAGGGAAGGTGAGAAACTCCGAGACGACTTCCTCGTGCTGCCAGGACGCCAGCGGACTGGGATCGATGCCCTTGGCCAGCGCCCAAGCCCGGCTTCCCTCGGCCCTTAGCTGGGCCTGGATGGAGCCTGCCGGCAGGGCGGCCAGTTGCCCCAGGGTGTGCAACCCGAAGTGGTGCAACCGGGTCTTGTTCTGCCACGACAGAGGCAGCAGGTCTATGGAAAACTCTTTCAGGAACCCGGCCACGTCATCCGGCGCTTTGCTGGCCCGTCCGCCACTGCTGGTTACCGCGGCGACGTAGGCCGGGAATTTCCCCGTGGCCACGCCGATGCGGGGGTTGAACTGATGGGGCACCGCTTGGAGCAAGGATGTTATGAGCCTGGCTTCGCCACCGTACATGGCTTCCAGCCCATCCAACCCCACGTAAGCGCAGCCCAAATCGGCCTTTTCCACCAAGGGGCTCCTTCCCTCCAGAGAGGTGAGCATCTCGGTGAAAACCGAGTCGTAATAGGGCTCGTCGGCCCGAAGCAAAACTGTATCCTTGCTCCGGGACACGGCTTCTTGGAGGGACATTCCGGCGGTAACCCCCCGAGCCTCTGGAGAACTGTCCAAGACTACCTGCTTGGAGCCGAAGCTCTCGGTAATAACCACCGGCCGCCCCAGCAGCGCCGGGTCCCGGCGCTGCTCCGCTTTCACCGGAAGGTGGGTGATAAGTACGCAAGCGATGTTCATGTTAGGGGTGGGGAATCCCCCCTGGCCCCCCTTTACGAAAGGGGGGAAGCAGTAGGGTTGCTTCTATGAAATGGGGAGATGTGTGCGTTCGTTCGATGAGGGCTTTGGAGATCAGCGTCACTACCTCATTGAGTTCTTGGAATATCTGCGTGTTGCTAAAACGCAGCACTTTTAGCCCTGCGCCCGTCAGATACGCATCCCGCCTTGCATCATTCTCCCCATGCTCTAACTCCAAATGTTGCGGCCCATCCACCTCCACCACCAACCTTGCTTTGGGCGCGTAAAAGTCCAAAATGTAGACTCCAAGAGGCTTCTGCTGGTAAAACTGAATACCCTGAACCTGCCTCCCACGCAATCGCGCCCACAACATCTGCTCGCTACGGGTCATCCCGTTACGCAAGCCACGCGCCACTTGCTTTAAATTTCGGTCGTATCTAAGCACCGCCCAATAAACCTCTTCATAGCCCCCCTTTCGTAAAGGGGGGTTGGGGGGATTTCCTCCACAGCAACCAACTATCGACCTCTTCGTAGCCCCTGACGGCTGATAGCTGACAGCTAAAGGCCCGCCCTCGCACCAGCCGGGCTAGCATTATATAGAACACATGTACTACTAAACAACACCCCACGGTCAGCCGCAGCCGATTCAAGTTATAATGGATGCTAAGGAATGTCTTGATGTTCTCCACGTTCACACGTTGGTTATTGCAGAGGCTGCCACGGACAGGTCTGTTCCTGACGCTGGGGCTCGTGGCGGCGTTGGCCGTTATCGCGCTGCAATCTCCACCGGAGGCCTTGGCCCAGGACTCCGGCGGAGAGGTCACCGTGGTCAAGGACCGATGGGTCGTTCGATTCCCCGGCCTGATCGCCTTCGACCTAACCGCCCAGTCACAGCAGCGGATCGTTGAGGTGCGGCTGCGTTACCGTACGGTGGGCAACCGCGTTTGGTCATACGCCTACCCCGCTTTCGAATCTGGACAGAGGGTTACCGCCACTTTCAACCTCAGTGCGGTTGGCGGGGATTTTCTGCCCCTGGGCGCTCAGCTTGAGTACTATTACGTGATCCGCGACGATCAGGGTGGCGTATATGAAACCCCGGCCAAAACTCTGGAGTACACCGACACCCGCTTCCAGTGGCAGCAGGCCCAGGCCGGACCCTTGATATTGATGTATCACGATATTCCCCGGTCCAAGGTCGCCGAAGTTACCGGTCAGGTGGAGGTCGAGCTGCGCCGGCTTGCCTCAATGCTTCGTTTGGACACCTCCCGTCCCATCAAAGGCATCATCTATAACGAAAGGTCGGCAGCCATAGGCGCCTTTCCCCACCAGAGCCGTACGATCACTGACCAGCATGTATTTGAAGGGTTTGCTTTCCCGGAACGCGGCTTATTCGTCGGCTTGGGGATGTCGCCCAGGCTCATCGTCCACGAGTCGGCCCACGTGATGCTTCACCAGACCTTGAGAGGTGGAGTCGCCAGGATGCCCGCATGGCTGGATGAGGGGTTTGCCAGCTACATGGAACCAGGCGCAAACCCCTATAGCGGCCAGAGCCTCAGCGCGATGAGCGTGCCCCTCACGTCCATGACGGCGGTTCACGGAACTCCCCGGGACATTCGGGACTTCTACCTGAAAGCGGAAAGCGTGGTCGCGTATCTCATCGAAGAGCACGGGGAAGACCGGTTCCGAAGCCTCTTGGACCGGCTCCGGGAAGGCCGCGCAGTGGATGAAGGGTTGAGATTGACCTACGGATTCGATGTTGCCGGACTTGAAGAACTCTGGTCCGCCGACTCTCGGGGCCGCCGCGCTCCGGCTAGAGTATCCAGCCCCAGACCATCGCCGTTCATTTATTTCGACGTGTGGCTTATCGGCTTGTTGGCCCTGGTAGCCCTGACGTCGGTGCTGCTCCGATACACGGTTGGCAGATTCCGATCAAAGTTGGACCCCGAGGAAGGGTTGCAGCCCTGGGAGGACCCGGACGTGTTGGACCGGGAACGAGATCGGGACGACCCTTTCTAGGCTTCAAGTTTCACGCGAACTTCACGATAGAGAAACTTTCTGCTATGCTCCGGCCCACTACAGCCAAGAATTCAGAGAGCAGCCACACCCACCGGCAATCCCGCACTTGACGGGAAGATCTGACAGATGATTAGCAGCGAGAATCAACAACTTCAACAAGACTTGCGTTCCGGAAGGGACGCTGTCTTGGCGGCTGTCGAAGGGGTATCTGAGACGGAAGCACATCAGATCCCCGAGCCCGGAGAGTGGGCCGTGGTCCAGTTGCTGGCCCATATCACCGAGCTTCAGCCATTCTGGATCTCCAAAGCCGTTTTGATCACCCAAGTGGACGACCCTCAGATCACCCGGACGGCCGTGGAGAACGACGAGCGCCTGGCCGCGGTAACGGACCGTTCCCAGGACGATCTGGCTGGCCTTATCCAGCAGATGAACGCCGTCAACGACCAGGTGGTCGATGTCGTGAGCGCGATCGACCCAGCGAAATTGGATCGGCCCGGCCACCGGGAAGATAACCCCATTACTGCCGCCGGTGTCATACAGTACACAGCCCGCCACGTGCGGCTCCACGCCGGCCAAATAATCGAGTCGCTGAGACTGATTCGCCAGACCTGATAGGATCTAGAGCCCGCTAAAACGGACCCTAAACAGTAGCGAAATAGGTAACCGGACTTGTGATGGCAACCAAAGAAGATTATCATTTCCGTACGGTTTAACAGACAGAATTGCCCGTGCCAGATCGACATCTGCCGGCTCCGGCTCCGTCATATTATTCATAATTTAGGAAAGGTATAGACGAACTTCTATGAAACCGATGATTTTGATCAGCGCCCTGGCTACAGCACTATTCTTGATAGCTTGCAGTCTTCCAACGTCTCCCACGCCTACTTCCGCGCCAACTTCCGCGCCGGTAGCCCAACCAACCGCCAGGCCTTCGGGAGCTGGGAACACCTCTTCCTCAACCCAAGGTCAGACGGGCGGCGGGAGTTCCAAGAAATACGCCGCCCCTCCGCAGATGAGCATTGACCCATCCGCCGGATACACGGCAAAGATCAAGACCAACAAAGGCAACATCGTTATCGAGCTATTTCCAGCGTCCGCCCCCAAGACGGTGAATAACTTCGTCTTTCTGGCCAACGAGGGTTTTTATAATGGGATCATATTTCATAGGGTGATTCCAAACTTCATGATTCAAGGCGGCGACCCCACCGGCACGGGCACCTCGGGACCGGGATATAAATTCGAGGACGAGATAGACCCTAAATTGGGATTTGAGAAGCCGGGTATTCTCGCCATGGCGAATTCCGGCCCCAACACCAACGGCAGCCAGTTCTTTATCACGACGGCTTCCACTCCCCATTTAAACGGTAACCACACCATATTCGGGAAGGTGTTGGAAGGCCAGGATGTTGCCGATATCATCTCTACCGTGCCGGCGGGCCCAGGCAACAAGCCGAATCAGCCTGTCGTCATCCAAGGGATCGAGATAACCAAGAAATAGAGGCTCACAACAGATGAGGGCCCCGGTTTCCCAGCGGGAGCGGCAACCGGCCCTCCGAGAGTGGTACAACGGCATTAACGCCGTGAACACCGCCGCGGCTCTTCAATCTGCCGGTCCGTTCAAATTGGTTCTGCCCTAGAGCCGCCTCATGCCAGGCTGGCGTGATATATTTCGGCGTGACGGTCCAGGCAGACTTCCACTTGAGTCCAACCAAGGAGACAGATCTTGGCTTTCGAGTGCCTAATCTACGAGCGAAAGGACGCGACGTGTTATCTAACATTGAACCGTCCTGACAAGCTAAACGCCCTTAATGCCCAACTGATGGGAGAACTTCGGGACGCTCTGGAAATCATCGAGTTGGACCCGGAGATCCGCGTGGTCATTCTTACCGGCGCTGGCCGGGCATTTTCCGCTGGATTTGACCTTGACCGCGGTTCAGGAGGGGCGCCACCCCAGGGCGAGGAGCCGGATGTTCGCCGGAAGCACCTGAAGAGCCATATAGACATATTCATGATGGTCTGGAACCTTAGCAAGCCGGTCATCGCCGCTGTCAACGGTTTTGCCTTGGCGGGGGCTTGCGAACTGGTTCAGATCTGCGACATCAAGATCGCGTCCGACCGGGCCGTGTTGGGTGAGCCGGAAATAAGGGCCGGCGTAGGCCCGCCCCTTCTCATCACCCCATTCAGCGTCGGGCTGGCCAGGTCCAAAGAGTTGTTGCTCACCGGCGACACCATCGACGCTCACGAGGCAGCCCGGATCGGGATGGTCAGCCGGGTCGTGCCCCACGACGACTTGATAGCAGAGTGCGAAAAAGTCGCCCGCAAGATCTCCTTGCTTTCCCCGATGGGTGTGAAGATGACCAAGATCTCGGTCAACCGGGCACTGGAAGGCATGGGGTTCCTGTCCGCCATCAACCAAAACCTGGAACTGATGACTCACTTCGACATCACCTCCGACCCGGAACAAGAGGAGTTCAATACCATTAGCCACGAGCAGGGCCTGAGAGCCGCGTTGAACTGGCGCGACGCCCGGTTCAAAGACCTCTAGAGCCACATCATCCTCCCTTTCCCTCTCATGTCATTCTGAGGAGCTAAGCGACGCCCTGTCATTCTGAGGAGCGAAGCGACGAAAGAATCTCAGTCTTGCACTGGGAATCTTCGGTTGGATCAGCCGGACACCATATTGCTTCGTCTGCGACTGCTGATCAAAGCTGGCAATAGCAACCCCTAGATCCTGGCATAAGACGTACATTGAGGAGACATGCGTGCCTGAAATAGAAGCCGAATTGACTCGTCTGGGATATACCCTGCCCCCGCCTCCTGCCCCTGTGGGGAACTATCTCCCGGTCACACGAAGCGGAAACATCATGTGGATGGCCGGAGTAGGTTCTAGAACGGCCGATGGCCCGCGTATCTCTGGCAAACTGGGCAGCGATCTGACCGTGGAGCAAGGATACGAAGCCGCCCGATGGTGCGCCCTGAACCTGCTGGCCCGAATGAAAGATGAACTGGGAGATCTGGACGGGGTGAGCCGCATCCTGAAAGTCGTCGGGATGGTGAACAGCGCCCCGGACTTCGGCGAACAAGCCCGGGTGGTTGACGGTGCGTCGGACCTATTCGTCGCCCTCTTCGGCGACCGGGGCCGCCATAGCCGGTCCGCACCGGGCATGGGCGCGCTTCCGGGTAACTCCGCCGTTATTGTGGAGTGCGTTGTTGAGGTTGCGGAGGGCTACTAAACCTGTCAAATACCCGGCACCGTGGTTCGACAAGCTCACCACGAACGGAGGAAATCCGTCCCGCGATAATCAGGGTTGATTCGCTCGCGCTGAGCCTGTCAAAGGGCCGGGGTCTAACCATTCCGGGTGTCCGGCCAGGAAATAGACCTATCCGCCCCGCTTTACCTCTACCTTGGCCATGCCTTCCAAGTGGTGCAGAATAGCCGAGTGGTCGGCGTCCCCCTCTCCGTCGTTTATCAACGCTCCCAGCATCTGCTGCACCAGCGCCGTCACCGGCAGAGGCACGTTCAGCTCTTGCCCGGTTTGCAGAACGTTGCGCAGGTCCTTCTGGTGAAGGCGGATGCGGAATCCCGCTTGGAAGTTGCGGTCCAGCATCATCGGCCCCTTGGCCTCCATGACCGTGCTGCCGGCCAGGCCGCCCCGGATGGCGTTGAACACCTTTTCCGGGTCCACACCAGCTTTTTGGGCCAGCACAAACGCCTCGCTTAAAGCCTCGATGTTGGCCGCAACGATGATCTGGTTGGCCAGTTTGGTGATGCCCCCGGCGCCGATGTCGCCGGTCAATACCACGTTGCTTCCCACCGTCTTCATCACATCTAAGCATTTGTCGAACACTTCTTGCTTGCCTCCCACCATGATCGCCAGGGCGGCATTGATTGCTCCAACTTCCCCTCCGCTCACCGGAGCATCCAGCATCTCCACGCCCTTTTTGGCGCATTCGGCGGCTATCTTCTGGGAAACCAGGGGAGCTATTGAGCTCATGTCGATGACTATGGAACCGGAACGTGCCCCTTCCAACACCCCGTCAGGTCCCAGAATGGCCATCTCGGACTCGGCGGAATCGGGCACCATCGTGATGATTTTTTCGCAGTTGGCGGCCACCTCTTTGTTGGAAGCGGCACGCTGCGCTCCATCGGTGACCAACTCCTCCACGGGTTCGCCCACGATGTCGTACACGGTCACTTCGTAGCCGGCTTTCAGCAGGTTTTTGGCCATGGGCTTTCCCATGATGCCCAGTCCGATAAATCCGATTCGTTCCGCCATATCATCGTCTCCTTAGGCTGATCCGAGGCTAATTTCTGAGAAGCTAGGTCTCTCAACGGAATCCAACTCTATCACACAACACCTGTCAGAACCACCGGAGATTTCACCTCAGTAGAAGTTCCCGACTCAGCAGCAACACGCTCCCGGAGATCACGACCGCCGCCACGGCATAGCGGAAAATCCGCTGGTTGATCCGCCGCGCCAAGACGCTGGCCAAGGCCAAGCCGGCCACCATCGCCGGAATAAGGATGCCGATATTGACCAGAGTCTCTCGGTGCAGGAGCCCTGCCCAGGCGTAAAAAACAAATCCTATGACGTAGGACAGGACGAAGTAAAAGGCCAGAGTGGTCCGTATTTTCTGCGGGGGCCACTGTTGAGCCACGACGTAGATCGCTACCAACGGCCCTCCGATGCTCAGAGTAGTTATGGACAGCGACGTTAGGAACCCAACCACGCCACCCGTGGCGGCGCTTTTGACCATAGGTAGCTGTATGTTGAACAGGGTTATGAAGCCCAACACGAGAATTATCACGCCGATGGCGATGCGCAAAGCCCCGGCATCGGCATTCGCCAACAGAAACACGCCGATGGGCACTGCTGCTGCACCCCCAGCGCACATCAGCCACACCGGCTTTAGCTCCAAGTGTTGGCGGGTCCGGACCACCACCGATGCTGTCAAGATGGTGATGACACCGTTAACCACGATCACCCCCGATTGAGGCTCCAAGAACAGCAAGATGACCGGCGCCGCCACCAACCCAAACCCAAAACCCACGGTTCCCATAACCGTCGCCGCAACAAACACCGCCAGCAGAGCGATGACCAGTTCAATTCCAGCTAGCAAATATTCTCCTGAGGTGGTCTGAAAAGCGGGCTACGTGGTGCTCCCCGGCGAGTTGGGGAACGTCGTCCAGCCGATTGGCCCCCCAGATTCCATCTGGCCCACTAGAAACGGCCGGAATTCTAATCTGCGTTCGTATTGAGTCTGTCGAAGGACCCGCCATATAGGTTTTTGGAATTGCTTAATAGGGGAGCGTCACCGCACAACGTGGCTACGTGTTAAAAAGCCCCAGCTTAGCCGCCGTCTCCAATACCAGTTCCACCTGGACCACCGGCGGGCCGCTACGGCTGATGCCCACCTCAACTTTGTGTTCGGGCGTCACGGAAATGCTTCGCTCGCCATCCAGGGCGATGGTGCAGTAGCGGGGCTCCACCGGCACCCGCTCTCCATCTTCTAACAGCCGCCAATCGGCGATGGGGACGGTCGAGATCATCCCCGGAGCGATGGGCGCCAGAACTTTTATTGAATTATCTGGATTCCGGCCCGCCGATTCGGCGCCGTCTGAGTTGGCAAGCCGGTAATACAGGCCTCCCTCCTCCTCCAAGGACAATGGTTGCAACCGGGCGCCGATGGAAGAGAGACCGATGGAAGACGGCTCCGCGCGGGTCAGGAATACCTCGTAGATGGTGCTCATGTCCCAGATAGCCCTGGTGGCGACGAAGCGCTCTCTGGATAGGGCCACGTCGATCAGGGCCATATCCTGGTATTGCCCGTCGATGTAGATCTCCAACATTTTGCTGACCACCGTAACCCGGCTCAGGTCCAGTTCTCCCTGGACCACCAACCCCGCCGCCAGCCCGGCGAGAGTACCTTCGATCATGGTGGGGAAGACGTTGTTGGTGCCGGTGGAGACCGCGACTATGGGTATCGCCGCGCTGCCTTTGGCCACCGCCCGGTTCGTCCCATCGCCGCCCAGGGTGATCACGCAGCCAACGCCCATCTCTTCCATCATTTGGGCGGCCCTAACGGTGTCCCCTTCGGTGTATAGGGCCGGCATGTCCAACGATTCTAATTCCAGGGAGAGATTGACGTCATCCCTGGCGCGGGCAACTAGGTGGGAGCTATCTGGCATGGCCACCACCCGGTCGATTCCCACGGCTTGCAATCCCAGCAACGCCCTTTTGAGAGTATTCACTTTTTCCCAATCGGGCACCACTCTGCCTTGCGCCACCAAACGGCGGATGTCCTTGCTGGCCGCCGGATTGGCAATCATTCCCACCAGTGGCAAGTCTTCATCTCCTATCCTGGGCTACGGCGATACCGCCCGGAATCTCTGGCACGGCTGCTATAATAAGCACGATTGTAGATTGAGAGCGATACAGCGTCAATCGGGCGTCGCGTCATATGGCGGACCGGTAGATGTAGCCGCTTAATAATCCCTATCGATCGCGCCGTTACACTGAGCCTTTACCTGGTCCACATAGCGTCCCCTACAGTATAAAACCTGCGGAGGAGTGACCACCCCTAAAGGAGAGCCGAAAATGGATGCAAACCTAGCTTTTACATCAGCCGTTGAGATGCGCCGGCTTATCGGGTCGAAAGGGGTGTCTGTCCCCGAGTTGGTGGAGTTCTTCTACCAACGCATAGAACAACTGGATCCCCGATTGAACGCCTACCTGGCGCTGTGTCCCGACCAAGCGATCGACCAAGCCCGTGCCGCCCAGGAAGCGGTCCAGCGAGGCGACTCTTTGGGTCCCCTTCACGGCATCCCCGTTTCCATCAAAGACCTGGAGATGACCAAGGGCATTCCCACTACTGTCGGATCGGCGGTCTTCAAAGACCGTACCCCAGAAGCCGACTCGGTGGTGGTCGAACGGATCCGCCAGGCCGGGGCAATCATTCTGGGTAAGACCAACACCCCTGAGTTCGGTCTATCGGGCACCACCGAAACCAAGGTTGGCGGTCCTGGCCGCAACCCGTGGAACCCGGAACGGACCTCCGGAGGGTCCAGCGGCGGCGCGGCGGCGGCTTTGGCCTCAGGTCTATGTACCCTGGCCAGCGGCAGCGACGGCGGCGGTTCCATACGGATACCCGCCAGTTTTTGCGGCGTCTTCGGTATCAAACCCTCCCAGGGCCGCGTTCCCCGTTTCGGTGGGTACGGCCGGCCTGCCGCCAATCAGTTCTCCCAGTCGGGGCCCTTGTCCCGTACCGTGGCCGACGCGGCCATGTTCCTGCAGGTACTGGCTGGCAACGACCCCAGAGACCCCACTTCCCTGCGCCAAGATGCGCCCGACTTCTCGGCTGGACTCACGAAGGGCGTGAAGGGTCTGCGCATCGCCTGGAGCGCCGACCTGGGATACGCGGGCGTCGACCCGGAAGTGGCTCGCATCGCGGGCGAGGCTGCTCAGGTCTTCCAGGAACTGGGCGCCGTGGTTGAGGAACCCCAACTGGTCATCGAAGACCCCTTCAATGCCTTCTGGGACGCCTTTGCCACCGCTGCTTACACCTCCTACGGACACCTGCTGCCCGAGCACAAGGACGATTTCACCGATTACGGGCTTCGCTCGTTGGAGCACGGGGCCTCGCTTTCCGCGGCGGACCTTTCCCGCGCCTTGCTTCGAGTGGACGTGCTGCGGCGTCAGATGGAGCTATTTTTTGACGATTACGACCTGCTCTTGACCCCCACCATGGCCGTGACGGCATTTCCCATCGAAGACCGGCCCTCGGTTATCGGCGGCAAGGAGGTTGAGCCTTTCTGGGGTTTCCTGCCCTTCACCTTTCCGATAAATATGACTGGGCAAACGGCCTCCAGCATCCCCTGTGGATTCTCCGCCGACGGCCTTCCCATCGGACTACACATCATCGGACCCCACGGCGCCGAGGCCCTAGTATTACAGGCCTCAGCGGCCTTCGAAGAGGCCCGGCCCTGGATTCAAAAGCGGCCTGTGGTGTCTTGACGTCCGTTGGAATTTTGGGCGGCTGACTTTCGCCTAAGCTAAAGCCCGGCCGAGGATGGAGGTACCGTAAATCCCTCTGGCTTGAGTCTGCGCTGCCCATGTTCTATTGTTATACTAGCGGTGCCCAGCCCGCGCTAAACCTGCCTGGCCAGACTCCCAGCACTTACTTTCGACTGTAGGAAGGTAATCGAGGAGTTGCTGAAAGCCTTCTCTTTGAAACGGCTGTTCTTGGTCTACAGCCTTCCTCTTACCCTTATCCTCTGTTTGCTGTCAGGGTTCGACGTGTTCCGGCAACCGGACCTCTTCTTCTTGGACCGGGCTTTCCAATGGCGTGGGCCCAGGGAGCCTCGGCCCGAACTGGCCATCGTGGCGATCACCCAGCAAGACTTCGAACGCGGCGCTCCCCGGTGGCCTTGGCCGAGAAGTTTGATGGCCCGGCTGATCGATCAGGTAAGCAGCCACGGGCCCGCGGTCATCGCCATCGATATCTTGTACACCGAACGCAGCAATACCGAGGCGGTGTTCACCCGCGACCAGTTCGCCGAGATCCAGCCCTATCTCTACCATGTGCTGTCCGGTGAGGAACTGCGGATTCAGACTCGGGAAGGGACCAAGGTGATCGGTCCCGGCAACGCCGGCTTCGACCTGATCTCTTCCGGGGCGGCATCGGCGAAGGCCCAGGACTCCGAGCTAGCCGGCTCGGTTAGGCGGGCGGTGGATAATGGGGTCCATGTGGTTCTGGCGGCCCAAACCGTGACCGGAAAACGGGTGGTCGGCCTTTCCCAAACCTTATCCTGAGTTGGCCGGGGCCGGCGGTTCGCTGGGGCTGGTGGGGGTTCGGTTGGACCAGGATGGCGTGCTCCGGCGCTACATACCCTTCGGACAGGATAAAGAGGGCCGGTTCGTTTACTCGCTGGCCCTGGAGGCGGTGGCTAAACTGCAAGGCGCGGACCTTCCGAACCGTCCTCTGGCCGGAGGCGACGTACAATTCCGCGGCGGGGCCAGGGTAAAAGCGCCCGGTGGAAGATTCCTAGTGAATTTCCGGGGCGGTCCGGGGACCTATCCCACATGGCAGGCCGGCGATGTTCTGCGGGGCGCCGAAGATTTCTCCTCACGGCTCAAGGACAAGATCGTCTTCATCGGCGTCACCGATCCGAGTTCCGAGGACTTGCTGCCCACTCCCTACTCGGGTACGCAAAGGATGGCCGGCGTGGAATTTCACGCCGCCGCCGCCGACACCATTCTCAGCGACTCCTTTATCGGGGCCACCCCGGGGTATCAAAGGATAATCCTGGTCGCCTTGGTGGCCATCGCCGCCATGGCCTTGGGCCGGTTCCCCAGACCGTTGTACGGATTTGGTGGAGCGGTGTTGCTTCTCGCGGGCCTGACCGGAGGTTGGTTTGGCTTGTTCGCGGGCGCGGATTATCTCCTGCCCCTGGCCGGGCCGTTGGCCGCCTTGGTTTCTGGTTACGGTGTCGCCTTGGCCGACCGGGTTGGCGTGGAACAACTGGAAAAGTGGCAAGCCCGTTCCATGCTGTCCCGTTATCTGCCTCCGGACATCGTGAAAGAGATGTTGAAGAACCCCGTCGACGCCCAGCTGGGGAGCAAACGCGCCGAACTCAGCGTCCTGTTCTCCGACATTCGAGGATTCACCTCTCTTTCCGAGAAACTGGACCCGGAAGTCGTGGTGAACTTGCTCAATCAGTATCTGACGGTGATGACGGAGATCATCTTCCGCCACGGCGGCACGGTGGACAAATTCGAAGGGGACGGCATACTAGTTTTTTTCGGCGCGCCCCAATACCATGAAAACCATCCGGAACAAGCAGTTCGCACTGCCATCGAGATGCGAGACCGCCTAGACGAGCTGCAAGACCTATGGCAGGAACGATCCGATGAGCCGTTGCGCATCGGTGTGGCCATCCACACCGGTGAAGTCATGGTGGGCAACATAGGCTCGTCGCGGCGAATGGACTACACCGTCATCGGCGACACGGTAAACCTGGCGGCCCGGTTGCAGGACCTGACCAAGGAGTACGGCGCCTCCGTCTTGATCAGCGGCACCACTCGTGAAAGGGTAAAACACATGAGCCGATTGCGAAGTTTGGGCAGCGTTGATATAAGGGGCAGGCAGCAACAGGTGGACCTTTACGAAGTGGAAGGCGTGGCCTCCGAATCGGATATCCCCGCCCATTAGCTTCACCGGTCTCTTCGCCGGACTGAAACGGATATGCTAAGCAAACGCAAGTTGATCAATATCAGAATAGGCGTTGGCGCAGTCGCCGCCATCGTCGCCATCGCTGTGGTTATTCTGATCGTCCGTGGTGGCGGACCGGATTTGGCGAGGCCCAATATCACGCTGGAAGAGGTGATCAACTGGGTGGACACAGACCGGCCTCGGGAAGACGGGGTCCAACCGCCGAACTTTGTGGCTGGTCAGGTGGGCCAAGAGCTAGTTCCCGGTGACGGCGTGTTGACCTTTCCCAACAGCCACGCCCGAGCCGACGGCCACGCCCGCTCCGCAACCGTTGCCGGAGCGGCAGACTACCATCGCTCCCCACGTATTCGCCGGTACCGCAACCGTTGGTGGCGCGCCGGCGCCGGATGGCACGGTGATTACCGCATGGGTTGAGGGTTTCTCAGAGCCGGTGGGAGAGGGTGTCGTGGCCGCCGGTTCCTACAATCTCAAGGTTTTCCAGTTGGGGACTGTTTCTTTCTCGGGGCGCACCATTATTTTCAAGATTGGCGAGTCCACCGCCAACGAGACGGGGATCTGGCAGTCCTTCGGGGCTGACGTGGTAAACCTGACAATCGAAGGTTGATCGCGCCGTTTGTCTGTCCAATGTATAACCGCTAACATGGTCCGGCATAACTGGAATGATTTCCGGCCCAGCTATCAGGGCCGGCGGTAGGAGGATTAGGGAGCATGGAACGGGATTTCATTGGATACGGCCGGACGCCGCCTCAGGTGCGCTGGCCCAACGACGCTAAGATCGCCATATCCGTCGTTATAAATTACGAAGAGGGCTCGGAGTATTCCTTGCTGGACGGGAGCCCCCACCACGAAACAAACAATGAAGTGGCTTCACCGGTACCCACGGACCAGCGGGACCTGTTCAACGAGTCGTTCTTCGAATATGGCAGCCGGGTTGGGGTTTGGCGGCTTTTAGACCTGTTGGACCGGTATCAGGTAAAGTCCACCTTCTTTAGCTGCGCCTTGGCTATGGAACGTAACCCTGAAGTAGCCAAGGAGGTCATTGCCCGCGGACACGAAGTGTGCGGCCACGGCTACCGGTGGGAGGAATACCACCTGATGGACAAGGAGTCCGAGCGCCGGGCCATCCAGATGGCTGTCGACTCCCTGCGCAAAACCACTGGTGAAAGGCCCTTGGGCTGGTTCACCCGCTACGGTCCCAGCATAAATACCCGGGACTTGGTGGTGGAAGAAGGGGGATTTCTATACGACAGCGGCTCCATGAACGACGACCTGCCTTATTTCGTTACCGTCCGGGAAAAACCCTGGCTGGTGGTCCCTTACAGTTTTGAGACGAATGACGCCAGGTTCTGGCGAGGGGGTCTGGTCTCTATCGAGGGCTTCTACGAATATCTGAAAGAAACCTTTGACTGTCTATATGAGGAGGGGCAGACCCATCCAAAGATGATGTCCGTCGGCCTCCACTGCCGCATCGCCGGCCGTCCTGGCCGTTCTCGGGCCGTGCGGCGGTTCCTGGAGTACGCCAATGGGTTTCCCGATGTCTGGTTCGCCCGGCGCATCGATATAGCCCGCTGGTGGCTAGAACATTACAGTCAACCGGCGTCATCGTAACTGATATAGATAGGTCTATGTGGCGTAGTATCGGGTCCGGATAGCGCCTGTATAGTCTCAAGGATCAATCTGCCGTCTCTCCCGTTTCGGAAGATCAGCCTGGCCCGGATAAACCTGACGGGGGAGCCGCCGAGCATGCCCAGCATGGATAACATACTCCTAGACCCCACCCCATCGGAATTGATTCGGGCCATCGAAGCCAATACCATGTAACCGGTCTGAATCAGATGGTAAATACGGCGATGGTGTGCTTGCTCTCCGGTTAGGTTGCCGCCACGCCTCGGGCGTAAAGCTGGCGCAGAGGGACGCGGCCGAAGCTTAGCGTCATTATCACCAAGAATGCTAATCCGCCGGCTCCCAGGATCAGTGGCGCCGACAAACCGGTCAACCCAGCCAGCGCCCCGTTGACCAAGTTGAAACCGGCCATCGTGCCGTTGGTGTGCCAACTGTAGACACCCAGCATCCGGCCCCTGATCTCGTCCGGCGCGATGGTCTGGAGCAAGGCATGGCTCAGCGTCATGAACCCGCCCTGGGCAAAACCCATCGCCGCCACCGACAAGATGGCCAAGGGAAGGTTGGGCGACATAGCTAAAGCAACGGCGCTGGCGCCGCTGAATACCCCAAGCCCAAGCAACCATCTGCCCCTTGCCGCCTCGCTTCTCACGCCGGCTAACATCAACGCCGCCACCAGGGCCGCTACTCCAAAGGCCACCATTAGGTAGCTGAACCCGTTCAGGACCGCGGCGCTGCCTTCCATGTTCAATTTGTCCTGGGCGAATACTGGGAAAAGGGACTCGAAGGACATCGTCATGCCGCAATGAGCTACCACCAGCAGCACCAGGGAAAGGATCAAGGGATGCCGGTACATATAGCTCAGCCCGGCCATCAAGTTACCCAAGAACATCTCCCGGAACTTCCCCGCTTGCATCGCACCCCGAGACGCGGTTTTTACCGTCAAGATCGTGGTAAAACCAAGAACATAGAGACCGGCGCACAAGAAGAAAACCCAGTCCTGGTGGCCGGTGGCCCAGAGCACCACCAGAATCAGGAAGGGGCCCACGAACCGGGAGCCGTGGAAAGTAGCCTGATATAAGGCGACGGCGTTCAGCAGCCGCTCTCGGGGCACCATGTTGGCCAGTAATGCCTGGGCGGCGGGCATCTGGGTAGACCGGCCCGAACCGGTGATGGCCGACAAGATCAATACATGCCAAGGTTCGACCAGTCCAGTCACCACCAGGATGGCCAGAACCAGGTTATCGCCCACGTTGACCAGATATGCATAGGCTAACACCGTGCGGCGGTCGAAACGGTCGGCCAGGTATCCGGCCACGGGCGACACCAACACCGAGGGAATCATAGCGGCGAAGGTGACGGCTCCGGTCCATGTGGCCGAGCCGGTCATATTAAACACCAGGGCGGCTCGGGCTACGATCAAGGCCCAGGAAGCCGACTGGGAGCACAGTGTGGCCAGCCATAATTTACGATATTCCGGGTATTCCATGGATGCCAAGTATCGGGACATGATTCCATGCCCCAATTTAGTTAGGCTGGACACGAACGTTGCTCCTAAATTCCGAGGCCGTGCGGCAGATCTCACGGCCCGCCGGGCCAATCACTGTGCCCGAACTATACGAAGGTCCCTGGCCAGGCTATCTGTAAACCGTACCGAAAAGTGGTTCGACAGGCTCACCACGAACGTTAGCAGAATTTTTTAACCGTTCGTCTGAGCTTGTCGAAGGGCTTAATCGGCGCATCCACAATCGTTTAAAGCGACGGGCGAAGCGTCCGCCTATGGAGAATAGGACGTTCTTCGCAAGATACTGTTTTGAGCCCTGCGGTTTAGAGGGCCGTCGACCTCCGAGGCGGCACGGGCCTTGTGCCATTCCGGGTCCGAGCCGAACGCTCCCCATTTCTCTTCCCGGTCACCCAGACCGTCGTACCCCAACATGTAGGTGAGCTGGTTACTGGTGCCCACGTCGGCCGTCCAATAACCCACGTTCTCGATACCGTGCTTTTCAAACAGGTTCATGGTGTGGTTGGCGAATCGCTCGTTCAACGCGGGGAACTTGCCGGGCATGGCGGTGTAAACCCGCATCTCCTGGATGGCGGTAGTCATATGCGGTTCCGGAGAGTAGGGAGTGAGCCGTAAAAAGCTGTTTTGGACGGAATCGACGAAAGGGCCGTCCTTCTCCGTCTCGGCCCTCACTTCCTGCCATCTCGGGTCGGCGCCAAAGGCGGCCCATTTCTCTTCCCGGTCCGCCATGCTGTCGAAGCTCAACATATAGGTGAGTTGATTACTTGTGCCGATCTCAGCGGTCCAGAACCCGATGATACCGATGCCGTGGTCCTTGAAAAATCCGGTGGTATGGTTGGCAAAGCGGTCGTTAAGCGCCGGCAGTTTGCCTGCTCTGGCATCGTAAACCCTTAATTCATAAAGCATGTATTACCTCTCCTTGCTCCGGGATGGGGTGCCGACCTATATATCAACCTGCAGTCCGATAACTTCATGAAGAACGGCGCGTTCCCACACCATTCGTCCTGATCACGCTGCAGAACAAGTCTCCGGCCTGGATCGCCTAGTTGCGGGGCCGGTCAAGGCCTGGCCGGTAAGCTAATCGACTACTTCCAGGAACTCTAGATGCACACCGTCCGGGCCTTCGAAGAAGCAGACCTTTCGGCCGTTGCCCACGGTGGTCTCCTCTAGAATCTTGGCCCCGCTGGCCTTGAGTTTTGCAACCAAAGCGGGCATGTCGTCGGTATCGAGGGCTATGTGCTCGATACCGTACTTCTGCTCGTGCTTCTGGCTTTCGATGAATCTGGTGACGTTCAGCGTGAGGCCGTGCAGGTCCAAGCGCAGCCCGTTCGCACCGGCTTCTCCGATGATCTTGGCCCCCAAAGTGTCCACGTAAAACTGGGCTGTCTTCTGCGGGTCCGGGGTCTTGAGATGGACGTGATTCAGCTTGAATGCCATGTTGGTCCTCCTTCAGCCTGCCGTATTTGCCAATCTTCAATCATGGATTGTATCTTGGACGTGAAGCTGTGTGGAATGACGGCATTATATTGACTGCTCTGAGGAGTGGCAAGTGTTCCGGATGCCGTGTGCCCTCACCCCCGGCCCCTCTCCCACTGGGAGAGGGGAGACACCGATGGAATCG
This sequence comes from Dehalococcoidia bacterium, assembly GCA_022450395.1. Classification (GTDB taxonomy): domain Bacteria; phylum Chloroflexota; class Dehalococcoidia; order Lucifugimonadales; family UBA3495; genus UBA11650. The sequence continues at coordinate 10,432 of JAKUQE010000030.1, read as the reverse complement.
GGGTCGGGGTGAGGGCCGTCGCTGGCACGAAATTGGTATTATAATGCCCGGTGGTTCAGCCACGAGCAGTTTGCAAGATTAGGAGATTTAGATGCCTATAGAACAAAATGCGCCTGAGTTAGAGCGAATCGTGTCATCCGGTCAAAATATCGAAAAATTGGGAGAGGGCTACGGTGGCGGCGAAGGCCCGGCGGAAGGACCGCTATGGTGGAAGGAGGGTAGTTACCTTCTCTTCAGCGACATCCACAACAACCGGCGGATGAAATGGGCCCAAGGCCAGGGTGTGACCCTCTTCCAAGAGCCGACCAACCGGGCCAACGGCCTTACCCGGGACCTGCAGGGACGGCTATTGGCCGCCGAGCACGACAGCCGCCGGGTGACCCGTCAAGAGCCTGACGGCAGTATCACCGTGGTGGCTAACAGCTTCAACGGTCAACGGTTGAACCGGCCCAACGACGTGATCGTCAAGTCCGATGGGGCCATCTACTTCACCGACCCCTGGACCAGTCCCTTGCCTCGGGAGCAGTGGGACCTGACTTTCTCCGGCGTGTATCGTGTTACGCCCGACCTGGGGACTTTGACCCTGCTGGTGGGCGACTTTATCGTCCCCAACGGTCTGGCGTTTTCCCCCGACGAAAGCGTGCTGTACATCAACGATACCAGGAAAGGGCATATCCGCGCCTTCGATATGCTGCCCAACGGCACGCTGGCTATCCAGTCCGAGCGGGTCTTTGCCGACCTGTCGGGAGACAGGCCGGGAGTGCCCGACGGCATGAAAGTAGACGTGGAAGGGAACGTTTACTGCGGCGGCTCCGGCGGCGTCTGGGTCCTGGATCCCAGCGGCAAGCACCTGGGCACCATCGCCCATGGCGAGACCGCGACCACCAATGTCGCCTTCGGCGGCGACGATTGGAAGACCCTTTTCTTCACATCCCGCAACACCCTAGGCAGCGTTCAGTGCAAGATCGCGGGTGTGCCGGTGCCGGTGGGGAATTAGAGGGTGAACCGGGGCGGCGGCGCAACCGGATGCCAAAATTTGCCGCCCCCTTCTATTCGGACACCGTCGGCCCGCCGTCACGTTCACCGCCAGACTTGCGCTTCAGGCCAGGGAGTCCCGGAGCACTTCGACCAAGTGGCGGGCCGGACGGCCCGTGCCATGCTCGATCTGCTGGCGGCAGGACACCCCCATCACCGCTACTTCCCAGTCCTCACCCTTGGCGTTCACCGCCGGGAATAGCGCTTGGGCCCCGATGTCCATGGAAAGCTGGTAATGTTCCTTCTCGAATCCGAAGGACCCGGCCATGCCGCAGCAACCGGCGTTGATCAACTCCACCTCGTTGCCCGGCGGCAGCCGCAAGGCGGCCAAAGAGGAGTCGGTACCCACCAGGGACTTCTGGTGGCAATGGCCGTGGAACAGGATCTTTTTCCCCAGGTCCTTGAATTCCAGTCGCAGTTCCCCTTTTTCAGCCAGCATCGTCAGAAATTCGTCGATCATGTAGCTGTTCTCGGCCACCTTTTGGGCCTTGTCGTTCTTGACCAACTCGGGGTACTCGTCGCGGAAGGTCAGTAGACAACTCGGTTCACAACCGATGATTGGTATGCCTTGTTCGGCGTAGGGGTAGAGCAGGTCCACGTTGGCGCGGGCGTGGGCCGACGCCTCGTCTAGCATACCCTTGGATAACATTGGCCGGCCGCAGCAGCCGCCGTTGGCCAATACGACTCGGAGCCCGGCAGCCTCAAGCAGCTCCACTGCGGCCTTTCCCACTTGGGGATAGTTGTAGTTCATGAAGGTGTCGTTGAACAGGACGACAGTATTTGTCGTAACGGAAATCCCCCTCGGTCCCCCTTTACCAAAGGGGGAGGAAAGGGAGGTTTGGTCCCGCCGTTCAAACCACTTGGGCAAGGTTTCCCTGGCGAAGGATGGCAGTGACCGGCGTGGATGGATCCCCAGCACCAGCCCGGCGAAGAATCTGCCGATGGGATTTTGGGAAGCCCAGTTGGACAATGGGGCGAACCGGCTGCCCCACTGACTAACCAGGTTGATGCGGCCGAAGATCTTGTTTCTGAAAGGTAGCCCGTTGGCTTGGAAGTAGTGGTCCAAGAACTCGTACTTGAGTTTGGCCATGTCCACGCCGGAGTCGCAGTCTGCTTTGCATCCTTTGCACTCAAGGCAAAGGTCTAGAGCGTCGAACAGCCGTCTGCTGGTCATTGTACCTTCCGGCAATGCCCCCGACATAGCGGCGCGCAGTAGGTTGGCCCGGCCCCGGGTAGAGTGCTCTTCATCGCGGGTAGCCATGTATGAAGGGCACATGGTGCCCTCCAGCTTGCGGCATGCGCCCATGCCGTTGCACATCTCCACCGCGCCCGCAAAGTTGGTGTCGGTGGAAAAGTCCAGCTTGGACGTGATGGAATGGGCTTGATAGTCTGGGCCGTAACGCAGGTTCTCGGTCATCGGCGGGCAATTGATGATCTTGCCGGGATTCATGATTCCTTGAGGGTCGAAAGTATTCTTTAGTTCCTGGAATGCCTGGTATATCTCCGGCCCGAACATCTTTTCGGTGTAAACGCCCCGCACTATCCCGTCGCCGTGCTCCCCGCTCAGGGAGCCGCCGAACTCTTTCACTAGGTCGCTGATCTCGTCGGAGATGGCGACCATGGTGGCCACGCCTTGCGAGTCTTTCAGGCTGACCAAGGGACGGATGTGCAGACAACCCACGCTGGCATGGCCGTAGTAGGCGGCCTCAGTGCCGTGGCTGCGCACGATCTCATCGAACCTACGCACGAAGGGCCCCAGTTTCTCCGGATCAACCGCCGTGTCCTCAACAAAGGGCAGGGGTTTGGCGTCGCCGTGGATGCTCATGAGCAAACCCAATCCACCCTTTCTGAGGTTCCAAACCCGGTTCTGGCCCGGCTGGTCCAGCACGTTGACGCAGGCGTAGGCCAAGCCCTTGCCCTCGATGTCGTCTTTCAGGGAGCGGGTTTTCGCGATTAACTCCGCTTCCGACTCGCCGTAAAACTCCACTGCCAGCAATGCTCCTGGGTCGCCTTCGATGAAGGACAGGTCTGCGGAGTGGCCAAGGGACTCCCGGGACCGTTGGAGTAGAATGTTGTCCATTACCTCCACCGAGGATGGACTGTGTTGCAGCACCTTCACGATGGCTTCGCTGGCTTGCACGATATCGGCGAAATGGAGGATCGACAATGCCGTCATAGTTGGCCGGGGCACCAGATTGACCTTGGCCTCGGTGACCACGCAGAGTGTCCCCTCGGACCCCACGACCATGCGCGTCATGTTGAAGGAGTCGTCACTTAAAAACTCGTCCAGGTTGTAGCCGCTGACCCGCCGCATGATGTTGGGGTAACGGGTCTTGATCTCCTGAAGGTTGTCCTGGGCGATGCGCCGGACGCCCCGGTAGATGTCCGCTTCCAGCCCAGTTCCGCTCAGCTTGGCCTCCAGTTCGTGGGATTCCAGGGTCCTGAAATGGGCTTGGGAGCCGTCGGTAAGTACGGCGTCCACTTCTAAGATGTGATCCAGAGATTTGCCGTAGATCACCGAATGGGCGCCACAGGTGTTGTTGCCGATGCCTCCGCCGATACAGGCGCGGCTGGAAGTGGTGGGGTCGGGGGCGTACATCAACCCATGGGGGGCAAGTTGCCGGTTGAGCTGGTCAAGGACGATTCCCGGTTGGACCCTTGCCCAGCCTTCTTCGGGGTTGGTTTCCAGCACCTGGTTGAGGTATTTGCTGAAGTCTAGGACTATCGCATGGTTGACCGTTTGGCCGGCCAGGCTAGTCCCGCCGCCCCGGGGAAGCACCGGGATATTGTTCTCTCGCGCGACCTCCATCACCGCCAGCACATCGTCCACGTTCCGGGGAATCACCACTCCCACTGGCTCCATCTGGTAGATGCTGGCGTCGGTGCTGTACAGCACCCTGGAGAAGGCGTCGAAACGGACCTCTCCGGAGACCCGCTTCCGCAGGATCTCCGCCAATTCTTCTCGTTCTTTACCGTGAACCCGGGTTGCCGTGGTGGAGGCCATTGACACCTCTTTAGGAGCGTTCAGCTTTCAGCTATCATCGGTCAGCTTATCGTAAACGTAGCGGGGCTTCAACCGCGTGGTGACTACGTTGGCAGACTCGTTGCGGTTACGCTGAATTGTGGCCGTTCTTGGCCGGTGTTACACTGGGTTCCGCGTAGCAGATTAACCCTATTACGGTATGCAACTAAACCTGGAGCCTCACCATGGAAATCGGTTTTTCGTTAGCCAATAATCAGGGCATCGAAGACATACAGGCCCTTTTGCAGATGGCCGTTCGGGCCGAGGAGTTGGGTTTCGAGTCGGTGTGGGCCAGCGACCACGTTTTCAACGCAGGCCACGTCTTTGAGCGCATCGGCGATAAGCCCTACTACGAGCCGTTGACCGTGCTCAGCTACGTAGCCGCCACCACCAAAAAGGTTTTGCTGGGCACCAGCGTCCTGGTGCTGCCTTACCACAACCCCATCAATCTGGCCAAGACGGCGGCAACGTTGGACGTGATGTCCGGCGGCCGGTTGGTGTTGGGCGTGGGCGTTGGGGCAGTGGAGAACGAGATGGAGGCAATGGGCAGCCCCTTCGCCGAGCGGGGCGCCATAACCGATGAGAGCATCGCGATCATGAAGGAACTGTGGACCCAACAAGATCCGAGTTTCCAAGGGAGGTTCCACAGTTTTTCCGGCATGAAATTCTCCCCCAAGCCAACGCAGAAACCCCACATTCCCCTGATAATCGGAGGGTCCAGCCGGGTGGCCATCCGCCGGGCGGCGCGCGCCGGGAACGGCTGGCACCCCACTGCGTTGCCACCGGAAGAATTGAGCGAAGGTATCCGCTATCTTGCCCGGCAAGCCGAGGCGGCCGGCCGAGATCCATCCGAGATTCCGGTGTCGGTCAGCGCGCCTTTGGGCGCCGGCCGTGCCGGCCGGTATTCCCTGGGTACCGAGCCCGGCGAGATCCTGGAAAAGGCTCGGACCTACCAGGAGTTGGGAGTGGGAAGGCTGGTCGTATCCACTCCCAACACCCGCAGCGTAGAGGAAACGGCCCACGCCATGGAGATGCTGGCGCGGGAGGTGTTGCCCCAGCTATGAAAGTTCTCTTCGTCTGTAACGCCAATATGGGCCGAAGCCAAGTCGCCGAGGCTTTGTTCAATCAACTTTCCAACGAACCCGCAACGAGCGCCGGCACCCGCGCCGACGAGATCGTCGAAAGAACAAAGCCGTCCAGCAGGCGCTTGAAAGATGGGGGTAGCTCGGCGATCTCGTATATGAGTGAGCAAGGGGCAGACATCTCCGAAAAAACTCGGGACCAGCTAACCCTCGAGATGGTTCAAGAGGCCGGCAAAGTTATCGTCATCGCCGATGAGGATACTTGGCCGGACTATCTTCGGAACAGCGACAAAGTTGTCGTCTGGACCATCCAAGACACTCGAGGCATGGGGCCCGATTCGGCCCGCCCTCTATACGACGAGATCAAACGGAGAGTACAAGAATTGGTCACAGAAGCGGGATGACGTTTCGCATCAAACCGCTGATGTCTGACCGCTTAAAGCTGATAGCTAACAAAAGGAGAAATCATGGCAACCCATACCGAAACGGAAGTAGATGCACTGACGGAGTCTGCCCTGGAGCATCTGTGGGTGTATCTGAGAGAACCCAGCGACATGGCGGAGAAGGGCGAGCCCCAGATATTCGTCGAGGGTAAGGGTGTTCACGTTACGGATGCCCGGGGCAACGAATACATCGACGCCATGTCCGGTCTTTGGCTGAAGAACGTGGGGTATGGGCGCCACGAGATCGCCGATGCCGCCTACGCCCAGATGCTTAAGCTAACTTATATGCCAATGGGCACCACCAACGAGCCTGCCGTCCTCCTGGCGGAAAAGATCGCCAGTATCACTCCCGGCGATCTGTCCCGATGCTTCTTCACCAGCGGAGGATCGGAGTCGGTGGAGACTGCCATAAAGCTGGCTCGGGCCTATTTCAAGCGGGTAGGGGAGCCTACCCGGTACAAGTTCATCAGCAGGAAAGGCTCCTATCATGGGGCGACCATGGGCGCTCTGGCCTTGGGTGGCACGCCGGGTTTTCCCAAGCAAGACTATGAACCAATGATGCCCGGATTTTTCCACGGGCCCCAGCCTCACCCCTATCGCTGTGAGTACGGCGGGACAACACCGGAAGAGTGCGCCGAGCGTTGCGCCAACGCCATTGAGGAAATCATAAAGTTTCAAGGTCCGGACACGGTGGCCGCAGTGGTTGCTGAGCCAATCTCCAGCCCTTATGGGGCGGTGGTGCCTGGACCCAACTACTGGCCGATGCTACGGGAGATATGCGACCGCTATGGGTGTTTGCTCATCGCCGATGAAGTCATCACCGGCTTCGGGCGCACCGGCAAGATGTTCGCCTGTGATCATTGGGGCATCACTCCGGACATCATGACGGTGGCCAAGGGCCTCACCAGCGGGTATATACCCATGGGCGGGGCCATCCTGAGAAAGCCTATCGCCGACGCATTCGTGGGCAGCCCCCAGGCCGCGTTCAAGCACGTCATCACCTTCGGTGGGCACCCGGTGGCGGCGGCCGCTGCTCTCAAGAACATCCAGATCATGGAAGAAGAGGGCATGGTGGAGAACTCGGCTCGCATGGGCCGGTACCTCTTGGACGGTCTGGAAGAGCTGAAAGAGAAGCACCAGATCATCGGTGACGTCCGTGGATTGGGTTTGCTCTGCGGCCTGGATATCGTCAAGGACCGGCAGACCAAGGAACCCTTCCCCGCCGAAGCAAACCTGGGAGCGCGTCTCACCCAAGGATTTTCCGATAACGGAATCATCCTGCGGGGCGGCGACGCCATGAACATCGCCCCACCCCTATGCGTGACCGCCGGCGAGATCGACGAAATAGTCACCGTCTTCGACAAGGTAATCACCCAAACCGCCCGCGACCTCGGTGCGGAGTAAAGGTTTATAACCATAGAGCCACAGAGGGCACAGAGAAAAAATAAAAAAACTCCGTGTCCTCCGTGTCTCTGTGGCAAATTAATCGGGAGATAAACATGGCGGCGACTAAAGTAGGGTTTATCGGCCTTGGCCGCATGGGATTGCCCATGTCGTACCGGCTGCTGGCGGCTGGGTTCGATCTGACGGTACATAACCGCAGCCAGAGTAAGGTTCAGGAGATCGCGTCGGATGGAGCGCGGGCTGCAACGTCGGTGGCCGAAGTGGTCCGGGTGGCCGACGTCGTCCTAGCGTGTTTGCCGGATGTGGCGACTTCGGAAGAGATATTCTTGGGCGATGACGGGATAGTAGCCAACGCCAAGCCGAGGCAGGTCCTCGTTGACCATAGCACCGTGGGGATGGCGACCTCCAAGGCCTGCGCCGCCGCCGCCGAAGCCAAGGGCGCCTTCTTTCTGGATGCGCCCATAAGCGGGGGCACCGAGCGGGCCGCCGATGGCACGTTGACCATCATGGCGGGAGGCGCAGCGGAGGCTTATCAGCGGGCCTTGCCATCCTTCGACGCCATGGGCACAACCGTCCGGCACATCGGCCCCACGGGTACCGGAACTGTCGTGAAGTTGGTCAACCAGCTTCTAGTTGGCATCCATTCGGTCGCCGCCGCCGAGGCCATGGTGGTGGGAGCGAAAGCCGGGGCGGACCCGGCCCTGGTGTTTGAGGTAGTCAACTCGGGGTGGGGGCACAGCTTCATGCTGGACCGCAACGCCCCGGTGATGCTGGACCGGGACTTCGATGGGGTCCGTACCCAGATCAAGGTGTTCCTTAAGGACATGGGCCTGATTCAGGACCTGACCAGGGAATTGGGCGTTGAGACGCCCGCCGCCGATCTGGCCTACCGCTTTGTCAAGCAGGCCGTGGACAAAGGCCTGGGGGACATGGATTCGGCCGCCACCGTTATGCTGCTGGAAGAGCAGGCAGGGTGCGTGGTGGAGCGGAAGCCTGCATAGTGGTTTGTCTTGAGATTTCGGACGTCACGGATGGCTCGAATCTTAACTCGGAAGGCGGTGCGGTGGTTCGACAAACTCACCACGAACGGGATAAGGGCCTTCGCCACCAGTCTGCAGAATCCCGTCTTCGCGGGTAAATCACCGATTTAGGATGACCTATACGGCCCTAACTCGTGGATGATTTCCGCCAGCCGCTTGACCCGTTCCGGGTCGATGAGGTTGCCCACGATCCCATCCCGTTTCAAGCTGGTCCCCACGATAGCCCCGTCAGCCTCCGCCAGTAGCCGGGCCGCGTTTGCCTCGTTTACACCACTTCCGACTAACAAGAACCCATCGGGCACCGCATCTCGGACCACCGCCACGTCGGACTCCTCGGCGGGCTGTCCGGTGACCGGGCCGCTGACTATCAACCCATCGGCCAATCCTCGATAGGTGGTCTCCTGAGCCATCTGCCCCAGGTCCTGGGGACCGACGGGGACCGCGTGTTTGACCAATACGTCGGCCAGGATCTTCACCTCAACGCCCAGAGATTTGCGGTGGCGCAGGGTCTGGTAGGCATCCCCCTGGACCATTCCCTCTTCGGCGGCCATAACACCGTAATGGACATTCACCCGGATAAAATCCGCTCCGGTAGCGGCTGCCACTCCCAGAGCGGACCTGGCGTCGTTTCGCAGCATGTTCACGCCCACCGGAAGGTCAGTGCCTTGCTTCACCCGTGCCACCGCCAGCGTCATAGCTGCCACGGTGTCGGGTTCCACCGGGCCGATGCGGAAGGGAACGTCCCCGAAATTCTCAACGATGATGCCGGAGGCGCCACCGTGCTCCAGAACCGAGGCCTCTTCTTGAGCCCGGTCTAACACCCACCCCATGTCCCCTCTCCAACCGGGTGATCCGGGTAGGGGTGGCAGGTGCACCACGCCGATGAGGACCTTGGGGGCTTTAAATAGTTGGCCGATCGGCAAGTTAGCTCTCCAGGTCGAGAATCAGTCTTAAACGTTGGTCGACGGCGTCCATGTCCCGGTATGAAAGGCTGCCCAACGTCCGGGCAATCATCCCTTGCTTGATGGTCCGAATCACGCCGGTAGCGACCGAAGGAAAGAGAAGGCCGGCCTCTTGCCAGTCAGTGATAAGGGAGTCTCCGGCCAAGATCCGGTTTGTGTTGCTGGTGACCGCGGCGGATATCACCCCACGCCGCCCTCTTTGGTAGACATTTGAACTCACGAGAATGGCCGGACGCCGTTTTGCCCATGTCTCCTCGCTGAACAAGAAATTTACTAGGACCACGTCGCCTCGATTATAGGCTGTCGTATGCTGCACCCTTCTCGTTGTCCCAAAGCTCAGCCAACACCGGGTCAGCCGCCGCCGTCATCGTATCGACAGACTCAAATTCTTCAGGCTTCATTAATCGCTCTAGGTCGTCCCGCCTGAACCTGCGGTGTCCTCCCGTGCCGACGCGGTAGGCTAGCAGTTGGCCGTCTTTGATAAGTTTATACATCGTACGTCTCGAAACGCGAAGGTAACCAGCCGATTCATCGATGGTGTACCATTCCTGGGGAGGCGGCGCGTTTATGGATACGCAAACCGGGGAAGGCCCAAGCCATTTCCATCGAATTTTCCCACGTTCCTCAAGCTTTGTCAGGGCTAAGTGCAACGTTTCATCATTCAGGCCGGTTTCCGTTTGAATCTGCCTATTGGTAAGTGGATTGCCGCTCGACAAAGATTGCATCACAAGCTCTAGCGAGTTACCATAAACACCTGCCTCATAGTCTTCTCTTCCGATGTCCATTTTGGACTCCTAGTGCCATTATTTGCACACTATAGCACTAAGACGCACAATATCGCTACCCGCTGATTCGATCGCCTCATCTGGTCTTGGTACCCCATGATTCCCAAGGCGTTGAGTGCTAAAATACTCCATGTTGAATATGTGATAGGTGTGGTGTGATGCCCCAGGAATTCATCGTTATCAAAGGCGCCCGCGAACACAACCTAAAAAACATCGAGATCTCCATTCCCCGGGAGAAGCTGGTGGTGATCACCGGCGTGTCCGGGTCCGGCAAGAGCTCTCTGGCCTTCGACACGATCTACGCCGAGGGTCAGAGGCGTTACGTGGAGTCGCTATCCGCTTACGCCCGCCAATTCTTGGGACGCATGGATAAGCCGGACGTCGATTACATAGAAGGGCTTTCACCGGCCATATCCATCGACCAGAAGGGCGTGTCCCACAACCCCCGGTCAACCGTGGGCACGGTGACAGAGATTTACGACTACATGCGGCTGCTTTTTGCCCGGCTGGGGACGCCTCACTGCACCAAATGCGGGAAACCGGTGGAAAAGCAGACGGTTCAGCAGATCGCCGACGCCATCATGTCCTTGCCCGAAGGCAGCCGCATCTTGTTGCTGGCGCCCAAAGTAAGGCGCAAAAAAGGGGAGCATAAAGACATA
>JAKUQE010000003.1 GCA_022450395.1 Dehalococcoidia bacterium | reverse complement strand
CGAGCCTTCGGGTTAGTAGTCTCGGCCCACGACCCCTATCTCCAAGCCGGTATTTCTCCTCCCTCTGATGTTCGCATGGTAGATCTGCCAACTCTGCTGGCTGAGTCGGATTACATCACCCTCCATACACCGTTGAACGAAGAGACCCGCGGGTATATCGGCGCCGGGGAGTTCGCGATGATGAAACCCTCGGCTTTTATCATCAACTGCGCTCGTGGCCCCATCATCGATGAAGATGCCCTGTACGCCGCCCTACGCGACGGTCAGATCGGCGGCGCGGGATTGGACGTGATGGAACAGGCCGCGCCCCCAGCCGGTCATCCCCTGTTCGCCCTGGACAACGTCCTGGTCACCCCTCATGTGGCTTTCCTGTCCCAGCAGTCGGTGTTGGAGCTGGAGGTGCGCACGGCCCAGGCCACCGCCGACGTGCTGCAGGGGAAGATGCCCCAATTCCTAGTCAATCCAGCAGTGTTGCCCCACGCACGGGTGAAGCTGGCGTAGTTTTCTCACAGGAGTGGTTGCAGGCGTGGCGTTGACACCTCTGGGGGCAAGGTGTACGTTGTGGCCCGGAATGAATGCCCTCGCTACAGTCTCAGACTAGACGGTAGCCGATGGAACAGCGGTGAGCTTGCCACGTAACATATTTCTAGTGGGATTCATGGCTTCGGGGAAGACCCGCACCGGCGAGATATTGTCCCGGCTTATCGGCTGGGAGTTGGTGGACGCCGACGTGGAGTTGGCGAATCGGGCCGGCCGGTCGATCCCCGAGATTTTTGAAGAGGACGGGGAACCCGCTTTTAGAGACTTGGAGCGAGCGCTGATCCAAGAGCTTGCCGCGGGTCTCGGCAAGGTGATTGCCGCCGGTGGTGGGGCCTTCGTGGACCCTGACAACCAGGAGCGGATGCTGAGAAACGGTCTGGTGGTCTGTCTAAGAGCAAAACCGGAGACGATACATCGCCGCATAACCCAAGCTGAATCGGGCGGAGCAGCGGCCCGCCCTCTGCTGGCCGGGGCGCCTCCGTTGGAACGCATCGAGGCCCTTTTAGCGCAACGGGCCGAAGCTTACTCCCGGGCCCACTACTCGATAGACACCGACCTTCTGACTTCCGAACAGGTGGCACAGGAAGTACTGAAAGTGTTTAATGAAACGGGGGACGAAAAGGATGCCGGAACCGGAGGTAAAGAAAATGGCCGATGAGAATCTGGCCGCAGTGGTTCATCATTCGGGTGGCAGCTATCCGGTAGTCGCCGGGTGGGGCATTCTTGATGATCTGGGCCGCCGGTTTTTGGAACTGGACCTTAAAGGACCGGCCTACATCATCACCGACAGCAACGTGATGAATCCCTACGGACGCCAGGCCCAGTTGGCATTGCAGAAGCACGGGATAGCCGCCCACATCTTCATCATCCCTGCCGGGGAGACCAGCAAGAGTTTCAGCATCGTCCAGTCGATCTACGACTGGCTAGTGGAACGCCGCGCTGAGAGAGGCCATCCCATCATCGCGGTGGGTGGCGGCGTTGTGGGCGACCTGGCGGGCTTCGTGGCGGCCACTTTCCTGCGGGGCGTCCCCTTCGTCCAGGTTCCCACCAGCATGGCGGCCATGGTGGACGCATCTATCGGCGGAAAAGTCGCAGTCAATCTGCCCCAGGCCAAGAACCTGGTCGGGGCCTTCTACCAGCCGAGAGGGGTATTTGCCGACGTTCAGGCCCTGTCTACCCTGGGTAAACGTGAGCTGGCCGAAGGCTGGGCTGAGGCAATCAAGCATGGCTTCATCCTAGACGCCGACTTAGTCGACACCTTCGAACAGCATGCCGAGGCCTTGATGGACGTTGAGCCGGAGATTTCCACCCAAGTCATTCGGCGCAGCATGGCTATCAAGGCGGAGGTGGTCAGCCAGGACGAACGGGAGACCTTGGGCATACGCATTCTCTTGAACTACGGCCACACCATCGGCCACGCCTTGGAGGCGTCGACAGAGTACGGCCGGTTTTTCCACGGCGAGGGAGTGTCCGTGGGGATGATGGGCGCGGCGCGCATGGCCGAGCAGATGGGAATGATATCGTCCGAATTGGTGGATCGCCAATACGAGCTATTGCGCCGGTTCAACCTGCCTACCAGCGCCGCTGGAGTGGACATCGATGGGATATTCCGAGCCATGTCCATGGACAAGAAGATCGAGGCGGGCTCCAACCGTTGGGTGATGCTGGAGGGGGTGGGCAAAGCGGTGGTTCGCCGGGACGTCCCTCTTGACCTGGTTGAAGCCACGGTCAGGGAATTGATAGGTTAGCTGTCCGCGTTGTCTTTCTTCCTGGTTTCTTGCTCCGCTTCCTGATTTCCCCGCTGTCCCATCTGGGCGTTTAAAGCCATTCCGGCGATAACCAAACAGATCAGTCCGCCGAACCCCAGCAGCAACGAGTTGGCCGCGATAGACAGGTAGTCCGCATCTGAGAAACTCTCCGATGCTTGCTGCAACCCTACGGCGATGCTGCCGCTGAGGACCGTTAAACCGAACAGGATGCGGATGCGGGCCGGGTCCACCATTCTGTTTGCCGCAGTGCCCAGTTGGGCTCCAGCCGACGCGGAAACCAGCATTATCACCACCATCAGCAGGTCAACTTCGTTTGAGTACGATTTTATCAAGGTACCCATCGAACCGGTGATAACGATCTGGAACAGGTCGGTGCCTATGGCTACCGTGGTTGGTACTCCCACTATATAAATCAGCATGGGCATGAGGATGGTCCCGCCGCCCGCTCCCAACAGACCGGCGAATAAACCGGTTGCCACGCCCGCCGCCAGGGGAATAAACACGGAGATGCGCTCTATCCCCGACACAGGCAAGGACACGTACGTTGGAACGGTCCCGAATCCGGGTATCGGGACGGAATGAGGGGGGATTCGCATCGACTGAATGCGCCGGGTCAGTCCGGCCGTGGATATCTCTCCCTCTTGATTCGCCTGTGGCCGCCGAGTCCTCAAGAAATCGTAGATGATGAAAGTTCCCAGGACCGCCAAAACCACCACGTAGATGTACCGGATGGCCGATTCGACTATTCCGGCCGCGGAGAGCAACTGGATTATCCACTGAGCTAAGAACAGGGCCGGTATGGTGCCACATACCAGCAGGAGCCCCAGCTTAACGTCTACGTTGCCCATGCGGCGGTGCTTCAGCGTGTTAATGATGGATGAGCCCATGATTAGCGTAAGGCCGGTGCCCACGGCGAAGACCGGAGGAACGCCGAATACTAGCAAGCCCCCCGTGATCAAGAACCCGCCCCCCACGCCAAAAAAGCCGCTCAGAGTGCCCAGGATCAAGCCTAGGAGTAATAAGAGAGGGAGGGATACGGCCACACCGGCGTTGGGGAATAGTAGATCCAAGCTTACTGTCCCCTCCGGCCCCGGTGTAGTGGGCCGATGGCGGACAGCAATCGAAAGAACACTTCCCAGAAGAAAAATAGAACCAGGCTGATAACGGCAACGACAGACATGACGAACAATGCCCACAGCAGGGGATAACTGCCGCTGAGTGAAGCTGAAAACTCGCTGAAAGCATCGAACATGGACTGCGCCTGCCGGGTCGTCGATTGTTGCGTTCGAGGTGAGGGCCGCGATACCATATTGCCGCGATCAATCAATCGACCCGGTTTGGGTCAAGCCGATCCGGATCGATCCATCGGCCAGCCTCGAACTGCTTTCTGATAATATCACGGAATATGCTAGTTGGCCGGAAGGCGGCTTACATCGAGTAGTTTATCGGTAGGAGATGTATCCCTTGGGTTTTTCTTTCCAGTTGCAACACACGGACGGTGAGGCCAGAGCGGGTGAACTGGTAACCCCCCACGGCAACGTGTCCACGCCGGCGTTCATGTCCGTGGCAACCCAGGCCACGGTGAAAGGCCTCCTTCCTGAAGAGGTGGAATCGCTGGGGGCTGAGATCGTGCTATGCAATGCCTACCATCTCTACCTGCGGCCCGGTGTGGAGGCCATAGCCCGTCTGGGTGGGTTACACCGCTTTATGGGGTGGTCGCGGCCCATTCTCACCGACAGCGGCGGTTACCAGGCCTTCAGCATGGGCGCGTTGCGCAAGGTCGACGAGGATGGCATCCGCTTCCGTTCGCACATCGACGGCAGCGAGCACCGGTTTGGGCCGGAACTGGCCGTGGCCAACCAGCGGGGTTTGGGCGCCGATATAATCATGTGCCTGGACCAGTGCATCGCCCACGGGGTTTCCAAAGACGAGGTGCGCCGGGCCATGGACCGAACTCACCGGTGGGCTGAAGTTTGCTACCAGACCCACCAGGCGTCGGGCGCGGCCGATGAACAAGCCCTTTTCGGGATCGTTCAGGGTGGCGCATTCGCCGATCTGCGAGATGAATCGGCCCGGCACATCACCGGTATCCCCTTTCCCGGCTACGCCATCGGCGGATTGGCGGTGGGCGAGTCAAAGGCCGAGTTGTACCAGATCGCCGGCCAAGTTGCGGCTCAATTGCCCCAGGACAAGCCCCGATACTTGATGGGAGTGGGTTCTCCGGAAGATCTGGTGGAGTGCGTGGCAAGGGGCGTAGACATGTTCGACTGCGTGCTGCCCACCCGTGTAGCCCGCAACGGCGCCCTGTTCACCCGTACCGGCCGAGTTGACATAACCAAGCGGAAATACGCCGATCAGGCCGAACCTTTGGATGAGGATTGCGATTGCTACGGCTGCCGGAACTTTTCCGCCGCTTACCTATGGCACTTGTTCCGGGCCAAGGAGTTGCTGGCCCTGCGTTTGGCGACGATGCACAACCTGCGGTTCATTTTGCGGTTGATGCAAGAGATGAGGGAAGCGATCATTGATGACCGCTTCAATGACTTTCAGCGGGGGTTCTGGGATGCCTACCGTCCCACCGACGAAGCGGCGAGACAGGATCAGAAGAATAAGTGGTTAAAGGCTCGGGGCGGCTAGTTCCCGCCGGCGACGGCCGGTACGATGCTAACTTCGGACCCGGAACTGATCGCGGTTCCCAAGCCGTCCAGGAAGCGGACATCCTCGCCGTTGACGTAGATGTTCACGAAGTACCGCAACTCCCCGTTCTCATCCACCAACCGGTCCTTGAATCCTGGATATGCGCCATCCAATTTATCCACCAACTCGCCAAGGTTGGACGATTCGATTTCAACCTTGGACTCTCCGTTGGTCATGCGGCGTAAGGGAGTGGGTATTCGAACCATGACACTCATTAGTGGATGTCCTCCTAAAGCTTAAACCGGCAGTTAGGAACCAGCGGTGAGAAACCACGGCCTAACCCTCAATCACGTCTCCGCTGACGGGGTCAACCCTCACGCCGATGGCGCTGACCCAGTCCAGACCACGCTGAATCTCCGTTTCGTCTCCATCCAGTTCCAACACCACCCAGCCCATGTCTTCACGTACGTCGGCCCGGCGGATGTTGGTGACCAGATTAAAGTTTTGACCCAGTTGATAAATTATCGGCTCTTTGACAAGTTGCGTCATGAACGTGAACTTGACCCTTTGCGTCCCCATCATTCATCGTCCTCCCACCGCGATACGCTGGCTTATCACGTCCTCGAAGGCACCCATGGAGGGTTTTATGGACAGAGGATTAACGACGTCCTCCACTGCCTCCTGGGTCTTCAACCCGTTGCCGGTTATGTAGACCACCGTCAACTCATCGGGCTTGATGGCGCCGCTGTCCGCCAAGTTCTTCAAAGCCGAGACCGTTACGCCGCCGGCCGTCTCGGTGAATATCCCTTCAGTTTCCGCCAGAAGCTTGATACCGTCGACAACGTCGGCTTCTGGGACCGCGTATGCGGAACCGCCGGACTCTTTTAAAACCCGGATGGCGTAGATGCCGTCGGCAGGGTTGCCGATGGCTAGGGACTTGGCTATGGTGTTGGGACGTACCGGGGACACATGGGGTTGCCCGTTGGCCCACGCGGTCACGATGGGGGCGCAGCCCTCGGCTTGCGCCATGTGCATCTTCGTGGTCACCGCCGGATGATGGACCGTGTTCTGGTCCGGGCCGAAGGAGGATGCGTCAACGCCGTCCAACAGGCCCAGGCATGCTAATTCGTTAAAGCCTTTCCATATCTTGGTGAACATGGCCCCGGATGCGCTGGGAATCACCACATGGTCGGGAATCCGCCAGCCCAGTTGTTCGGCTACTTCATAACCCAGGGTTTTGCTGCCCTCGGCGTAATAGGGGCGCATGTTGATGTTTACGAATGCCCAGGGGTAGTTGTCGGCTACCTCGCTGCAAAGCCGGTTCACTTCGTCGTAGGTGCCCTCGACCGATACCATGGTGGGACCGTAGATGGCGGCGCCGATGACTTTGCCACGCTCCAGGTCCCAGGGAATGAACACTACCGCCCGTATGCCCGCTCTGGCCGCATGGGCGGCCACGCTGCAAGCCAGGTTGCCGGTGGAGGCGCATGCCAAGGTGTCGAACTCGAACTCCACCGCCTTGGTGGCCGCCACGGAAACCACCCGGTCCTTGAATGAAAAGGATGGGTTTACGCTATCGTTCTTGATGTAGAGGTTGCGCAGACCCAGACTCTTTCCCAGGTTGCGGGCTTTTATCAATGGGGTGTAGCCGGCCATTATATCCACCGGGTCGTCGCCATTGGCTGGCAGTAGGTCCTGATACCGCCAGATGCTTAATGGGCCTTGGGAGATCCGCTCGCGGCTGATGACGTCGGAGATCGTAGCGTAGTCGTATACGACCTCCAGAGGCCCGAAGCAATAGTCGCAAACGTTAAGAGCTTCGGCGGGGTACTCCCTGCCGCACTCACGGCACATCAATCCCTTAACAAACGCCACCGGGGACTAGACCTCCATAGCCAAATAGGCACTATCCATAGATAGTGGGGGATGGCAGTGATACTATCAAAGGCACTAGGGGTTGTCAAGCTGAACAGCCTCGCTCCAGGCTCAGAACACCAGGCCCGGCCGCCCGCGGGATGGGTGATATAATCTGGTTAAGGTGCCTGATTTTCCCACCTGCCCAATCATGGCTGGAGCCATCCTCGGCGGCATCGCCTCACTTCTATCTTTAGTGATTCCTCGCCAAGCTTCACGGCGCCGCTGCTCAGCCGCGTGGGAATCGTTACCGGCATGCCGCTAGCAACTGGAGATGATTTGTACCAGACCCGGAACCTGATCGGCCTCCTGCAGAAGTTCTCTATATTTCTCATTTTGGGCGTTGTCGCGGGCATGCTCGCCGCCAACCTTAATCCGCACTGGTATGAAGAGATGGTGGATTACCATGTCTTTGGCGACGGTGCGATTCTGTTCGGACACGCCATCACCGTGCATTTCTTGATCAACAGCATCTTCATGGTCTTTTTCTTCGGAGTTGCCACCAAAGAGATAACGGAATCGATCTTGCCCGGAGGCGCCCTGAACCCGGTGGAGAAAGCGATCAACCCGATATTGGGTACCATCGGAGGGGTGCTGGGACCGGCCGGAATGTACCTGTTACTGGCGTTCGTATTCTACGGAGGAACGGAAGACTTTAAAACCGTGGCCAACGGCTGGGCCATCCCCACGGCAACCGACATCGCTCTGGCCTGGCTGGTGGCCCGGCTGGTATTCGGCTACCGGCACCCGGCGGTCAACTTCCTGCTCCTTCTGGCGGTGGCGGACGACGGGATAGGCCTCGGCATCATCGCGGTCTTTTACCCGGACCCGGAACTCCCAATCATGCCGGCGTGGCTGCTGCTGACCGTTGCCGGCATGGGCGTCGCATTCGCCATGCGGCGGCTGGGTGTTGCCTCATGGGTTCCTTATGTGGCGATCGCTGGGACCCTTAGCTGGATCGGCCTGGTAAAAGCATCGATCGAGCCGGCATTGGCCCTCGTCCCCATCGTGCCCTTTCTTCCCGCGGCCGTTGCGCAAAAGGCCGCTCCGGCAGAGCATCGCTCAGTGGAACACGATGCCGAAATTGTTGCCGAGGGAATCGCCGGCGCCCATGATAGCAACAGCGCCTTGGAACTGTTTGAGCGTCAACTGAAGCTCTTCGTGGACGTTGGTCTGTTCTTCTTCGCGTTCGTCAACGCCGGTGTGGCTTTTGGGTCTATAGGTAATGTTACCTTCATCGTTCTTATATCGTTGGTTGTCGGTAAAACTGTGGGGGTAACTCTTTTCTCTTGGGCAGCCGTAAAGTTGGGCTTCCCCCTTCCAACGGGCATGGATCTCAGGCACCTGGCGGTTGCGGGTTTGATCGCCGGCTTAGGCCTGACGGTGGCCCTATTCGTGGCGGGCAAGGCGTTTCCCGGCCCACCGTTTCAGGACCCGGCCAAAATGGGCGCGGTTTTAAGCGGGGGTGTGGCCCTGTTGGCCCTTGTGGCCGGAGCGGCCCTCAAGCTGAAAAGCTCGGTTGAAAGTCCAAGTGATTCTAGTTGAGCCTGCGGTGATATACTGGGGCTATCAGCGGTCAGCTATCAGCCATCAGCTTTTGAAAGGGGCTGAAATCTGATCGCCGAAAGCTGGCTGAGGCGGTTAACATGATTGGAGTTCTGACCCATCACTGGGCCAAAGCAGACAAGATTGACGAGGCTAAGAAGTTACTGGACGGGAACGGCTTGGCTCAGAGCAAGGCACCCGGCTTCTTCAGCCGGGAAACCCTCTATTCCATCGACGACCCGTCAAAAATCACTACTCTCGTCACCTGGGACAGCAACGATATTTACGATGCCTGGCGCGCCAGTCCCGAGCGGACCGTGGCCATGGCTGGGGCCGGCGAACTTTGGGCTAAGCCTCCCGAATCGGAGCGTTTCCAATTAGCCGGATAGTCCAAGCGACTGATTCGCCGCCGGCGGCGGCCGCCGGACTTGGTAGCTATTTGCGACTTATCGGGTTTTCAAGTTAAGCTTGAAACCTCTCCGGGTACAGTTGCTTCACTCGCCGCCAGGGTTGGCGTTGTCTCGGCTGCTTCCATGTCCTGGGCCTGCGGATTGCGTAAGTGAATTTCGTTCCTGGGCAACTCCGTTGCCTCGCCGGCGGGAGAGAACTTGAGACCGTAGGTAATCAAAATCCCGGCCATAAACACTACGAGTGCTGTGAATGTCATCTCCAAGCCCCTGTCACCACCGGCTATCATAGCTCGGAGTAGGGCCGATACTCCCATCCCCAACAAAAACCCCACACTCATTCCCACGGTAATGATTACCAGAATCCTGGTTTTCAACATAGTGGACCTCGATCGGACTGAAGGATCCGTTCTGGGGATCAAAGCGGCGATTCACCTCAAACTTCCTGCCGGTATACCCACGAGTAATCAGCAGAGTATGCCCACTACGGGGCAGCACTTATTGCCCATTAAACCGTATTTGGGCATTTGAAACACGGCCCCTTGACGGCCCCTTGAAAGTAGCTTTGACCGAGCCGTCCTATCGGGGCCCGGGCGATGGGCGAAGATTAACCGCCCGGCTTCGACGGGCAAGAAAAAAACACACCCTCCGGAAAGACTCCGGAGGGTGTGTCGATCGCTTCCAGTAGTCCGCGCCAGGACGAAGGCCGGACTAGATGCGGCAGCGAAAAGAGCCTAGGCGCGGGCGGTGGTGGGAACTTGAGCCGCGCCCTGACCGTTGGCGCCTGCGCCCCCGCCGAGATATTTGTTGAACCAGGCAAGGGCCTCGCCCCAACCGGCCACGGCGGCTTCCTGCGCGTAGCTGGGACGGTCCACGGCAAAGAAGCCGTGCCCGGCGTTGTCGTACCGGTGGAACTCGTAGGTCTTGTTGTTCGCTTTCAGAGCTGCCTCAAGTACATTCACCTCTTCCGGAGAGGGTCTGGCGTCATCGTTCCCGAAAAGACCCAGCAATGGGCAACTCAGGTAGGAGATGAAATCGATGGGCGATTTCGGCATTGCCGGCGTGGGGGGCTCGCTGTCCCGGGGGGTTACGCCGCCGCCCCAGCAATTCACCGCGGCATCGACGCCTTCCAGCGTGCAAGCGCCCAGGACGACCTGCCGTCCTCCCGAGCAGAACCCAATTATGCCAACTTTGCCGTTGGTGTAAGGCAACGTCCGCAAATAGTCGATGGCAGCCTGTACGTCGGCCATGGTGCGGTCGTCGGGCATTCCGCCGGCGTCCCGGATGCTGGCGCTGTTGTCCTGGGGAGTTGCTTGGCCTTGGCGGAAATGCAGGTTGGGCGATATGGTTGCGAAGCCGTTGTAGGCGAGCTTGCGGGCCATCTCTTTGGACGCTTCGTCCCAGCCCGGCATGTGATGGATCAGAACCACTGCACCGACAGGGTTGCCTCCCAGTGGACGCGCCAGATAAGCGTCTATCTGGTCGCCGTTGTGTCCATTGATCAATACGGTTTCTGCTAGCATACCTTCGTATTTGGCCATGGGGTCCCTCCTCCTCTAATCGCGTCTCTAACTTCGTTTCGGTGGCGTGGGCCGCCGAGCGGTGGCGTGAACGTTACTACCTGGAGACTGGAGTGTCAACCGGAGTGGTGAATCACGAACCGTGGCTTACCATAGACAGCCAGTTCCCGTCGTCTGGGCTTCCTTTGCCAACGCTACCAGGAGATCTCGGTGCTGGCCGTCCCTAGTCCAGGCTACCGCCAACCCCTCTCGGATCAGCGTCTCGTCGATGCTGATCCCAGATTCGGTGTATACGTATAGTAGAAGCCGTCCGCCCCGGTCCTGGTCCCTGGGACCGGGCTCAACCCTAACCCGGTTTCCGGCCAAGGCGCGCAACCTTCCCTTGGCTTCCTTATAGCAGCGCTCTCCTCTTTCCGGGGTATCGACGCCAAATAGTCTGATCCGTCCGGGTGGCGTATCCAAGGTGTCTCCGTCAACGATGCCCAGGACCGGCGTTGTTCGGCAATCGTCACATCGCAGCGTGGTCTGTTGATCGACAGGGGGTGGGGGCGTGGAACAGGCTGCTATCAGCAGCGCCATGAAAGCTAACCAGCAAATGCGAAACATGGAATGTGGCGTCGGCTCATTTTCTGGTTTTAGGCGTCAAAACTTAGGCCATGCCCTCGATTAGGCGAAGGTTCTGCCGGTGCCGGATGGCCCCCCGGCGACGTCCGGCCAGATACCGTCCTCGGGTATGCGTACGATGCGGTCGACGTAGATTCCCGGAGTATGGATCTGATCAGGGTCCAGATCACCGGGAGCGGCGATGTCGTTTTCCACCTCCACGATGGTGACGGTGGCCGCCATGGCCATGATGGGGTTGAAGTTGCGCTGGGCCATGCGGAACTTGAGGTTGCCCAGCGTATCGGCTTTCCAAGCACGGATGAATGCGTAGTCGGCGGGCATGGGGTATTCCAGAACGTAGGTCCGGCCGTTGATCTCCCGATGCTCCTTTCCCTCGGCTAGCTCAGTCCCCACGCTGGTGGGGGTGAAGAACCCGCCGATACCTGCTCCGGCGCACCGGATCCGCTCGGCCAGAGTGCCCTGGGGCACCAGTTCCGCTTCTATCTCGTCATCGGCGTACAGCTTGGCGAAGGGAGTCACCCGCGACGGGTGGGTCGGCGCGGTAAAGGCGCAGATCATCTTTCGCATCTGACCAGCCTCGATCAACGTCCCCACATCGACCCGGCCGTCGGTGCCGCCGTGGCCGTTGGAGATGCCGGTGAGGTTCTTGGCCCCTAACCGGTGCAAAGCGGCGATCAGGTTCTGAGGCGAGCCGATGCCACCGAAGCCGGGAAACATGATGGTAGAGCCGTCAGGTATCCCCGCCACGGCTTGATCGAAGGTTTCGTAAATCTTGTTCTTCGCCACCGGAATCTCCATCAAGACGCCCAAAGGTCATGGCTTCAGGCGAGGTTGCTAACGAGGGGGAGTGTATTGGGATAGGCGTGGGCTGTCAACGTTGGCGTGGGAGTGGCAAGGCCCCGGTCTCGCCCCCCTTTCGTAAAGAGGGATCGGGGGGATTTCGTCTCTGCCTCAGCTCCCCTCCCCATCAACCAAGGCCTGCAACACCTTTTCCGAAGTGATGGGCAAGCTTCTCACGCGGGCTCCCACGGCGTCGCGCACCGCGTTGGCGATGGCCGGGGCTACTGCGCCGCAAGGGCTTTCTCCGATGCCTTTGGCGTTGTACGGTCCGGGACCGGCATCCGACTCCAAGACCACGGTTAGCAGCTCCGGTATGTCTTTGATGCTGGGAATCTTGTACTCGCCGAAGGTGCTGGTGGTTACTCGTCCTTCGTCCACAACCAGTTCTTCCGACAGGGCGTAACCGATGCCTTGGATTATCGCCCCATCGATCTGCCCTTGGTGGTCCACGGGGTTCAGGACTTTGCCCGCGTCGTGCGCTGTTGTGAACCGCAGGAGTTCCACCTCTCCCGTCTCGGGGTCTACCTTCACCTCGGCCACCTGGGCGGTGAAGGAGCTGACGGGCGCCGGAACCGGTTCCCGCACATGGCCGTCACCAACTATGGGACGCCCCAGCCGCAGCAATAGCTCGGACCATGGCTGTTGATCGCCGTTATCTTGCCGAACTATTTGAAGTCCTTGCATCGACATGTGCTCTTCGGGCCAACCCAGGAGATCCGCCCCGATGCTTATCAACTCATTGGACGCTGCCCGGGCTGCTTGTTGGGCCGCCAAGCCTGCTACTCTAGTTACCCTACTACCGCCAACACCAGTGTCAAAGGGTACACCGTCAGTATCCCAGACTTGGACATCGATAGCGTCGACCGGCAGATTGAACTCTTCGCCTACGATCTGCCTCAATAGCGTGTATGTGCCGGTACCAGGCTCAAAAATGGCAGTGTGAACCACCACGGAACCGTCGGGATTCAACGTGACGGAAGCATGGGATTCACCGCCCGCGGTGGGTCTGTCGGACACTGCGACCCCGCGTCCGACATTGGGGGCCTTGGAATTTCGGTATCCCGAAACGGTCACCGCCGCTTCCAGTGTTTCTTTGGCTCGGATATTCTCATAAACGGTCCCCAAGGGGTTCTCGTCGCCCTCCTCCAGAATGTTTTTCATCCGCAGATCCAAGGGGTCCATCCCCAACCGCCGGGCGATCTCGTCCATGTGAGACTCGGAGGCAAATACCGTCTGGGGCTCACCGGGCGCGCGCATGAAACCTCCGGGCACGGTGTTCGTGTAGACCTGAATACCTTCGAGATGAACGTGGGGTATTCGGTAGGGCCCGCCGGCCTTGGAGGAACCGCCCAGGTTCACTCCCGGCGCTGGCTTGAAGCCTCCGTATGCGCCGCTGTTGAAGTAAACGTGGGACTCCTGAGCGACCATTGTTCCGTCACGCATGACGCCGGTCTTGAGTTGGATAACGGCGGCATGGCGAGGGTTGCCCGCGGTAAATTCCTCGATGTAGTCCATGACCATCTTCACCGGACGGCCGGTGCGGTCGGCCAGGTAATAGGCCAGGGGGATGTCCATGGGAGAGCCTTTTCCACCAAAATCGCCACCGATACTGACGGGATTGATCCTGATGCGTGCCTCCGGAAGGCCCCAAGCCGCGGACAGTTGCTGTTTTATCGCGTAGGGAACTTTGCTGGACGCCCACACCTGCACTCGGCCCGTCTCGTCGATCCAAACTAGGCACGTGTGGCTCTCCAAGTAGGCTTGGTGTTGTCTAGCCACGGTGAAAGTGCCCTCAACTATCACATCGGCCTGGGCAAATCCCTCCGCCACGTTGCCTTTGCCCCAGGTGTCCCGCACGAAGGCGTTGGTCACGGTATCCAGGAGGCGGGGCAGACCGGTGTAGCTGTTGACGTCGGGATGTAGGATGGGTGCGTCCGGCTCCAGGGCATCCAGGGGGTCGTACACCGCGGGTAGCTCTTCGTATTCGACCTCGATGCGAAGCAGGGCCTCTTCAGCGGTATCCCGGTCAACGGCGGCGACGGCCGCCACCCGCTCTCCGACGAACCGCACCTTGTCTTCGGCCAGCACCGGCACGTCGTACAACCGTCGCCCGTACCTGACTCCCCTCAAGTCGGCGCCGGTTAGTACGGCCATCACGCCAGGAACCTGCTGGGCGCCGGAGGCGTCGATGCGGGTGATTCGTGCGTGGGGGAAAGGACTTCTAAGGGCACGGCCCCATAGCGTGCCCGGCAACACCAAGTCGGCCGTATATTGTTCACCGCCGGTTACTTTGCTCTCACCCTCTAAACGAGGCGTTGACCGGCCGATATTTTTGTGAGTAACCACGCCCACCCTCCTAGTAATCCAGCGTTCGAGGAAGCATAATCCATCAGACATTTGGTGTCCAGAAATTTTCTTCATGACTGATGCACGGAGAAAGTATCTAAGGTGTTTCACGGAGGCGGAGAATTGACCGCAAACAACACTGGGACAGATGGTTTCGACCCCACGGTGCGGTTCGGCCTGTTCGATTGGATCGATAGCAATGGGATGCAGATCGCCGATCTTTATGAGGAACGCCTAAAGTATCTGGAGTTTGCCGATCAAGCGGGGTTTTATTGCTATCACCTGGCGGAGCACCACGCCACGCCCCTCAGCATGGCGGCGTCCCCGGGACTCTTCCTTGCGGCCGCCGCGCAACGCACTCGCCGCATCCGTTTGGGTCCGCTGGTTTATCTGCTGCCACTTTACAACCCCCTGCGGCTGACTCAGGAGATCTGCATGCTGGACCACTTGAGCCATGGCCGGATGGAACTTGGCGTGGGACGGGGCGTTTCACCCTATGAACTGGGCTTCTTCAACGTGGATCGCGATGGGTCCCGGACCATGTTCCAGGAGGCGTTGTCCACCATATTGCCAGGACTGGCGGAAGGACGGGTTTCTGTCGAAGGGGAACATTTCACTATCGACGATGTTCAAGTGCATATTCGTCCCTTCCAGCGGCCCTACCCGCCCCTGTGGTACCCCACCGACAATCCCGACTCCATCAGGTGGTTGGCCCAAGAGGGAATCAACACCGTCACCCACTATGCTCCCATCAAGGTCGTTAAAGAGCTTTTCGACCTGTACAAGAGCGAGTGGCAAGAGCATCGAAATAAAGAAGGCCGCTTGAACGGACACGAGCCTGACCCCAAGCTAGGCATCGTCCGGCACGTATACGTGGCCGACACCGATGAAAGGGCCTTGTCCGAGGCCAAGTCCGGGTTTGCCGGCTTCATCCACAACTTCAACTACCTGAGAACAGCCCATGGCGATACTAGTGGGAGAGCCGATTATCTGGCGGACTTCGAAGGCCGCATGGCCGACGGTCTCCACATCGTGGGGTCGCCTGCCAGTGTCTTGGCGCAGGTCAAGGATCAAGTTGAAGCCACCGGCAGTAACTACTTCGTGGGCTCCTTCTTCTTTGGCTCGCTGACATTCGAGCAGACGATGGAGTCGATGCGGCTATTTGCACAGGAGGTGATGCCGGCGTTCAGGCCGGCGTCTTGAATCGGTGGACCCGTAATCGGTCAGTGTCCCAGCAGGCTTAGCTGTCCGTCATCGCGATGGCTTGCACTTCCACCATCATCTCCGCCCGAGCCAGCGAGTCGATTCCGATCAACGCGCTGCAGGGAAAACCTTCGTTGAAGTACTCGCTCCTGATCTGGGTGAAGAGGGTCCCGTACTGCATGTCCTTGATAAACACCGTCATGGTGACTATGTCGTCCAGGGTCCCTCCGGCCCTGGCCAGGGTCGCTCTGATGCGCTCGAAGGTGGCCCGCACCTGTCCCTCGAAGTCGCCCGCCAGCGACTTGCCGGACGCGTCGGTAGTTGCTCCCACACCCGCCAGGTAGATCGTGGCGCCACCGGATGCCTTAATAGCAGGTGAGTAGCTTCGTAGGTCCTCTGCGTCGCCCCTGAAATACTCTTTAGGCATGGCTTGTCCCTCCCTTTTCTTAGCGGATCCCCGAATCGTTGTAGGCCGGGCATGGTACATTCCCGGTCCAGCGGCTCAAGGGGGCTTACCGTACCACAGGGATGGTACCATGTGATTGAATACCCTTAAGGGCTGTTGGAGGAGCGAAGCCGTGGAAGTTTTGGACCGGATACACCAGGTGTCCTTGGGAGGGGATAGAGCTTCGAGCAGGGGTCCCACAGTTAGCGCTTACTACTTGCTGGGAACGGATTTTGGGGTCTTCATAGACGCCGGATTTCCCGACGAGGAGCGGACGCGGCCTTTGCTGGACTACTGGCGGGACACCTTGGGCAGCCCAAAAACGGGCTGGGTATTTGTAACGCACCGGCACTGCGAGCACGGGGGGAGTCCGAACATCCGGCAAAGGTAGATGATGTGGGCCATTCGAGATAAGATTGACTGATGGTAGCACCAAAATGGGCAGTAGAAGCTGCGATGATTCCGTACGACTCGGTCGTTGAGTGGGTGGAAAGGTCTGCGGTGAACCAGACCGTGGGGTGGTGGCCTCCCATTTTGCTGGTCACCAATAACGAAGTGATACACCTTACACGGAGCTTAATTCGGAAGCAATCATATCGGATACCCCGAAAGAGTTTGCGTTCTGTCGACTACCACCAGGGTATTATTTGGGACACTTTGACGTTGAATGTAGCTGGCGGTGACTTGTCTAACACAGTCATACCGATCAACCGAAAGCATCGTAGAGTTGTCCATCGAATCCTACAAGAGCTGCGACGCGATTGGTAGAAAAATCAATTTTTAGAGAAAGTCTGGGCTGCTAGCTGCTTCAAGGCGGAGAGGTATTCGACTCGGGCGACCGGCATCTACGAGTGGTTGCCACTCCCGGTCATACGGCGGGCGCTTTCTGTTATTTGTTGGAGGAAGCAGGAATTCTCTTCACTGGCGACCACATTATGGGGCAGGGCACCGTTGTCGTCCGCACTAACGAGGGGGGGCAGCCTGTCTCAGCATATTGATTCGCTAAGGATGCTGCTGGAACTGGACCTCAAGGTCATTCTATCCGGTCACGGTCCGGTTATGCACGACCCGCTGGCTAAAATCCCCGAGTTGGTGCGGAACCGGTTGGAGGTGGATGAGCGGATATTGGGGATATTTCAGGAGGTGACGGAGGAAGTTGACGCTTTGGTTGCGCGAATCTATGGGGAGACGAACGAGCGTCTAAGGTTTCTGGCGCGCCACCTGGTGGTGGCTCACCTCAAGAAGCTGGAAGAGGATGGGCGTGCGTTTGCCGTGGAACCGGCTAGCTCCTACCGGGCGATTTGAGCGCGGTTGGGCGAGTACTTCAGGGACGCAAGTGGAGTCTAAGAGTTAGTCGTCGTCTTGGTGATAGGAATCCACAAAATTCTTGAAATCCCGAACTTCTAAGCAGTTCTGGCATTGCCCTTGGCTAACTGGGCCGTTGGCCGGCTCTATGATCCAGTGATGGGCGCACACGGGACTGTTGGCCATATTGGTGGACTCGACCGATGCTTCGGCGGCAACGGCCTCGGCTTCCTCGACTACCTTTTCTATTTCCCTAACTGCGTAGGCTGTCATGATTCCGCTCCTTGTTGAATTCAATTCACGTTACTCCTCGGTCGTACTTTGCGGCATCACCTTTTTGGGCGATATTTCGGGTGACAAAAGGGCTAGTCCTTTTCAACATCCTGCCCATGAGCGTTAATTCACCGCCGGACCGAATTGTTAAACTCCGGAATCTCCGTCAAGCAGACTGGTTAAACACCTCAATTTGGCCGTGTTTCGTATATAATCCTCCCGATGAACCAAGAATTACCCAAACTGCGTCCTCTTAGTCTCCATTGGGTCAACTGGCAAGGGGAGGAAGTCCTTTCCATACAGGATCCCCTAAGGCTTGGCGAAGGTTACTTCATGGTGCCTCGGCCCATCGCCCCGATGCTGGCCATTCTGGACGGCACTCGTAACGCGGATGCGCTGCGTACCGGATTTCTCCTTCGCACGGGCATACAACTAGATTCAAGCCAGGTCGACGCGTTTATCGAGAGTCTGGATGACGCGTTTTTGCTGGACAACCAGCGTTTCCAAGGGGCGATTGCTAAGGTGATGGACAACTACCATGCGGGACCTTTCCGTCCGTCGTCTTTGGCCGGCAACTCCTATCCTAGCAACGGAGACGAGTTGCGGGAGGCCTTTGACGATTATTGCAGTAACGCCAATGCCGATGCCGGGGGACAAGTCCTGAAAGATGGCGACGCTGGCTCCAAACGCATAGCGGGCCTGATCAGCCCCCATATCGACTACAACCGAGGGTGGCGCACTTACGCGGAGACTTGGCAACTGGCCCATAAGGCGGTTGAAGATGCCGAGTTGATTATCCTACTGGGTACGGACCACTCCGGCAGCCCCGGCAGACTGACCTTGACCCGTCAAGATTACGCCACTCCTTGGGGGCAATTGCCCACGGACACGAGCCTGGTCGACGGCTTGGTGGAGATTCTTGGCGAAGACGGCGCATTCCAGGAAGAGGTCCACCACAT
Source organism: Dehalococcoidia bacterium (assembly GCA_022450395.1). Classification (GTDB taxonomy): domain Bacteria; phylum Chloroflexota; class Dehalococcoidia; order Lucifugimonadales; family UBA3495; genus UBA11650. Next base: position 7,960 of record JAKUQE010000003.1, on the reverse strand, counting down.
CGGAGAGCATTCGGTGGAGTTGGCTTCGGTTTGGCTGCACTACTTCGCGGGAGGCAAGCCTAAGCGTATGCTCCCTATTCTCTGCGGGGTGGACGAAAACTTGGTGGAAAACGGCGCGGAAACGAACGGCGTCCTTCAAGATGCACTGTCCTTCCTGGCCGATGTCGTAGCGGAACAGAATACTCTGGTGGTTGCCGCCGGCGATCTTAGCCATGTTGGGCCTGCTTTCAGCGACTCTCTTCCCCTCGATCTGGCAGGCAAGGCCAGGATCCGAACCAGCGACGAGGAATGGCTGGAAGTGGCCTGTACTGGGAGCAGCGGCCGGCTGGCAGAACATATGCGCAGCCAGGGAGACGCTACCAGGATCTGTGGTGCGTCGCCCATCCGCTACATGCTGGCGATTCTGCCAGAGACGCGAGGTGAAGTGGTGGCCTACGCCCAATGCCCCGCTGACGAGCAGTTCGGCTCCCTAGTCTCCATCGCCGGGGTTTTGTTCACTGAGTGAGCCTGGATGGCCCAACAGTGAGTGATTGCCGGGCGGCGGACGGCAAAGAACGGCCGAAGCTAAGTCGGCGGCACGAGTTTCCATTGTTAACTGATGGTGAAACCAATCCTGTGGGTCATATCCGGATAGCTTGATCTATAAGGTGCGGCGTGCCTGAATTCATATTAATCATCGGGGTCATCGCCATCGTTCTGACGGTTACCGCCCTGGCGTCGGGGCTGGTTGAACGATCGCCGTTGTCTTTTCCGATGATGTTCCTCGGCCTGGGCTTCTTGCTGGGCCGGGGCGGTCTTGGCGTTATTGATATTGGACCCCACAGTCCCCTCCTGGAAATTGTCGCTACGCTAACCTTAGCTCTGGTGCTATTCCTGGACGCGGTTAAGTTGCAGATCGCCGAACTGGGCAAGGGATGGCTGGTGCCGGCACTGGTATTGGGCCCTGGCACCGGAATCATCATTGGGCTTGGAGCGGTTGCACTGGCCCTTTTGCTAGGATTTCCCTGGCTGATGGCGTTTATCGGCGGGGCTATCTTAGCTTCCACGGACCCGGTTGTCCTTAGGGAGATAGTGCGCGACGGACGGATCCCCCGCTCCGTACGCCAGGTACTGAAGTTTGAAGCCGGGACCAACGACATCATCGTGCTTCCGGTGATCTTGGTCCTGATCGCCGTAGCCAGCGCCCAAGCCGGGGGAGCGGCCCAGTGGACCGTCTTCATGGCGAAGTTGCTGGTATTGGGGCCCATCATCGGATTCGCCATCGGAGGGATCGGGTCTTGGGCGATGAACAAGGTTGACGCCCGCATGGCCATCAGGGAGGAGCACCAAGCGCTTTACGGCGTCGGTTTGGTCCTGGCGTCATACGCGGGAGCCACAGCCGCGGGGGGAGATGGGTTCCTGGCCTCCTTCGCCGCCGGAGTGGCGGTGGTGGTGCTGAACCAATCATTATGCGAATGCTTCCTGGACTTCGGCGAGATCGCCTCGGAGATGGCGATGCTTCTCGCTTTTGTTCTATTCGGTGCGGTTCTCTCCGGGATCCTGGGATCGGTGGCCCTTGGACCGGCGTTGATCTTGGCCGCGTTGGTGATATTCCTGATTCGCCCGCCGGTGCTGGGCCTGGTGTTGTCCCGGGCCAAGCTAAGTTGGGAGGCTCGGGCCTTCGTGGCCTGGTTCGGTCCGCGGGGTTTGAATTCACTTTTGCTGGCCTTGCTGGTAGTTCAGGCGCGCATTCCCGGCTCTGAGTTGCTCTTGGCGACCATCGGAGTGGTGGTGCTGGCCTCGGTGACCATTCATGGAGCATCGGCAACCCCGGTTAGCGCGTGGTATGGGCGAAAGGCCTCCCGTGAGATTCTTGATGAGGAAAGGGAGGCTACCGTAGCCGGACTGTTTGGGCAGCATGCCGGCGAAGTGCCAAGAGTCTCAGTGGATGAATTGGCCGAACTGATGTCCGGCCCCAACCCGCCGGTGATCCTCGACGTAAGAGCTCGAGCCAGCTACGATCATAACGGCTCCCAGATACCGGGTAGCATACGGGTGCTGCCGGATTAAATCTTGGAATGGGCCGCTGACGTCCCCGAAGATCGGATGGTAGTCGCCTATTGCGCTTGACACGATGAAGCTACCAGCGCCCGTGCGGCGCATCAACTTCGACAAAGGGGCATCAACGCCGTGGCCCTACAAGGAGGAATCGACGACTGGCGCGCCCAGTTTTCCGTCGATCCAATCACGGCCAAGGCCTGATCCTATCTGCAAAGTTTAGGTCGGTGCTTGGCATACTCGCTCCGTTGCTCCTAACGACTTCTCGATTTATAAGCGCATCTAACTTACGCATCAGGGCATCGAACCCGGTTGGAAGGAATGCTTAAGGCAATCCACCCAACTCGGCAAATCGTAACTAAGATTCAGGAGTCACAACCTTGGCTGAATCTTGGCCAGCCGTTCACGCTACTTTGAGGAGATAACGTAAATATGGGTGTTTTGTTACAGCGAACAAGCTTGATCCTGGGTCTCTTATCACTGGTGTTTGCCCTATTGAGTGGTATCCACCTCCAGCACATGTTAAGTGATGGTGGCGGAAGGCATCCGGGTGAATTTGCGGTTCTGATCGTTTTGGCCCTTTTGGTGTTTGCCGGTTCCTGGAGCGGAGCCCGATCCCATTCACGCTCATAGCTAACGAGGCCGCCGGCCAAATGAAATGGACGGAGCAAAGCATTTTCCCTTTGGCATATAAATAAGGGCGATTTAGGTAGATCCTGGGTGGTTGATATTGGGAGGGATATGCAGATCTGGAGGCTGTAATGGCAGATCGGAAAGAAAGATACGAGTGAAGGCAGGGTGCTCGAGAGCGGCGCCAGCAGGTGTCCCGCAGAGCGCGCCGGGGCAACTTCCGGCGAAACTTGATGATGGCCGGCGGTGGACTAGCCGTCTTGGTGGTGGCGGTTGGAGGATTCGTACTCTTCATGACCACCAGCAGTACGTTCGGAAAGATCCTGCCACCTACCGGTTACACGGCAGCTCACAGAGAGACTTTGCCAGGGCAGCAGATAAACAGGCAGCCCATTCATAGACTGGAGCAGGAACACGTGATGGAACGTGATCCCGGGCATGAAAGGGGGAGCATGTTAGTCCAATACAACTGCCGTAAATACCAATGCGAGGAGGATTTGGTGGATCGGCTTACAGATATTGTGTCGTCCTATCCTCCCCAGGTCTACCTTGCGCCCTACCCTACGATGGACGCCAAGATTGCGCTAGCGGCGCCCGGTAAACTGCTACTTCTTGAAGAGTTAGAAGAGGACAAGATACGGAAGTTCATCGACGACAACATGAACAGGTGACCGTTGCGCTGTCGTTAATCTTGGACGAACGGACAATCGCCAAGCATCGGATAGTTGCATGCCCAAAGGGGTGATACGTGGCATGTTAATGATTTTGGAAAATTTTCTTCAGCCTGTTCGATCTCTGCCGTATCTGCGATAAGTTTGTGTCCGCGCTCAAATCGATCGCATGGCTGTATCCCAAGCTGAATTTTGAAAAAGGCTACATTTGACTCCCGGCCCCCGCAATTGCTATATTTCCCCTACAAGTAATCACCCTCAATCAGGCTCGGCTTTCTGATCAACAGGAGAAGCTACCGTGCCTACGAATCTGCCTCCCAAGTACCACGTTGCCGAAGAAGCGTACCGCGCGGCCGTCGGTCCGGCCGAGAAGGCCGCGACCCTTCAGCAGATGCTGTCCGCCACCCCTAAACACAAAGGGACCGACCATCTCCGGGCCGACCTGAGGGCCAAGATCTCCAAGGCTCTGGAGGAACTGGAAAGTCCCAAGCGTGGCGCGGGGCGTCCCTCGCCCTACGCGATCCGCAAGGAAGGGGCGGGTCAAGCAGTGCTCATCGGAAAGTCCAACGCCGGCAAATCCCAACTCGTTGCCACGCTCACGGGAGCGGACGCCAAAGTGGCCGCCTACCCCTTCACTACCCGGATCCCTCTGCCGGGGATGCTCCCCTTCCAAAACGTGAAGATCCAGTTGGTGGACACCCCCGCCATCGACGACCCTGAAGTGCAAAGCCAACTGTTTAGCCTCGTACGAAACACCGATCTGGTGGTCGTCGTTGTTGATCTATCCGAGGACCCATTGACCGACGCCGACGAGATCCTTGGTGAGATGGACCGGTTTGGCTACCGCCTCTTGGAGAAAGGTGAGGCGGTAGATCCCGACGACCCCTTGGTCCAAAAGCCGTGCCTGTTGGTGGGCAGTAAGAGCGATCAAGAGGATGCGGACGTGGCCTTTGAGCTTTTAGAAGAGTTGTATGCCTCGCGCTTTTCTACACTTGGGGTATCGGCGGACACAGGGATCGGGTTGGACGCGCTGGGAGAGGCGATTTTCCAGGCTCTGGGCAAAGTGCGGGTGTATCTCAAAGCCGAAAGAACGGAAACCGATTTTAGCGCACCAGAGGTGCTAACGATCGGTAGCATCGTCGAGGATGCAGCGATTTCAGTCCATAAGGACTGGGCGCGCAAATTCAAGTTCGCTCTGCTATGGGGTTCCGGCAAGCATGACGGACAGCGGGTGGGGCGCGATTACGTGCTGGAAGACGGCGACGTCATCGAGCTTCACAGTTAGTTGCCCAGTCGGCCCTTGCCGTTCCGGTTAGCCAATCACGGTATCCAGCGGTAGGCGTGGCAACGGCTAGTTTAGGCACGTGTCCGGTTAGCCTGAGACCGTAGTTGATGTCGGCGCATCGCTCCGGCTGGCGGCGATAACCTCCGCTTCCGCTCGCCGCAACTCACTCCCTAAATTGCGGACCCGCTTGTTGGCTATCATCGCGACTATGGGGAACGCTGCTACCGCCAATCCTCCGATAGCGATGGAGATGGGTGCGCCGATGGCGGCGATGTTGGCCAAGGCGCTGGCTTGTAGCCCGCCCAAGGGCCGGATGTTATAGGTCATTCCGTAAAATCCCATCACCCGGCCCCGAATGTGGTTCGGCACCAGTAGCTGTAACGAGCTTTGAGACGCGGTGTTGGCCAAGGTATTGAACACGCTTAAAACCACCATTAGGGTCATGGCCAGCGGAACGGATCTAAATATCCCGGCGGTTATCGCGAATGTGGCCACCATGAGGCCGCTCATGATTCCGCCACCGATGATCAGCATTCCCTTGGCCCCCGAATTGCTCCGAGTGCCAAACCAGAGCGCGGTGATCAGTGAGCCCACCCCGCCGGCCCCTAAAATCATGCCTTGTTCTTTTGCGCCCACACCCAGCACATCCACGGTGATCATCGGCATCAGCGGTATGTAAGCCATACCGAAGAAGCTGCTGAAAAATGTCATGGCTATCAGGAAACTGAACGTGGTGTCCTTCCTGATGAAATGGAGGCCTTCGAGAATGTCGTGGATCGGCCGGGTTCGCGATGTTTTGACGTGGGGCGGTAAACGCAATCTAAAGGTGACGGCCGCCATGACCAGGAAGCCTATTCCGGCTACGTAGAAGTTGGCGGCTGAGCTGGATACCGCGATAATGACGCCGGCGATCGCCGGGGCCAGAATGCGGGTTCCGGGCCAGATTGCAGCGTTCATCGCCACTGCGCTCATCAGATCCTTGCGGTCGACGAGTTGAGGAAAGAGGACCCGCCGCGCCGGCTGATCGAAAGCCTCCACCGCTCCCGCCAGAAACGCGATGGTGATTAAATGCCATTGATTTACCGATCCCATGAGGGTGATGGTGGCCAAGAAAAAAATCAACATGGCGATGATGAATTGGCTGATCATGACCATGCGGCGCTGGTCGATTCTGTCAGCGGCCACACCGCCGAAGAGGTTCAATACGATTGCCGGTACCCCGTTGGCCAGGCCGATCCATCCCAAGCTCAAGGGAGACCCGGTGATCTCGAAAATCAGCCAGAATTGACCGAACCGGAGCATCTGGAAGCCGCTGACTGAGGCCAGCATTCCCAGCCAGAATGACCGGTAGGCCGGGTACCGTAAGGCGGGGGGCAGTCTTGAGGACGATAGAGGTGCCATGCTCAACGGGCCGGCAGCCCCCAAGGGCGGGCTTTTTTCATTGGTGGTAGTCTAGGTGCGTCTTCCCAGGCTGTCAAACAGCAGGGCGGGTTCCAACGATCGATCGAGCTCGTGAAACACGGGTTAACCGGGGACAAGGCCCGAACGACAAGTTATGAAAGCGTGGCTGATATTGATACTGCTCCTGTTTACCGTGCCGGCCTGCGGGGACACTGGGAAGAGGGATGCGCAAGGCGTCGCCAGGGGCGACGAGGCCCAGGTGTTAGCCAGGCGGCATCTTGAATCGGGACTTACCCTGCACGCAAGCGGCAGTTTCTTAGACGCGATCCCAGAATATGATCTGGCGCTACGCATCTATCCTCATTATGCTGAGGCCTATCTGAACCGGGGGCTGGCCTACGCCCGATCGGACCGATCCCAAAGGGCGATCCAAGATTTTGAGCAGGCTTTGAGGCTCAACCCAAACCTACCCAAGGCCTACGCCGGCTGGGGCCGGGCATTGATGGCATCGGAGCAGCCGGAGCGGGCGATCCGATACTTCGACGAGGCGATCTTGCTGGACCCGTTGGATACTGAATCCTACTTGGACCGGGGGGATGCCTACAGCGGCATGGGCCGTGATGACCGGGCGTTAAGTGACTACAACGAGGCGGTCCAACTCGAGCCGGAGAAGGCCGAAGCCTACTATCAACGAGGTATCGATCGCACAGGTCTTGTGGAATTCAAGTACGCTCTGGAAAAGTTGCAACAAACCCGATGATGCCCCAGGTCATACAAAAGCCCCCCTTTGTAAAGGGGGGTTGGAGGGATTTCCCCCGTCAGGCGCTAAGTAAAATGAGGCACCACCTCTTTTCCGAATAGCTTGATGCACTGCAGGCTCTTCTCCGGGTCCATACCCAGGTAGTACACCCGGAAGAACATGTATTCGGCGCCGAACTCGTCTTGGTAGCTCTGGATCTCCTCGGTGACTTCTTGGGGGCTGCCCACGATGATTCGGTCTTCCTTGAGTTCCTCGAACGTCCGGTCGTATCGCTCCCCCGGTTGGCCTTCCCGGTGATACATATGGTAGAGTCTCTCGAAGCACTCGACCAACTCCTGTTCCGCCTCTTCCCGGTTGTCCGCTACGAACAGCTCCCTGAAGAAGACGGGAGGGGCTGCGGGTAGTTCTAAGGCTTCGCGGCGCTGGTTAAACACTTGTATGGCCTCGCGGATGAAGCCCTTGGAGTGGCGGGGGCTGGTCATCCAAGCGTCGCCGATGCGGGCCGCTCTCCGGACGCTGCGCAGGGTGTCGCCCCCCACCCATATGGGCGGCCCGGGCTGTTGGATGGGCTTGGGATTGATGGACACCCCATCCAACGTGAAATGGTCCCCCTTCCAATCGATATCGTCTTCTACCCACAGCTTGCGGATCATGGCTACGGCTTCATCCAATCGGCCGCCGCGGTTTCCTCTGGGGATCCCAAAAGAAGTAAACTCTACGTCCCGGTATCCCTGTCCCACGCCGAAAACGAACTTCCCCCCGGTCATCACGTCCAGGGTCGCCGAAAGCTCGGCCGCTTCCACAGGGTTGTGCAGGCTTAGCAGATAGATGGCCGTGCCCATGGTCATGTCCGGGGCCTCAGCCGCCAGCCGTGCCAGCAACGGAATGGGCTGGAACATGTTCTCGCCGGTGCCCAGAGCGTAGTGGTGGGCGGCGAAGATGCCGTCGAAACCGCCATCTCTGGCGGCGCGTACCTGCTTTACCGCGTAGTCGAATGCATCGGCGGGTTTGAGTTCGGTGGAAAAGTGGCCGTTGATCTGAATTCCAAACTTCATAGCGCTGCCTCTGAGAGTTGGTCTGGAGGGATGGCTCTGTCTGATGCGGAGGCGGCGGACTTGGACAGGGTCCGCCGGTGCAGGCTAGCGTAGATGGGCGGCGCCGCCCCTGTCAAGAACT
>JAKUQE010000299.1 GCA_022450395.1 Dehalococcoidia bacterium | reverse complement strand
CTCCGGCTCTTGGTTGGCGCCCTTGTTCATGCCGGGGTCCAGCACCATCAGGTCGTTGGGACAGATATACACGCAAAGCGGTCCCAGGTGCTCGCCCGCACAGGCGTTGCAGGCATTGGGTTCGACAAATGCTGGCATTTTTCCTCCGATACTTGGTGTTATTTGATGGCTTATCTTCTATTGCTCGGCGGGCCGCGGCCAAACCTAAATAAAAAGCCCCCGTTTCTTTCGCACGGGGGCCATTAAGCATTAAATCTCAAGTTTCACAGCAACAAGTACAGTCCATGGCGGCTAGGGACATGACTGGGGTACGGTTCTCCAAGTAGGCTTCCGTGACAAATGGTGAACCGAACCCGTACTTCTCCGCGCACTGGCCGGTTATCTCCAGTACCTCCGACCTTAGCGTCAACGGTTCGGGCTTAGTCCCTCCCTGGATGATGCTGCGGATAAATGTCCCGGAAAGATCCTGCTTTTGGTCCCGGTGACCGCAAAGCCCCTCGTAGGCAACTCCGGCGCACACTGGACAGTACCACCACTCTAAAGTCAAAACGGACTTGATCCCCAGATCAGGAAGCTCGCTGAATATGTTGTGGGCGGCGTAGGTGTCGTAGTAATCACCGACGCCGGCGTGGTCCCGCCCAAACATATGATGGGTGCAGCCCAGGTTCTTCCGCACCAAGGCGTGGAACACCGCCTCTCGTGGACCGGCGTACCTCATATCCCACAGCAAGGCGGAAGTCTGGTGAACATCTTCGCGGAAAAACCCGCCCTCCCGCAACCGGTTGTGGCCTAGCACTATCGCCTCGTCGATGTAGTCGCCCAGCTTCTTCTCCCCAATGACGGCGCTGACCAGTATCCCATCCGCCTCCGCCGCCAGATAAGCGCCCTTCATCAGCCACTCGTGTCCGGAATGGGGGACGTTGCGGCTCTGGTGAGCTACCACCCTAGTCCATCCCCGCTGAGCGAAGAGCTCCCGAAGCTGACGGGGAGTTTTCCAGAACTCGTCGAAAGGAGGATTTATCACCGGAGGATTGACCAACGTCACCGGCCCGCCGACGAAACTGTCCTCCAGCGAATGGGTGCGCAGAACGCCCGGATGGGCCAGGTCGGTGGTGCCGTAAACCTGGGCGGCCATAAATTCTTTGTCGTAAGAGAAAATCTCTTCCACCTGGAGCACCGCCAAGGGTTGATCCTGGTGGCTGAGCAAAACCGTGTCCCCAACCTCAACACCAAGAGCAGTCAGTTGCTCCTGACAAACATCCAGGACAATCGGAATGCTCCACACGTAACCGCTGGCCAAGGTCATGTCCCGGACCACCGAGTCCACGTCAGCCTGCCCCATGAACCCTACCAGGGGAGAGAAGAACCCATAGGCGATATTCACGCACTCTCTGGCGATCTGCTCCCTGACGGGCAACTTCGGCAGACCATGAATCATCCGCGCCGCTTCATCAGGAGAAGCAACCCGCTCGACCAGGACCCCACCGTGTGGGGAGAGGGTGTTATCAACCAATGCTATGCCACCGCTCGCTAGATGGGATCTTATGGCAGGTTCGGCGCCACGCCGCCGGGTAAAAACGGGGTTGGCTAGCCCCCGATAGTCCAAGAGACAATTCTGCGTTGCTTACATAACAATGTCAACATTTTCTCATCCACGGGTTCGTCATACTTACTATCCAAAATACGCACCAGCCAGCGATTCATCGACCACCGTCCCGTCATCCCGGCTCTTCGGCGGAAGGGGGATCAAGGAGACTTTGCCCAGGCGCCGGACCCCGTTAGTCACACCGCCCGCCAAACCGCGATGAATAGACCCCATCGGCACCAGGTATAATACTTTTGGCCGAATCTATCCCACCGGCGCTATCCGCATGACTTGAGCGATGTTTATAGCCCCCCTAGGTCCGCGTCTTATGCCAGAGTTTTTTAACGTCCTGCCCCCGGCTCAGGCTCTCCAGGTCCTACTGGACCGATTAGAACCACGGCCAGTCTCCCCGGCGATGGATGTCCCGATCGCCGAAGCTTTAGGCCGCGTTACCGCCCAGGCAACCCACGCTACCGAAGACCTACCATCCTTCCCTCGCTCGGCCATGGACGGCTACTCCCTACGCGCCGCCGACACCTTCGGCGCGTCTGAAGGGACGCCGGCCTATTTCACTATCGCGGGCGATGTCCCCATGGGCAAGCCCGCGGGAGTTTCCGTGGGGACGGGCGACGCGGCCCTGGCCTATACCGGCGGCATGCTGGCCCGGGGGGCCGACGCCGTAATCATGGTGGAAAACACCCAGCAGGTTGACGCTACTACTATAGAAGTGATCCGGCCGGTAGCCCACGGCGAGAACGTGGTGCAACCGGGCGAAGACGTCAAGCGAGGCGAAGTCATCCTTCCAGCGGGCCACTACCTGCGGCCCCAAGACCTGGGCGGGCTAACCGCCATGGGGATCACCGCCGTCTCCGTGGCCGCGAAGCCCCGAGTCGCCATATTGTCTT
>JAKUQE010000298.1 GCA_022450395.1 Dehalococcoidia bacterium | reverse complement strand
CCCCGCCCATCAGTCCTTTCATTGGGACCCGGTCACACAGTTCGATGACAAGGCCATAAAGATTTTTCAGCTTCTAATCTATTACATCCACCTCGAAGCAAACGTGGTGGAGTCCTCCACCTTTTTCCTTGACGTGCATCGAGATACCGCTCGTAGGCCCGATTCCCTGCAGAAGCTCCAAATTGGTGTCGCCGACCGGCACGAAGCACCCACGTACACCGATGTCTTCCCGGACGATGATTGGGCCTGGCTCCAGACCGAAGATACTTTGATAGAAATCGATGCTCGCATCCAGGTCGCTAACGGCGATCCCGATGTGATGCACCAAGTTGGTTGGAGCTGGTGGCTTTCCGGGAATAGTCATGTTTCAACCTCTTGTCTGAAGGATTTCTGTTCTGTTTCAGTGACGTGACTTGCTGGTATCTACCGATCGATTCGATCGTGCGGCTACTTTCATCGGAGGCCGAGTCCATTCAGATAGAGCGAAATTTGACCATATGATCGGGATTCGCTCGAACTTTTGGATTCTAAGCCGCGCGGACAGCCGTGTCTACATCGGACGCAGCGGTAATTCTAATAAGTTAAAAGAACAGCCTCCGCTATCAAAGCGCCGGGAGCACCAACGACACACCGATTTACCTTTAATGTTTCATCACTCAAATAGCGTCGACCATTGAAACGCGCCTGATGTGCTCACTGTTTTCTGTTAGCAAAACCGAGGCCTTACGGACACAAAACAAACATAGATTTAGCTTCTAACTGGGCGCCGCAGGTTCACGGAAATTAGCAAGGGGGGCCAACGGGAATGGCAAGGGCCTGGCCGTGAACCCAGGACCCCCGTGGAGGCTAGTCGGAGTGAGGTGCCCGGAACATAAGGGGGATTGTGCGAACGCCTACGTCGGTAGTTCTGAGAAAATGGCCAAAGACCTGATCTGGCTGGGCCGGTTAGCTGGGGTCGGCCAGCGGGACGATCAGCGTGGCCGGGGGGTGTCGCCCCGGCGGCGGGAGTCAGCCATCCGGCCACCAACAAATCCACCGGCGATCACACCAAGTCCGGCCAGGGCTAGCGGTAGCACGGTTTCACCCGCGGTCATACCGTAGGTCTGCATGAGGTTGGCGGCCAAGTAACTAAACACGCCGAGAAACGCCATTTGCAACAGCGCGTTGGCCCCGACTTCCCGGTAATGGGAAAAGAACGACAGCGACTGGCCCGGTTGCTTCCGGCTTTGGGGGAACCAGACCCACAATAGCGCCATAGAACCAGCGTCATGCCCCCGATGACGTAGAAGGGTAGCCGCCGGCCACCCACGTCGAGCAAGAAAGCTACCACGGCCACCCCTATTGTGGCTCCGATACCTCTGCCGGTGAGTATCCAGCCGATGGCCTTGCCTCGGCCTTCCGGTGGAAAGATATCGGCCACCACCGCTATTGCGGTGGGAGAAACCATTGCCGCAGTCGCTCCGGTCAGTAGGCGGAACCCCAGTAGCGAACCATTTTAGCTTCTTAGTCTTGGCATAGGCAGTGGCGTCAAGTCGTCAGGCTTTCGCCGACTATGCTCCAATAAGGCAGGACGACAGTGAACAACAGGCCGATGGTGATCGCGGTCATGATCAGGCCCAAGCGGAGTACCCCTGGGGCCCGGAGTTCCGCACGCTGGAAGATAAAAACGCCGGACGCAGACCCCGCTGGGTAGTAGACCACCGAGTCTCCTACGACTACCACCACTAGGCCACATACCACCGGGTTCAGACCCAAGGCCGCACCGGTGGACATCGCCACGGGTATGATGAATGCCAAATAACCCGTGATATTGGTCATCACTGCTCTCACGGCCGCGGCCGCACCCGACATTACCAGTAGTATCAGCATGGGATGATCCTGCAGCCCAGTCACACGTCCTACAAGGGTCTCGGCGAACCAGGGGCGGCAGCCCCGCTGATGATCAGGGCATTGGCCAGGGACAGGGACGAGGCGACTACAAAGATGCTGGTCCAGCCGATGTTCTGCTCGAATTCGCGCCACGACAAAAGTCCGACACCTGGCAACAAAACGACCGTCATGGCGATTAGAGCTGGAACTACAGGCGGTAGACCATGGGCGAAGTCGGTGAACCAAAGAAGGGCGGTGCCCAAGGCAATCAGCCCCGCTCTAATCTCCCTGCCCTGGACCGGCCCCGCTTTCAATTCCACTGTGCCGACCCTTTGGGGCAGGGTGAATCCCGACCGATAAATGAGGAATACGGCCAATCCGCCTAAGATCAAGATGAGATAGAACGGCACGGCCATCAGAATAAACCACCTGGTCCAGGAGAAGTCATCGATCAGCCCGAAGTCAGCGATCAAAGCCGCCGCCACCACCGGGGTAATCCCACCCGCCAGCAGTGCCGTGGACGCCAGCCGATTCAACGAGCCCATGGCTAACATGACCGCTTTGTTGAGAGGATCAGACTTCTCTATCTTCCAATGTTCTAGAACCTGCTCATACACGTGGACCATGATGGCCCCG
>JAKUQE010000297.1 GCA_022450395.1 Dehalococcoidia bacterium | reverse complement strand
CACGGCCATCATGATCGCCGAAAGGGTCGCGGACTGGATCTAGCTGTCAGAGCCGGGCTTGTTCGAAGCGATCAACCCTGTCGCCCAGTTGCCGTTCCAGCACGAAGTGTGTACCGGCTAAGCCAAGGCCTACCGTGGTGCGCACGCCCGTATGATCGGTGGTGGTCATGTGGGTTTTCGATTCCCCTTCCAACGTAGTCCTTACCGCGGTGGACAAGCCTTCCAGGCGGACGTAATATGCCACTATAATTGCCAGCGAGCGTTTCCAGCGACAAATTGAACATCTTCTGACCGCAGAGCGGGTTGCTGGCAGAATAAAATAACCCGTTCAACTAACAGTCCCATAGGAGCACGCATTTGCACTTTGGCTCTTTCGTTTTTTCAATCAGCGCAGACCCGGAAAAAGACCATCAAGTCATAGACCGCACTCTGCATGAGGTGGAACTGGCCGAGCAAGCGGGATTCGACGCCGTTTGGCTAACGGAGCACCACTTCGACGGTGCGGTGGCCTACGCCGACCCGGTGGTGTTCGGAACGGCCGTGGCCATGAGGACCCAGCGGATGCGGATTGGGTTCGCGGTGCTGGAGATGGCCCTGTATCATCCCGTCCGACTGGCCGTCCAGACCTCTTTGTTGGATCATTTGAGCAAGGGACGTTTAATCGTTGGCACGGGTAGGGGATCCGCCTACAACGAGTACGAATACATTGGCTTTGGCATCACCCTCGATCAGGGCCGGGACATGCTGGCCGAGGCTGAAGAACTTCTGATCAAAGCCTGGACCGGTAAGAACATAGATCACCATGGACGCTACTGGCATAGCAAATTCCCGGAATTGCGCCCCATGCCTTACCAAAAACCCCACCCCCCTCTGGTGCGGGCCTGCATAAGCGAAACATCGGTGGCAGAAATGGCCAAGATCGGTCGCCCGGTGCTCATCGGGGTCCAAACTGTAGACACCCTGCGCCACCGGCTTGACCTGTATCGGGATACCATGCACGACGCGAAGTTTTCCGACTCTCAAGTCGAGCGCTCTTTGGACCAGACTTGGGTGCAACGTGGGTTGGTAGTGGCAGAGTCGGACCAGGAAGCCCAGGACATCGCAGGACCAGCGCTGGATAGATACCGCAAGCATCTATTGGACGCACGGATAAACTACAACATCAGCGAAGTCCCCGTCGTGGACCCCAGCCAACCACGGCCCCCAGGAGAAGTGGTGGAGCAGGCCTTCCTGGCCGGCACGCCCCGCCGTGTTGCCGAGCAGGTGGACGAACTGAGAGACATTGGGGCCCGCAACGTAATGCTCAACGCCAACGTGGGCCAGATCGAACCCCAGCACGTCGAGCGAACCCTGAGGTTATTCGGCGAGCAGGTGATTCCCAAGTTCAAGGACGCTTAGACTGCTGCCACGGCCGTTGTATGCTTAGTGCCACAAATGGCAAAGGGCGATAGGGTAATCGAGACTAGGACACATTGGTATTAGACCTTTGTATCGGTCCAGTACCATGTCTTGTGACAGCAAATCTGCCGCGGAAGAGCAATATGCTTACATCCTAGAGCAGCGAGGCACGATGATCGGTACTATAACATCGGTCGATCGCCTGTTAGCCCTCCTGTCCCAGACCGTGGCAAACGCGGATCAGGCGGCCTCCCACTTTGACGAAGCCCTGACCTTCTGTCGTAGGACGGGATGTCGGCCCGAGTTGGCCTGGAGTTGCTGCGACTACGCCGACATGTTAAGAGAGCGGGACGGAGAGGGCGACCGGGCCAAAGCCTTCACGCTGCTGGACGAGTTCCTGGCCATTTCCAGCGAGCTGGGAATGCGGCCCTTGATGGAGCGGGTGCTGTCCCGGCGGGAGATACTGAGGGCGTAGGGCAGGCCGAAGTGGGTATATTCGGTGGACTGGCAATAACCGCAGCTCGGTCGGGGCCTTGTTTGGTCCGACGTTACTTACCTGTATTTCGATACGCAAAGGAGAATAAACGATGTACCTCTTGAGAAGAATCACCAAGACCCAGCAAGGCAAGGCATGGGATGTGGCCAACCTGATGTCCAAAATATGCGCTGCCTATGAGGAAAATGGGCGTAACAAGGCTCAGGTGTTCGTGTCTCAGGGCCTTCCCGGCACGCCGAACGTCGTGTACACCGAGTGGACGCAAGAATCCATAGAGCCCAACTGGCCCTCGAAGGTGCCCGAGGCAGTTAGGACCCTCAACGCGCAGATGTTCCCTATGCTGACGGAGCCTTGGAGCATAGAGTTCTTTGAACTGGTGACTCCTCAGAAGCTCGAGGAGCGGAACCTAACCTAATCACCGTCAATCTCATGGGTCGAGTCCGAGGGAATATTTTCGGGACTTGAATCGCCGAATATCAACTCAACGGCTGTACCGACCGGGGTCTCTTAACCCGGTGGCCGATTTCCGGAAGCAGAACTGCTTCCAGCGAGTCCCTTTGTAAAATCGTCTAGCGTCATATATTTTTTTGTTTCCGAATCGTACTTTAGCCTTATC
>JAKUQE010000296.1 GCA_022450395.1 Dehalococcoidia bacterium | reverse complement strand
ACCCCTTTTTCCACATAGGAGGCCACGTTTTCGTCGTTGACCAGGGTACCTGGTGTCTTTCCAGCGGCGACTATTTTGGCGATAGTGCCGTCGATGGCCCGTTGAACGTCGGGATGGCCCGTGTTGCCGATGTGCCCCATTGTTTGCGCCAGGTCAGACGGCGCCACGAAGAATACGTCGATACCGTCAACGGTCAGGATATCGTCCAGGTTGCTCAGGGCCACCGCCTCTTCTAATAGCACGATCACCATCGTCTGGTCGTTGGCCCGCTGGAAATAATCGGTAACGCCGAAGGACTGGCGGCCACCGAACATCCCCCGATAGCCCAAAGGAGCGTATTTGGCCGATTGGAAGGCCTTTTCCGCCTCCTCCTTCGTGTTCACGTGAGGTACTACGATTCCCATGGAACCACGGTCCAACGTCCGCGTAATCAGCCACGGCTCGTTGGAGGTAACCCGGGTGATAGGAGTCATGCCCCAAAGGTCGCAGGCCCTTGTCTGGTCCCCCAATTGGTCCCAGGTAGGTCCACCATGCTCCATCTCTATCCAGGCGGCGTCGAACCCCAAAGGTCCGAGAAAGTCGATGTTATCGCTGGATTGCAGACCGGATATGGTGGTGACAACACCGCCCTCTCCCAGCTTTTCTTTGGCTTTATTTGGCCTTATCCCAGGCATTGAACAACTCCAAGCAAAAGATTTCCCAGTGAACGAAATAGCCGGCGGAACAAATCTGCCTTGGCCAGCCAGCCTCACCAGTTTAGCAGAGCGCCTTTAGGAATGTAACGAACGAGCAAATACGGCCGTGAATCGACGCCTTGGAATGGACTTTTGCCGCCACTGGATGCTACACTTCCGGTGTCTGGCTATGTGCCTGTAACACTCATAATCACCCGTACGGCTCGCCTTGCTCGCAGCCGGCCCCAGTCATCTTGAAACCGGAGGGACTCAGATGTTAATCGGCCACTTCACCGAGCAACCCTGGCAGGACGAAGCTTCAGGACTGATGGGAACCCAGAGTACCGACCTGAGCATCAGCAACTCCCTCTATAACCCCGCCGTGGGCGCTCAGCTCTACAACCGGTACTTGGATGAAAAGGTTTACGCCGAGGAAATGGGCTTCGACGGCCTGGCGCTCAACGAGCACCACAGCACCCCCTTCTGCATGCAGGGGGTTACCAACGTCGGAGCGTCCATCCTGGCCCGGATCACCCACAAAGCCAAGATAATCATCCTGGGAAACATCTTACCCATATGTGACGACCCATTGGGCATGGCAGAACAACTGGCGATGATCGACATGATTTCCCATGGACGCCTGGTTTCCGGCTTCGTCCGCGGCGGAGGCCGCGAGAGCTTTGCCCACAATTCTCCGCCCCATTACAACCGGGAACGGTTCGAGGAAGCCCACG
The DNA here is from genome assembly GCA_022450395.1 of Dehalococcoidia bacterium. Classification (GTDB taxonomy): domain Bacteria; phylum Chloroflexota; class Dehalococcoidia; order Lucifugimonadales; family UBA3495; genus UBA11650. Next base: position 1,114 of record JAKUQE010000296.1, on the reverse strand, counting down.
ACCTTATTATCAAAGCCTGGACCGATTCTGGCCCCTTCCGCTGGGAGGGAAAGCATTATCACTATCGTTATGTCAACCCCTGGGCCAAGCCTCTGCAGCAACCCCATCCCCAAATTTGGATCCCCTCAACCGTGAGCGTAGAGACTGTCAAGTGGACGGCCCAACACCGGTACCCGTTGGTACTGCTGGCCACCAAGCTGGAGCCCACCAAGGAGGCTTTCCAGCTTTACCACGACACCGCGGCTGAAGAGGGATACGAATCCGGCACTCAGAACGTTGCCTATCTGTGGAAGGTACACGTCGACGAAACGGATGAAAAGGCCGAGGAAGTGGGCAGAAAGTTTCTGTCCGGAGTCAGCAACCCGTTCATCTCCGGTAATGAGGGGCAGGTCAACCCGGCGATCATGAATCTCCCGGGCCATACGTCCAGAAACTCTCGGCGATTGGCGGCGGCGGCTTTCGGACCTCGGGGCCGATTCGGAACCAACCGGCGCCCGTTCGAGGAGCAGGTCGCCGACCACACCATAATCACCGGAACGCCAAAGACTGTACTGCCCAAGATCCGCCACGTGTTGGAGTACCTGCGGCCGGGGAGCATCTTCTTCTGGGATGGCGACGGCTCAATGACCCATGACGACTCCATGCGCAGCCTCAGATTGATGGGCGAAGAGGTCATCCCTGCTGTGCGGGAAATGGGCAAAGAGTTGGAGCTGAATGGGCCTTTCGAGGTGGATGCAGCCACCGGCAAACCGTACCAGGAAAACCTCGCGGCCGCCCAAGTGAGCCAGACGGCGGATTAGTACTCGATCGACAGCCCCATGCGCAGCGCCGGTGATTGGCGCATTTTCTGATTGGAGATCTTGCCAATGGCCGAAACGGCAGATGTAGTTGTAGTGGGGGCCGGCGTCGTCGGATGTTCGGTCGCTTACTACCTGTCACGCCAAGGCGCCGACGTCAAGTTGGTGGAGCGGGAAGGCATCGGCAGCGGGGCCTCAACCCACGCCACCGGTTTTCTCAGCCTTTTGGGCGCTGAATTCTCCCAAGGTCCATCCTTTGAATTCGCCCTGTCCGCCTACCGGGAGTTCCCGGATCTGGTGATGGACCTAGAGGAATC
>JAKUQE010000295.1 GCA_022450395.1 Dehalococcoidia bacterium | reverse complement strand
GGATCCCCCTGGACGGGATCCTTTTGCAGGCGCCCAGCTACGACACCATCGGTTGGTTCGCCCGCGATCCGGAAACCTTTGCCCGCGTAGGCGCGGTGTTGCTGCAAAGCCAGATCCCAGAGGCACGTCCCCAAAGCCTGATCATTGCCGAGGACGCCTTTGAGCTGGCGGACCCGGAAGTGGTCGACGTTCTTAAGCCCAAGGTCGACTTGGTCTCATCCCTATTCGGGGAAACCAGAAGGGAACGGCTATCCTCCGGAGGGCTGATCGAATGGTCTGGACAACAACAGGTCCTGCAAGGCCGGGAAGCCTGGGAAACGGCGCGGGATTGGCTGGACCGGGTAAACCCACGGCTGAGCTTTGAGGTAGGAAACCGATACGGCCTCGCCCAGTTGACGACCGGCGCGGAAGTTGCCGCAGCCCGCGAAGAGCGAAGGGGGATATTGAAGCGAATGAACGAGGTATTTGCCGAAGGCCCCGTTATTTGCCTGCCCACCACGGTCTCGCCGGCCCCGCCCACGGGGCAAAGACTGTCGGACCGGGCGTCGCTGCGCGCCCGCAACAGCGCCTTAACCTGCGTCGCCGGAACCACCGGCGCTCCCCAGATCAATCTCCCCCTAGCCGAACTGGGCGGCCTTCCGGTGGGCCTATCCCTGATTGGACCACCGGGGACCGACGAACTCCTGATAGCTTTGGCTAGGGAAATGTCCCAATAAACCTTATTCCAGATCGCTGAGCCTCTTCGCAGGTTCTGAGGTTCGTGCTTCCGGAGTCAGCCGTCCGGCGCACGGTCACCTTGATCTTACCGCTGTTGGCGCGAGGATATAATCATCCACTGATACCATCATTAGTTGGGCGAGGTAACGATGAGAACAGTCGCGGCATTAGTCTTTGAGAATATGGCGCCATTGGATCTGTTTGGACCGATTCAGGTCTTTAACGTGGCTTGCACTCCCGATGTTCAAAGACCCAATAGGCCCGACACTACCAGGCCCCTCTACCGGGTCATAACCATCGGGAAGCAGAATGGACCGATTCCCACTGGGAGGGAAGGCGCCGGCCCGGTTGTCGTCGCAGAGTACAACATCGACGACGATGTGGATTTCGACATTCTTCTGATCCCGGGTGGCGGTGGCACTCGGGTACTGGTGGACGACCGCGGGTTCGTGGGTTCGCTTACAGTTGCTTGTAACAAGGCAAAGATCGTTGCGTCCGTTTGCACGGGAGCCGCCCTTTTATCCAAAACTGGCCTTCTAGACCACAGGCGGGCCACCAGCAACAAAACCGCATGGAACTGGGTGGTCGGACAGCGCAAGGGTGTCGACTGGGACTCCTCCCCTCGTTGGGTAGACTTGATAGATAAAGAGACTCTGACCGGCATAATTACCTCAGCCGGAGTATCCGCGGGAATCGACATGGCCCTAGCGCTGGTTGCGGACCTAGATGGTGAACAAGTAGCAGATAACGCGGCTGTGTTCATAGAGCACAACCGGGTAAAGAATCCGGCCAACGACGTGTTCTCCTACCTGGCCAGCGCGTCTTGATCCCATGGAAAAAATGCCGGTCCTCTAGGTTGAATTTCCGAGAGCCGCGTAGGGGACGTATCATACGGCTTGGGTGATTCCTTCACCGAAATGGAGCGAGCCGTTCAAGAGATTGGCGCCGTGAGTTATCGATTCCTTATCAGTCACCTGACACGCCGGCCTCGCCAGACTCGGCGCCCCCGTCTTTTCCTCACCTCATTGCCGACACTTACAGAGGCCCAATGGCCTGCCGTCACTAGCTGGTCTATGGAGTTCCCGGACCTTTGGCCTGTTTCCCTAAGATTCTTCCAGGGAGATTTTTAGCCGTTGGTCTTCAATCTTGATCTGGTCCACTCGAGTGATCTCCATCGATCCAAAATAGAAGCACATTGCGGCCATCGATAACGCGACAATTTCCATGACCTACTCCTATGGGCGTTTTTAGGGGTTGTTGATCGATACTAGATAAACTCTCCCGGCGACGTCCCAGGTTGTAACAATGCGCTATCGGGTTTGCGGCTTCTTCCCAAAGGACTAATTCGGCTCACGCCAGCGGCCATGTCCCTTGAATGCTCCCGGACAAGGTGTTATCGACGAACGATGGGAAGAAGACGCCGGCCGGTGCTAAGCAGGGGATAAGGCGATCCAAATAACTGGGGGCGGTAACTAGCCGGTAACTTAACAGTAATTCCCCGGTAACGCTGCGTACTGTTTAATAAGCCTACAGATTGGAGCAGTCGAATCGGGCTAGATACAGGAGGAAAGACCATGGTCAAACCAAACAAAATCGTATCAGGACTCATCGCTGGCGTCGCCGTGGGAGTGGTCGCCGGCCTATTATTCGCACCCAAACCCGGTGAGGCGTCCCGAAAGATCGTGGCGTCCCGAGCCGGAGAGATCCGTTACAAAGCCGGCGGCTACGTAGACGCGATGCGCTCTCGCAGAAAGAACCCGGAGAATCACCCCGTCCTGGTCGGGCCATTCGAATGGCGCTCCGCCTAGGAA
>JAKUQE010000294.1 GCA_022450395.1 Dehalococcoidia bacterium | reverse complement strand
CACCAGGAGTCCAAACCCACCACCACTCTCATGTTTTTCTCCCCTTAAAAGTGTCCCATTATCGCTGAACGCCTACAGTGCCGGGATACATTTGCGTTGGGAAGTTTCTATGATTTCCCGGGATGTCCGCCCAACCGGCAATAACCCGGTTCAAACTTACTACGGTTGTTAAGAACCCCACACCCGACATTACGACCACCGGCAATTTACACTCAGATAATTAGACACATGCCGTGGCCTGGCTTGTAAAGTGGTTACAACTCCCAAACCCGCTTGAGCACAATTTGAGCACATCGGGAAAAATCAAAGCCCCTCAGACCGAAATCTTGGAGGCTTTTTCATTGACCAAATAGTTGACCGAAATTCCTACGACTGTACCCGACCAGACGGACGCATTGGTACAACCTAGGCGTAATTGCCCAAGTTCACGGGGCCAAAAAAACCTATTAGTACGGACGGCGACAAACTCAAAATCCGGTGGGGCAACCCCGTGTCGGTCTGACTCTGACCTTCGGGCTGCCTTCGACCAGGTAGTGGAGTCTCGCCGTCAAGCTAACCTTGCTGTACTTCAGGGCTAGGAAACCCGTGTTTCGGTTATAAAACCCGTCAGTGGCCCCCACCGCCGCTTGAGGCCCCGGCCCGCTTGGGTATGCGTATGAACGCCCAAACCGTAGCCGCTGAGAACAATAGGGCCGACGAGTAGTAGAAGACGATCGAATATCCGAATTGGGAAACTACGTACCCTGCTATGATGGGCGCCGGCAACGTGACCACCTGCTGAAACAGGGTCATGAAGCTTTGCGTGGTGCCCTGAACGTGTTCGGATGCCACGTCCAGAACCGCTGCGGTCGCTATGTTTCCGGTACCGTAGAAAAACAGGCCCATAGTCCCGATGATCAAGGCAAGTAGGAAGCCCCCGTCGGGCGTGGGCAACAGTAGATACAACAATCCCATAGTGGCGAAGGACGGCAGCAATACGGTCTTGCGGCTGAATCTGTCGGATAATATTCCCATCAACGGCTGGGAAAAGATGCCCATGGCGTATAGCAAAGCCCAATGAAACCCGAGCCAGAAGGAATCGTAGCCCATCTCTTCGGCGAGATACAGAGGCAGGAAGGTTGTCACGCTCAACCGCGCTATCCCGACGAAACTGCTGGCGATCATCACCATGAAGATGGTGGGGCGGGCAAAGATGCCCTTTATACCAGCGAAGTACGCCCTTCGGGTCAGACCGCCCGGTCCGGCTGAGTAATGATGGCGGACGGTCTTCCACATCAAGAGGGCCAGGATCAACGCCGGAATCATGTGCCACTGGGCCAGATCCTTCCATCCCACCAGTAGCAGCATTGCTCCGATACACAAAGGACCAACGGTGTCACCTACGCTGGCCCCGACACCATGCAATGCCAAAGCGGTGCCCCGGCGGTCGGCGAACTGCAACGAAAGCGTGGACACCGACGATGGATGCCACAAGGCGGAGGCCGCTCCCAGCATGACCAGAAACGTCAGTACCCAGAAGTATGTCGGGGCAATGCTGGCGACAAGGTAGGCGCACCCGCCCATCGCCAGGGCGGAGCCGAGAATCACCGCCTTGTGCTTGTTGAAGGCGTCAGCGGCGAAGCCGGACGGCAAGGTCAAGAGTCCGCTGGCCCCCTGCTTGGCCGACATCAAGCCGCCAACCTGAACCTCCGAGAGTCCCAGGTCGGCCCTGATGAAGGGTAGGAAAATCGGGAACATCTGCTGGTACCAGTGAATGACCGTATGTCCAAAGGTCAAGGTACCAAGAAGGAATTTCCGCTCTACTTGGGGTTGCTGTGCGTTTTGTAACATACCGAGAACTTCCGCCAATTTTAGGTCCTAGTTAGGATTGGAACCGGCGGTTCTGGCGGGTTCCTGATTGCTGTCTTTACTGTAATAGGCTTGGTCCGCATGTTTCAAGCCGGCCAGCCGTCCACCCTGCATCACGGTCCGGCGTTCGCTGGCCCAGCGGGCGGAGGCTTCCAGACCGGTCACCGTGCCTTGGAATTGGGAGAATACGTAGCGGGCCATCAACTCGTAGCTGTGCAGGACCTTTTCCCTGGGGGGCCAATCCGCTACCCAGATCATCAAGCCGCCGAACCCGCCGCTGATCTCTTGGAGCCGGTTGATGCCGGCTATGGCGTCGTCGGGCGTGCCGACTATCCATAGATGATTTTCAGTCATATGTTCAACAATACCATCTAAGGGAACATCAGGCACCTCATTACCCAATGTCTGATCGAAGTATTCTTAGATCAACTGGGCGCCGACCAGCCTGATATCCTCGATGGCCTCGGCGCGGCTTTCGGCCAGGTGCACGGGCATTAGGAGAAACGCAAGGTAAAAACCGCTAACCTACTCCCACATCATTGGTTTTGGCTATTATGTCAAGATGACTGTAGTCCACTTACACCCCAGTTCGTCAATCTGGACTGAATAGGAGGCTATCAATGCCAACACTATATACAAGAACGTGGAACTTTAAGGATTCATTGAGTGATGCCGAAGTGCTCGAATGGTGGCGG
>JAKUQE010000293.1 GCA_022450395.1 Dehalococcoidia bacterium | reverse complement strand
CCGTACCCGGCTGTCCAGAGTGGGGTCTTTTTCGAACCCCTCCGGGTAGGCGAAGTAGTTAATCTTAACATCACCTTTGTCCACCCGGCCCTCAGGATACTTAGATTGCCTCAGCCGGTAGGCTAGATTGAAATCCAGTACCAGCATTCCATTGGCCAGATAGGTCTGGGTCCAAAGGTCTCCTTTCTCTGGATTTATTCCTCGCTTAAAATCCTCAGAACGGACCAGGCCCTTTGCGACGGGCCACGGGACGTTGTAGACCATGTCGGCCTGCTCGCTCTTCAAGAGAGCAAAGCGGGCGGCGTGGTCCGGCACGGTCAGCAGCTCTAACTGTTCGTACTGGGGCGCGTGGTACCACTCGTAATCAGCCCAGAAGTCGTCCCACCGGTCCAAGACGATCCGAGTTCCCGGATCCCATTCGGCTATACTGAAGGGGCCGCCTCCCAGGGGGTCTTTGAGGTATTCTTCTTGCCCTTTCTTGAGAGTCGCCGGGTTTCCGGCCCACCATCCATGGTAGCCGTTGCCACCCAGTTCCCACATAAATATGGGCTTGGGGCCCTTGGTCGTGATGCGGAGCTCCGTGGGACTGATAACTTCCATGGACTCTATATTGGTCTTGGTCCGGCCACTGGTCCAACTGGGGTTTTCGTAGCCGTACTTTTTCCAGTCCCACCCGATGGCCTGGAAATTGTCATAAAGCGCTTGCGCATCGGCGGGGCTGCCGTCTTGGAACTTGGCCTTGGGGTTGAGCTTAAAAGTGATTCCCTCTTCGTCCTGCTCAAAGGTTTCGGCCCAATAGGCGGCTATGTCCCCGTTGGGGGCCTGCCGCATGATAGAAAGGTTGAACAGGTCTTGTAGAAAGGTCGTGCCCGAGAGCTGCCACGGGTTGAGGTCACTGCCTCCCCAGCTATCCGTCGCCATGGTGAGCTTGCCCACCGACTTCGGAACGCCGTTCTCTCCGGCTTTAGGAAATCCTGCCAGAGATCCCGCTTTTACTATAGGTTGCGCGGTGGGTACTATCATCCTCTCCACCACGATTTCCACCGGGACCTCTTTGATAACTTCCCTAATAACTTCCCTTATTACTTCTTTCTCTACCGGGACCTCTTTGATGATTTCCCTAATGACCTCCTCCCGCACGATTACCTGCTTTTCTACAGGTACCTCCTTGATGACCTCTTTCTCCACAATCACTTCTCTTTCAATAATCTGAGGCTCCGCGGAGGTTCCTCCGCAGGCCACGGCGAGTGACAGAAGTAACAGGAGCGATACGTAGATTAAAATTTTAGGACTTAACCAGTGATTACCCATCAAGAGAACCTCCATAGTGCTTGTCGGCGGAGTCAGTCTGGTGTAGGCGCTTATTCGGCGGCCCAGTCTAGCAGATGCCCTAGGAAGAGTCAATGTGACCTGCTGTAGGTGAATATATTCGAGGGTTTATCGATAACTATGATACAGATACCGCATGATTATTCGAAGATTGGACGGAATAGTGGGTATATAGTGGGTATTAGGAATGGCATCTCTCAAATCTGAGGGATGGTCGACTCGTTTCCACAATAGACGGTGGCCGGAAGATTGCGGCGAGGTGGCAAGTTAGCTGAAACCCGCGTTAAGACGTGGGTTTCCAGCAACCTCGGCTTGAAATGGATTTGGCCTGCTGGCAAGGGTGGCATTGATCGGGGCGTGACAAATCCTGAGCGTCAGCGGCGAACTACGAGAAGGACAGTGAAGCTGTCCGTTTCTTGCGGTCCGTTTCTTTATGAAGATAAAGGGAAGGAAGCAGAGGAGGCCGGAGTGCCGGCTGCGGGATCTTCATCTTGCAGAGGCTCGCTGTTGAAGCTTTCCCTTTCAAGAAGGGCGGCCTTCCGTTCCAGACCCCAACGATAACCGCCCAGTCCGCCGTCTTGCCGGACCACCCGGTGGCAGGGCACCACCAGGGCCACAGGGTTGGCGGCGCAGGCTCGGGCCACGGCGCGGGCGGATTTTGGTTCTCCCAAGTCCTGGGCTACCTGGCCGTAGGTCCGGGTTTCGCCTCGGGGAATCGTCGTCAGGTGTTGCCAAAACCGGCGTTGAAAGGCGGTAGCCCTCACGTCCAGGGGCAGCGCCTGGCCGGTGGGATGGCCGTCTATCCGGGCAAGCACCCCGTCCACCCACTCTTGAAGCGGTCCGTCGACTCGTTCCAACTGGGCATTGGGATATTCCATTGCCAGCCCCGATTCCAGGGAGTTGGCATCGTCCCCCAGGTGGATAGCGCAGATACCCCGGTCAGTGGCCGCCACTAAAACTCTGCCCAGGGAGCACTCCGAGATAGTGTAGGCTACTTGGACGCCTTGACCGCCCTTGCGGTAGGTGGCCGGTGTCATCCCCATCTGGGACGGCGCCTTTTCGTAAAGACGGCTGGTGGAGCCGTATCCCGCGTCGTACAATGCCCCGGTCACGTCCTGCCCTTGCCTCAACCGAATCTTTAATTGGTCCAATCGCCGGGCATCGGTAAACTGCTTGAAACCCAAGCCGGTCACGTTTTTGAACGCCCGGCGCAATCGAGCTGGAGTTGCGCCAACCTGGGCTGCTATCTGTTCCAAGCCGATCGAGTCTGGGTTGTCAGCCGCCAAATACTCACATGCCGATCCCACCAACTTGGAATCAGGGTCTTCGCCCGATTCTTCCTGCG
>JAKUQE010000292.1 GCA_022450395.1 Dehalococcoidia bacterium | reverse complement strand
GGCTCGTCTTCGCCGCCAATCATGATCAGCGTAGGTACTTGGAGTTGGCGCAGGCTGTCTTCCAGGGCGTAGACGGTGGGACGCTTCATCTGGAATCCTTGAAAGGTCAACGAGGAACCCAGGGCCGAGTGGGCCGCCAACTCGTCATGGAACACCTGCCATCCCTTGGGGTCTTTCCTCAGGAACTGCAACCGGGCTTCGCCCCTGGCGTAATCGTGAGCCACTGCCGCCATCCCTTCGGACAACAGCCGGTCGGCTACGACTTGCGCGCTGGCTAGGAATGCTTCGCGGTCGTCGGAGCCCGAGCCGGCCGAGGCGACGATTATTCCCCGGCACATCTCCGGGTGAGCGATGGCGAAGTTGAGGGCGACGGTCCCGCCCATGGAAAGGCCTCCGATGTAAGCCTCATCGATCCGCAAGTGCCGCAACAGCAGGTAAAGGTCCTCCACCACGAGGTCTTGGGAATAGGCATCGGGGTCTTCGGGGACGTCCGACGGGGGATACCCCCGGGCGGAGTAAGTGATTACCCGGTAGCGGCGGGAAAAGAACCGAACCTGGGGGTCCCAGCTTGGATAGTTCCCGGCGAATTCGTGACTCCAGACCAAGGGGAACCCTTCGCCGGTTTCTTCGTAGTACAGGTTGACGCCGTTAGCGGAAAATGTGGCCATGCTTACCCTCCCGATATCACTAGCTCCCGATGATAAAGGGGGCTAACCGGCAGGTCAATCAAGGCCACGTCAGGCTGAACCAGGTACTGTGCAAGCCGCGGGATCGGGGTCCTTACGACATCAGGTAGGTCTCGAACCAAGCCAGGGTTTCCCGCCAAGCGCCACCGGCAGCTTCGGGATGGTACCTACCTCCCGTGTCGTTGAAGAAGGCGTGGTTGGCCCCCTCGAAGGTTCGGAATTTATACGTCTTTCCCAAACCCTTCAGAGCGGCTTCCAAATCGGGAACACCAGCGCCAATGCGTTGGTCTTCCGCAGCGTAGATCCCCAGAACGGGTATGTTCAGGTTGGGCACCTCTTCCAGGGGCGGGGCACTGCCGTAGAACGGTACCGCCGCTCGTATCTCCGGATTGCGAACGGCCAGCAGCCAAGTTATGCTGCCGCCAAAGCAGAAACCCATGACTCCCACCCGCTCCCTGCGGACAAAGTCCTGGGCCTGCAGGTATGCAACTCCCGCGTCGGCGTCGCCGACGATCTGGTCTCTGGAGATCTTTCGCAGAGCATCCCGCGCCGCGCCGGTGTCGGCGAAAGTGCCCGTTCCTCCCTCCCGAGACAGCATGTCGATGGCCAAAGCGGCATAACCCTCCACCGCCAGACGGCGGGTAACGTCGGGGAAATGTGGCAGCAGGCCCCGGTTTTCGTGGATCACCAGCACTGCCGGATGCGGTCCCGGGCCGGTGGGGCGCGAAAGGTAACCCTTTAAGCTGGCGCCGTTGCCCTGGAATTCCACCGGTCCTGCTTGGATCCGGGGGTCGTTCTCAGCGACTCTGACCCCGGCCTGGGGTCCGGGGGGCGCCGCCGCGGTTGCCGGGATGGCGGTGGGAGGAACGGGGGTTGCCTCTACGCCACAAGCCAACGCGGCGACGGTACCGCCAGCGGCGACAGCGGCTAAGCGAAGAAATCCCCTTCGGGAAACTGTTCAGTTGATCTGACCTTCGATGGGGACACCGCCATCATCCAGTTGCAAGTCCTTCATATTCAACTCCTATGATTTATGGGCTGGAGATCACAAGGTTGATGATTGCCAAGCGACTAACGGAGTCAGGATCATTGTTCGACGCCGGCATCGCAGGGCGCCGGTAAATTGATTGTGGCCAGGATTTCCCCCTTGTGTACGCATCATCGATTACAGCGGATTCTAAAGCTATCACACGTTCGAGCAGGCACCCATAGACTATGCGTTTAGTCTTGCAGATTCGTGATTTGCCCCGGCCGTTCTCCGGCTCTCGTCCGCCGAGCCATGTTATCATCGATAGGAATTAATCGAGAATTCCACCAACGCAGAATGAAGTAGCGGCTTCCGTGCGCATAACCGCTGCGCCGGTCGTTCCAACGATCCCCATTTAAGTCTCGGAGAATCGATGAAAGTCACCGAACGAACCACGATAAGAATCCATCCGGAACGAGCCGTACCCGAAGAAGCGGTGGAAATATTATCCGCAGGGATGGTTGCCCACGTCGGCATCGTGGAAGACGGTCAACCGCTGGTTATTCCACTTTCCTATCATTATGACCCGTCCAATCCAGACCTGCTGTACCTTCACGGGGGTGTCAAGAGCCGGATCATGGCTAATCTGGCTAACGGTGCGCCGGTCTGCGTGACAGTCACCCTGTTGGACGGGCTGGTCTACTCCCGCAAAGCCATGAATCATTCCATGAATTACCGCAGCGTGATTTTGCTGGGCAAGGCTCGGGCCATCACCGACCGACAGGAAAAGTTCGACCTGTTCGACCAGATGGTACACCGCTACTTTGGAGACCGGAGCCTGGAAACCGACTACAACCCGCCCCCGGCGGCGGACTTGGGCGCAACCGCCTTGGTTGAAGTGACGATTGAAGAGTGGAACGCCAAAGCCCGGCGTGGAGCTCCACCAGGGCCGGACGACGATTCGGAAGACGCGGCCGGCAGCGCGGGTGTGATCGACCTTAGAGAGCTTTAACTGGGCTTTTTGAACGAGAGGTAGC
>JAKUQE010000291.1 GCA_022450395.1 Dehalococcoidia bacterium | reverse complement strand
CCAACAAATAGGAGCCTTACGGCCCGGCGTAATCCTCGGGGCCGGTACAAGACCACCAAGCAGATAGTCGGGCAGAATAACCCACGGACGGGCGCCCCTCATCCGAAAGGCCAGAACCCGGAAGGCACCGAGGCGACTTTACTCGCTATGGAGCTGGCCGGTACGGTGCCGGCGGGTGACCTCCTGGCGGGCGCCCGTATACGCGGCGGCGATGGGTATGCTTATGTGGTGGTAAACCGGCAGGTAAACGGGAACGTAATCGTCCGGCGGGAGACGGATGGGGCTCGGGCGACGTTGCGGCCCACTGATAGGGTGATCCGCACCGCCAGGTCTAGGATGCGTGATTATATGCCGCCCGCCATGGTGCAGAGAAACTACTAATAGCTAAGTAGCGATCTAATCCGATGGTGGGTATTATATCAAGATGACTCTAGTCCACCCACTTTCACCCCAAGTGATAAATCTGGACCACACAGGAGGCAACATGGCTGATGACTCTATCGTTGGAGCATGGGAACTCGTATCCGATTCGCGTGTAGCGATCGCCATCTTCACCGGCTCGCACTACGCTTTCGTAGGCGCGGCCAAGGACCGTAGGCCGTCTGCCGGGGATCAAGCTACGCCCGATGAAGCACTCGAGGCCTTGAATTCATGCCCTGCCTTGTCCGGAACCTACACCGTGTCCGGCTCCAGAATCACCCAGATCAGGGTAGCTAACACCCGCCCGAACCTTTCGGGACGTCCCGCTGTTGTCGATTACACCATAGACGGCGACATCCTGACCTCAACCGGCGTTAGCGGCGGTGCTGCTGCTCCGGGTGCTGTTGACACATGGCGTAGGCTCCCGGACAGTGGCGCCGGGAGTCCCTTGGTAGGCGCGTGGGAACTGGTCGACGACGCTAGACAAGGGGTTTTGATCTACACTGGGGCTCATTACGCTGTCGTGCAGATGCAGAAGGAACGTAACCTACCGAAAGGAGACCAGTACACTCCCGAAGAGGCCCTTGAGGCCATCTCCACCAGCGGCTCACTGGCCGGGACTTACTCTGTCTCCGGGAACACTGTGTCCGCCGAACGCATAGCTAATCTGAGGCCAACTTTCGTGGGCGTGACCGCGGTTCATGAGTTCGCCGTAGAAGGGGACACTTTGAACCTTCGTGGGATCAGTGGCATCCCTCTCGGGGAGGCCACCTGGCGCAGGGTCGGCTAACCTGGCACGAGGTCACTTGGAGATAAATGGGAGGTAGTTGTCTATCTCCCGAACGCTCATATACCCTACTGACGTCTATAGAGCACTTCAATAGCCCTAGCGTATGTATAGTTGGGGCTGAGCTGAACCGGGCGTAAGCGGTGAACTGTGACTTGGCTACAAGAAGCATTGGCGAATCGGGAGGAGGTTGATTAATGCCATACTACATGTACGTTTCCCTACAAGACGATGACAAGATATTAGTACTCACCATGGATGCCCGGACCGGAAAATTAACGCCAAAGGGCGAGGTACCCGTAACAGGTGGGCCTTCCCCGTTGGCGATTAGCCCGGACCAGAAAGCTCTATACGTTGGGCATCGCAATGTCTCGGGGATATCCAGCTTTCGGATTGGTCCAGACACCGGTGAGCTTACGCAGAACGGGACGGTATCACCGGAGGCTGCTCCCACTTTTCTGTCCACAGACCGCAGCGGTCGGTATTTGCTGTCCTCCTATTATCAAGGTGCCCATGCAGCAGTGCACCCTATTGGAGATGACGGAGCGATAGGAGGCCCACCAATCGAATGGTTGGAAACGGCCATCGGCGCCCACGCTATGCAGACCGACCCCTCCAACCAGTTTGCCTTTGTGCCCCACATCGACAACCGAGGCGGACCCAACGCCATCTTCCAGTTCAAGTTCGACCCCAATACCGGGCACCTGACGCCAAATTCACCGCCTCGGGTGGGCCAGCCGACGGGTACGGGACCCCGGCACTTCTGCTTCCATCCCAGCAGGGACATCCTCTATTTCTCCAACGAGCAGGGCAGTAGCGTAACCGGGTACAACTTCGACCCCGCCAACGGCACGCTCAGCTCCTTCCAGACCATCTCAACTCTGCCCGCAGGTTACCAAGAAACCAACACTTGCTCCCAAATTCAGATTTCTCCGTCAGGTAAGTTCTTGTACGCTCCCAACCGAGGCCACAACAGCATCGCTGGCTTCTCAGTAGACGCATCCTCCGGTCAGTTGACGGCCATCGGGCATGTATCAACCGAAGATCGTCCCAGCGCCTTTAGCCTGGACGTTGAGGGCAATTTCCTTTTCGCCGCCGGTTCGGAGACGGACCGACTGGCATCGTACCGGGCCAACGGCGAAACCGGTGAACTGACCCCCCTGGAGATTTATTCCGTGGGCAAGAGACCAATGTGGGTACTGATGACGAACCTTGGGGGCTAGCCCTGGTTAAGGTCTGCAATTCTCTAAAACCAAAGCGTTGAGATGGCCCTTCGGCAGGAGTTAGCCGGGTGGTCAGATCCGCAAAGCAGCACATATCTATCATTGCGGGGAGGCAGGCGATTACCGTCACCATTCATATCTGGGCCAACTACGCAATTTTGCCGACACGTTAAGGGACTAAACGTTACGGTAAGGGGCTACAGGCACAATCGGACCTGGGTTCGGTATACTATGGGGGACTCTGCCAGATACGAAACGACAGAAGG
>JAKUQE010000290.1 GCA_022450395.1 Dehalococcoidia bacterium | reverse complement strand
ATCTTGCCGTAGGTAGAGTCGTCTACCTCAATCACCATCTGGGACTGGCGGGCATGTTCGTGTTCGAACCATTCTTCGCTGGTTCGGCAAATGGCGCCCTCGCTGCCCGCCTCAGCCACCAAGTCCTCCCATTCCTGGGCGGTGCGGGTTTTGAAAAGCTCCTTGGACCGGGCGGCCGCTTCGTCGGCCAGTTCCCGGTTCTGCATGAGCCGATCGAAGTCGGTGAGGCCCTCGGCGTCCCAAGAGGTGATTCCGGCGGCCTCCACAAACTGGCGGAAGTTCTGATTGCCAGTGCCGCCGAAGCGGATATACCGGCCGTCTTTGCACTCGAAAACTCCGCCCCATAGGCCGCGAGTGGTTGGCGGGACCATGTCTGGGTCGTGCACCCGCAGCCCGTGATGGCCGTTGGAGGGGAGCATAGCGTCGAACAAGGGCACCTCGACCCGCTGGCCCAGGCCGTCGCTCTCCCTGGCGTTCAAGGCCATGGCGATACTGACTACCCCTTGGAACGCGGCGTATACCGAGGCGATGGGAACGGCGGTGTACACCGGCCTCTGGAAGTCAGCGGACGTGGTGCGGGTACCGTAGGTCGCGGCGGCAGCGCCGATAACGCCCTCGAAGGCCCTGACGTTGGACCGGGGGTCATCGGAAGCAAATCCGGGAAGCGAGCAATAGACCAGGCGGGGGTTGGCCTCAGTCATTGCTTGGGCGCCCAAACCCAAACGGTCCATCACCCCCGGCCGGAAGTTCTCCACAACAACGTCCGCGCCTTGGATCAGCGCCTGGGCCGTCGCCAAGTCCTCCGCCTGCTTCAGGTCCAGCACGGCGCTGCGCTTGCCCCGGTTCCAGGTGGCGTTGGCCGGCGTCTGCCACCGGGGCCCACCAGGCGGGTCGATCCTTATCACGCCGGCGCCTTGATCGGCCAGCAACATCCCGGCCAGCGGACCGGCAACATATTGTCCAAAGTCGATAACGCGGATACCGTCGAGCGCGCCAGGCATGATTAGCCTCCATAATTTCATCAGATCTAGGGGTTGGCAGAATCTGTTTCGTTTCTCTCTAAGGGAGGCGCGGGTAAATCGTGATTTGCTTGCCGTGATAAGTCCGCTTCCTAGAAAGCGAGCCCTCACCCCGCCTCCGATTCCATCGTGGGCACCCCTCTCCCGTGGGGAGAGGGGCCGGGGGTGAGGGACGCCGCCTACCGGGCGATACCGTTGGCGACCCGGGCCATCGCTTCGTCTCCGGTGTCGACCATGTGCTTGGCGATGGCCGCTACCAACTGGCCGGCGGCGGTGTCGCCCCAGAACCAGGTCTGCAGTTCGGGTTCTGAATCCTGGGGCCGCTGGGCCATGCGGGACTCGAAGAAGAAGGCTTTTAGGTCGTCGACACAGTACCGCACGTACTGGGGCAAAGGCACGTCTTGGGGACGTTCTTTCATATCGGTCTCTTCGCCCTTGGAAAAGTCCTGCAAGAACCGGACCATACCCCTGAACCGCCGCTGGGGTATCCCGCTCAAACCCACCGCCGTGCGGCCGTTTCCGTCCTCTATCCAACGTTCGTAGAATGCCCTGAGGGCGGTGACCTCGTTGGCCGCGTCCTTTTTTATCGCGTCCTCGGTCGACGTTACCGCCGAAGCCTGGTAGAACTCGGTGGGGCCGGCCTCGTCCGGGAAGTCCTCCAGCACCGGGCCCTGAGAACGTTGCAAGAGTTCCAAAGCAGCGCCGATTACCCGATGCTGGAATTCGGCGTCATTGGGCTTGCCCATTGGATAGCCGTAGGGGAAGGGCACGAACAGCGCCCTGGATGGTTTGACCTTTTCCGCATGCTCTTTGATCAAAGCGATGACGACGGATGGCAGACCGGCCTCTTCGAACACCCGGGCGATCACACTCACGGTGTGGGTACAAAGGGGTCAAACAGGCACCAACAAGACCAGGTCAACGTCCTGGGCATTCATGGCTTCCGCCGCTTGGGGGGCAGTTTCCTCGATGATCTTCCTGGGGTCGCGCTGGGCGCCCATGAAGGAGTAATAATCCGGGGCCAGGCTGCCGATAACGTTTCGCTCGACCAACTCGCGCAACCGGTCCATGGGAAAGGCTAGGTTCAGGTCCCGGTATATCCCCGTGCGGTCCCATCCAATGCTGGTGTGACTGTCTATCACGTCGGCGGTGTTGGCGTCCGATGGAATCACCCGGTAGGTTGGGTCTCCGCCCTTGAAGGGCTGGTCGTTGCGTAGGTGCAGCCCGGCGCTGGAAACAAGAGCAACCTTGCTTTTCGATAGCTCCTTGGTCCAGGGCGTCCAGGGCGCGGTGTCGTTCTCAAGGCACGGGAAGTACAAAGCGCTCTGCCGCTGAATCTCGCTAAGCTGGTCGAGTCTGGGCATCATAACCCCCTTGGACTAGCCGGTATTTACACCTGTCCGGCGCTCCGTGGAAGTATAAAGTGCCCCCATATGCCGGTCAACCCAGCGAGGGTATGCTCTATGTGATTCCCCGGGGCAGAGATGGACAAGAGTTACGTATGCGATACGCAATGGGAGCCGGAAGGTGATGGGCAAAGCGATTCCGGCTCCGAAATCTGGTCCGAAAGGCAACAAAAAAGCAGCCGTCACCGTTACTGACGGCCGCATTTTTGTTGCCTTTCGGCCCAGATTGCTGAGCCGGAATCACTTTTCACAACTCCTTCCCGCTCCTGTTGC
>JAKUQE010000029.1 GCA_022450395.1 Dehalococcoidia bacterium | reverse complement strand
CCAGGCCGGTTAACCCCGCATTGGAAGAGTTGATGGCACTGTCAATACTGGCGCTGATCTTAGCGACCTCCGCCTTGAGGTCTATTCTCTCGGAGCGGTCCTGTTCCAGCCGGCGGGTGTTCGCCTTCTCGTAGGCTTCGAGGGCGTCTCGCGCCGCCTTTAGTGCCGATTGGGCAACAAGTTCGTCCAGCCGAGCCGGGACTAGTTGGGTATTGTAGTCCCTAGTGAAGTCGACCAAAGCCTGCTCCGCCTGGTCCAAGGCCGTGGCGGCCAACGCCGCCTCCTCCCCGGCTTCGGCTAATTCCAGGTTGTAGTCAGGTGAGTATGCGGCCAGTCCCCGTTGTGCCAAGTCCAACGCCACTTGAGCGTCGGCTTGATCCTGCCGTGCTTGGGCAAGGTCATCGGTATGAATTCGGGGCAGATCGTCCAGGGACTCCCTGGCGGTATCCAGGGCCAACTCAGCGTTGGCTTGGACCTGCTGGGCAAGGGCAACTTGTTGGGTATAGTCACGGGCGAAGTCGGACAACTCTTGCCGGCTAACGTCGAAGGTCAGGTCAGCGTTAGTTTTGGCTTCTCGCGCCTGGGCCAGTTGAACCGCATGGTCCCGAGCCAGGCCGGCCAGTGCGCGCTCGGCCGACTGCAGGTCTAGCCGGGTATCAGCTACCAACTGACGTTGGGTTTCTATCTCCTGCGCCGTATATGGCTCTCTGGCATCCTCCAGCGCATCGATCGCCTCTTTCGATTGAAACCTGGCGCTGGCCACTGCTTCTTGTTTCTGTGCTAGCTCAAGAGGGTCTATGCCTCTGGTTTCTTCCAAGAGCTCCGCAGAATCGTTCAGGTCCAATTCCCTTTGAGCAACCTGCTGCGCTAAGGATGCCACGGACGTGGCGTCTAGCTTGGCTAATACCTGGCCGGCGGTTACCGGCGAGCCTTCTTCCACTAATATCTCCATCACCGTTCCAGGTGAACCGAAGGACAGCGTTTCCCGATTAGGGAATACCAGGCTCCCGTTGGTGGTGATTTCATTGATCAAGTCGCCGTATTTCACCGGGATTAGCTGCTGGTTTTCTTCCAGGTCCACCGGGTCTGGGGAAGTGCCGCGCACATATCCCCCGTAGGTTGCGCCGGCGGCGCCGAAAAGCACCACCGCCAGAACAGCTATTTGCCATAAAGCTAAAGACTTGAAGGCGTTCCAGATTGATAACATGCCTATCTTCCTCTCACCGCTGGGTTTCACTGATGGTAAGTAGCCTCAGTATACCCGTTATGTCTCGCCGATTCCCGGTCCGTAGGCTTACGATTAGCTGAGAAACGGCGTGCTTAAAGTCCAGATATACATAGGCCATCAAGATTCCGGTCCTCGATTCACGGAATCCCGGCTGTCACTTTCACAACCCCCCCATCGCCCAAGGGGAGTTCGAATACGAACCGGCTGCCTTGGCCCAAGGCGCTTTCGGCGTGGATGGTCCCACCGTGCGCCTCGACCAGTTGCTTCGCGATGGTTAGACCGAGCCCGGCGCCACCGGTGGACCGGGCGCGTGACGGGTCTACCCGGTGAAACCGCTCAAATAGATGGGGCAACTCCTGGGCAGGTATCCCTTCCCCTGAGTCTGATACGGTGACAGTCGCTTTGGCAATGGCTGCTTCGTCCAACCGGACCTCTACCCGGCCGCCACTGGGGGTGTGCCGAATAGCGTTCTCCAACAGATTGGCTACCACCTGAGCGATGCGGGTCCGGTCCATGGTTACCAGAGGAAAATCGGCCGGTGTGTACATGGATAGTTCTACCCCTTCTGCTTCGGCCCTGGCCCGAAATGCCTCAACCGAACGTCGCAGCACCTCTGGCAAGGAATCAGGCGCAATATTTAAGCCAAGGCTCCCTCCCTCAACTTGGGCCAGCAGCCGCAGGTCCTCCACCAGTTGGGACAGGTGAACGGCCTGCTGATAAATCGTGTCTATGGTTTCCTCGTTGGGCTCCAGAAGTCCGTCCTTGACCGCCTCCAGATATCCTTGAATGTTTGATAGGGGTGTACGTAGCTCGTGGGCCACGTCGGCGACCAGGTTTCGCCGCTGTTCCTCCGCATTCTGCAAACTCCCCGCCATCGCGTTGAAAGACCCGGCCAGGTCCACGAGTTCGGTGGGGCCGGTAGCTGGTACCCGCTGGGTTAGGTCGCCGCCACCCAATCTCCTGGCCGCATGACCCAGGGCCTGCATGGGAGAGAGCAATCGCCGGGACACCAATGAAACCATCAGGACACCGACCACACCGGACGCCAGGCCAGCCCACAAGAGGTAGCGGTTGACGGCGGATGCCAGACGCGAGATCGGCGGCTCCGGGATGGCCCCGGGCACGTTTTCTGAGTCCAACGCAAAGAAGCCGACTTCTTGGTCGCCGACCACGATGGGCGACGATATGATTGTTTTGTCATGGCGCCGCCATGGGACCCCGAATCCCTTATGGGAATCTCCCACGATATCGCCATGTTGGTTCGTGACCACGATGCGCCGGCCCGAGACGCGGCCTGCCTGCTCTAGGGCCGGCTGAATCTTCTCCCATTGGAATTCCACGGAGTAGTTCCGTGAAACCAACCTTTCGATTCGGGCCCGGCGGATCTCGTTGCGCCTGGTCTGCATAGACTCCGCTTCCCGCTCGGCGGCTTGTCCCACGTAGTAGCTTACGCTGCCCAGGGCCAAAGCCAAGATGGCGGCGAACCCGATGATCAAGCGAAGTTGCAGGCTGTATAGAACCTTACGCATCGCCGAGCCTGTAGCCTACTCCATAGATGGTGTGGATGTACCTTTTGTCCCCGGCGGCCGCTTCAAGTTTACGGCGCAAGCTATAGACGTGAGAGTCCACAGTCCTATCGAATCCCTCAAAATCGTAGCCAAAGACCCGGTCAATGATCTGGTCCCTGGAAAACGTCCTGCCAGGCTCTCGCATAAGCAAGGCCAGCAAGCGGATCTCAGTAGGTGTGAGGTGGATCTGGGTTTCGCCTACATGTACCGTACGCTGCCGCATGTCCATGGAGATTGATTCGTAGTCCAATCTGGCGGCGCCGGCTTCCAACCCGTCGCGAGCGGATCTGCGTAAGACAGCCCGGATACGGGCGGCCAGCTCCCGGGGGCTAAATGGTTTGGTAACATAGTCGTCGGCCCCTAGATCCAGGCCGGCCAGACGGTCCTCTTCATCCGCCCGGGCCGTTAGCATGACGATGGGAACGTCCGACTCCAGGCGAAGGGTCCGGCAGATCTCCAATCCATCTATTCCGGGAAGCATCAGGTCCAAGACAATAAGGTCGGGCTGGGCTTCTCTGGCCAAGCTCAGCCCGGCGATGCCGTCGGTAGCGGACAAAACGGTATGTCCGTCCCGGCGCAGGTAGAGTTGGACGACCTCCACCGTGTGGGGGTCGTCCTCCAAAATTAAAACCGTAGTTGCCACCTGTTTACTCCTGGCCGGAATCCCCGGCCGGATTCTGGCCCTACATCATTGTAGGAAAAGTCTACCCTTCCGGTCCCGTTATTGGGAAGCTGGATCAGTTTCCGATGACGGCTCGATGGGGGCTACTTCTTGCTGAAGGGACTCTTGACCATCGTGATTATGCCAGCCAGAGCTACTGAAGTCCGGCCCGGCCCACCGGCCGCCCCGGTGCATTCTCATTCCAAAGCGTTTGCTCTTGAAAGACATGACGTGGCCGAAGCCGGGCCGCTGGCGGCCACCTTGCCGGAAACTGCCCGCCAAGGAGTCGGGGCGTGACTGGAACCAAATGAACTGCTCCTCTGCTTCCTCGGAAGTTATCCGCCCGTTTTCCACTTGCCGGTCGAGCTTGTCCCTGTAGCCCTCAGTTTTCTGGTCCTTGCGGGCCTGCTGGAAAGCATCTTCGACTGTTGCTTCATCCAGGCCCAGAACGGCGGCTACCCGGCCCAGGATTGTCTTGGGAGCCAAATTCTCTGCCTCGGCGGTATTCTCTCCCTCGCCGGTTTCTTGGGCCGCCACGACGCCGAAGGTGATGGCTCCCATCAACAAAGCGGCCGCGGCGAATATGCCAATCCAATATTTCTTCAACACCGGTTCCTCCTTTCTAGTTAGAAATTTCCTGTTTACCCGTTCTTCACGCGCTATTGGACGGATCCAATGTAGATTGTAACGCCCAATCTTGAAGAAAGTTTCAAGGAAGTCTGGGTAGTGGCAAAGGGCCGGAATCGCCCGATGAAGAAAGGTAGTGCTGATGGGGGCAATACAAAACGCCGCCCGAAAAGGCGGCGTTCTTGGTGGTACCGGGATGCCTGGCTCTAAATCCGAGGCGGCATCAGGAAAGAAACCGTGTTGATTCTGCTAGGAATTGCGCATCTTCTCTCGAAGCGAACCCACATATCCTTCGGTTCTGTTCCGCACCTTATGGGCCCGCATGGCCACGAATCTCCGGGTCACTTTTCCGGGTTTCGGGGCCAACAAAAGACCGGCGGCGGCGCCCACAGCCGTGGCGGCGACCAAGGCAGTCATGAATACGTTGCTGCTAGACATTTTATCTCCTCCTCCGGCGTCCTGATTGTTACCCGACTGAAACGAACGAATACATTATGTACATTACATCCGTCTGCATTACCTGGTTATTACCAGAGCCGGACGATCATCCATGTAACGTGACCAACATGGGGCTCATCTGCGAGAAAATGCCCGGTGTTGGCGAATTTGAAAAGGGCGGGTGGGGCCCGCTCGGGCCGGTGACTAACTCAGTCGCCGGTACCGCTTATACCAGTTTCACACCTACGGTTGCCCGGCCAACAGGGGATCAACACCCATTCTGCTCTAGGTGTTGGCATGACGAGACCGGGATGATCTAGCCTCAATCCTTGATCGACGCTAATGCTAGCCCGCCTGCGCCGGTTGCATTCATGACTTGTACGTCTCTCCGGGCCACGATTGCTTCGACCCTCTTTGCTAGATGCCAACGATCCTCGCGGGTCGAGAAAGGAAAGACTCCTGCGATTTTAAGACCGAATAATGGTGGAACCTGAGTAGATGTTCGGCACCAGCCGGTTGTAGTCTCTGGTCCGGTATACTTACCGAAAATGACGGTGATCCGCATGCCTACCCAGATTCCCCCCGATCCTATGAGTTTGAAGCGGTTGCCGATTACGTGGTAGGTAAGAATTCACTGTACTATTGGGAAGAAATATCCACTTGTAAGAGTAAACAAGATGCCACGCATTTCCGTGCGAAATTTTGGCTTGGCCGCCTTGTCCATCGTCGGTGTGATGGCCTTGGCGATTTGGCTGTTTTACGAGAATTACTCGCCATCGGGTTCCGACCTTGTATCCGTTGCCGCGCCTCAGGCCTTGGACGCACGGGAAACCATTAAGATCGAGGCCGATCCTTTCCCGTTTGCGGAGCAGGTTGCTTCAATGACAGAGGCCCGGTCGAGATTAGCGTTCGACGTGAAATTGCCACAGTTGGAGGGTGATTGGAGCCCAACAGCAATCTGGGTTTCCCCGGACACGGAGCCGGAGAAATTCCAGCAGTTCCAAATCTATTTCTCAAACGGGACCCGGCTGTCTGCCTCCCGGCAGGAGAAACAACCCAGGTGGAAAGAAATTGCCGAAGGCCCTCTAAATCTCACTCTCGTGGACGTGGCGGGTCATGCCGGTATCGGCGACGACCCAGAGATTGTCGAGATTCATAAAGAGAAGATCAGTGAGCCGGGGGTCGTGGCATGGTGGCAAGATGGGTTGCACATGGCACTTTTCTCCCCCACTTTGTCGATGGATGAGTTACTAGAATTGGCGCCTCTCTTTGCCACGAGCGCTGATTCGACGGGAGAGAGCGCCCAATAAATTTCCGGTAAAAGGCGATCCGGGCTAACATTAAATCTTGGCCAACGCGCTACATCCACAACCCTAAGGCTGATTGCGGCATAAGCCTCTCCGGACTCCCACTCAACCCTAGTATTTACGCCCCAACCAAGATTGGCTGGGGCGTTTTGACCCCTGGACCAGCGAGGAAGAACCGCCAGCACTTTGTTCGCTGTCATGCCCCAATTAGGGGCATTTCGAGGCTAAATCTGTCTGAATTGCGCCAAGATAAATCTCCTGGGACTCTTGCCGCATCTTACTTGATAAGCAGCCGATGAGAAGCGACAGGCTTGGGTCCGGAACCAGGTCGAGAGCCCGCTCAAGAGCTACTAGCAAATAAAACAGGAGATACTTCGAAAGCACTATGGCAACACTGACACTTAAAAACACTTGGAAGAATCTGACTTTGGTAGCAGCCGGGGCCTTAATGGCGACCTTGATCGCAGTACCCCTGGGAGGTATCGCCAGCGCCGATGTGGACCCGAACGATGATCTTCCCTACATAGCCCCGATCGAGGCGCCTACCTACACCATCGAGGGTAGCAACGGGTTGAAAGCCACTTTCGAGTTGATCGATCGTGATGGGCAGTTGATGTTGGTTCTACTTACTGACGAGACTGTTTTCGTTGCCCCTGAAGACGACGAATAATCCCGGGCAACATCCGCGTTAGCATATTGTCCCAGCTTCCAAAGGCCCCGGTCTAGACCGGAGCCTTTGGCTTTCTAAACGGTTCATAAATTCGGTGCATCACCAGTTATCTAGCGTTCCTGAATGTGACGTGAGCGGATCATCTAAAGGGCCGGTTCTAGGACGCGATAAGACGCGACGAAGGTATCTAGGGTGGCAGATCCGGGTTAGACTGCACTGAGATTGCGAACATCTTTGATTGCGCCGCGGTGATCGGCCCATTATTATTTCGGTAGGGAATCCAGGATAAAGTGTGGGGGACCGGCGTTAATCAAGATGAAGCCCACTGAAGAAAAGGATACCGGCGGCCATCCGATGACTCAGATAAGCAGGCGGGATTTTCTGCGAACCGCCGCTGCGTTGGGCCTATCAGCCGGTGCCCTGGCCATTTTTGAGCAGGCCTGTACTACCGCCGAAATCCTGACTGCCACCCCCGTTCCGGCGCCACTACCCACCCCAACCCGGGCGGCTAGGATACCACCGGTAACTACGCCAACTCGGATGCCTGCCGCCAAGGCCCCTCCCGTGGCGACACCGGTGGCGAATGCCGTGCCCACATCGCTGCCTACGGCGGCACGCCCACCTACCCCAACATTAACGCCGGTCCCGGCGGTCACGGCAACTCCGCCCCCGACTCTTACGCCTGATCCCACCGCGGCGCCAACTACTCAGTCTACGGCAACGCCTTCCCCCACCGCGACACCGGCTCCGTCGAGCCCAACCCCGGAGCCTACCTCCCGGCCCCGGATTCTGGAAGACCCGCGAATGCGCATGGGCCATCTCTTACGCCGGGCCGGTTTCGGCGCTAATGAAGAGGAGATGGACCGTTTCTTGGCCATGGGTGAGGAAGCGACGGTTGAGTATCTTATCGAGTACGAAACAGTAGACGATAGCGCTCTGGAGAAGCGGCTTACCGGCCTAGATCTGGACCTGGAGAAGTTGAGAGACCTACAACGATGGTCTCTGCTGAGGATGATTTACACCCAACGGCCTTTACAAGAGAAGATGGTTCTTTTCTGGCACGGTCTCCTGACCAGCGCCTTCAAGAAAGTTGGCAAGGGACCCTACATGCTCAACCAGGACCAGCTTTTTCGACGGCAAGCGCTGGGCGAGTACGATGTGCTCTTGAAAGCCATTTCCCGGGATTCCGCCATGCTGATCTGGCTTGATAGCAGGGTGAACAACAAAAAGGCGCCCAACGAGAACTTCGCCCGGGAGCTGATGGAGCTGTTCAGCATGGGCATCGGACCCTATACCGAGACCGACGTTCGTGAGTCAGCACGGGCCTTCACCGGATGGGGTTTGAAAAAGAAAGAATTCTTATTCCGGGCGAACCAGCACGACTACGGTACCAAAACGTTCCTGGGACGCACCGGGGAGTACAGCGGCGACGACATCGTGGACATTATCATGGAGCACCCGGCCACCGCCAATTTTGTTTGCCGTAGATTGTTCACGTTTTTCGTCCATGACGGACCGGACGCAGCCACGCTGGCTTCCCTGGTCTGGACCTTCAACGACACCCGCTACAGCGTGAAAGCCGTCATGAGGCGGATCCTGACCTCTCTCGAATTCTACTCATCTAAGGCGTATCGAGCCAAGATTAAAAGTCCGGCTGAGTTCGTCGCTGGGACCGTGCGCATGCTGGGCATCGAGACCGACGGCCGGCCCCTGAATGCCCTTACCGACCGCATGGGGCAGATACTCTTCAGTCCATTCGACGTATCCGGCTGGCCCGGAGGCGCGGCGTGGATCAATAGCAGCACGTTGCTCCAACGACTGAACTTCGCTAACAAGATAGCCACCGCCCGGGGCCGCAGCTTCAAATTCGACCCTTTACAAGTAGCACAAGATCACGGCTTCAATACCACCGCGGCGGCCGTGAATCACTTCATATCGCTCCTGTTAGATGGTCAGGCCCCGTCCCAGGACCGCCAGATACTTTTAGATTATGCCCAGGGTTTGGACGGGTTATCCGCAAGCGGTAATCCCAGCGCCACCGTGGATGAAAAACTGCGCAGCCTGGTTTATCTGGTCATGTCCTCGCCAGATTTCCAGTTGGCTTGAACGATGGAGATTCCATGTTAATAAGTAGGCGGAATTTTCTTAAATCCAGTGTGGCTCTGGTACCGGCGTATGCCTTCCTTCCCTCCGTATTTCGCCGCGCCGTAGCTTCCTCGATCCTAGAGTCACCTACGGGATCAGCCGCTTTTCCGGACCGGACTTTGGTGGTGGTTCAGATGGCTGGCGGAAACGACGGGCTAAATACGTTGGTGCCCTACTCCGACAACCGTTATTACGACCACCGGCCTAACGTGGCCATCCCAGGGGGCGACCTGCTTCATTTGAACAGCGAAGTCGGTCTTCACCCAGCTATGAGCAAGCTCAAAGAACTCTGGGACGAGGGTGTCTTGGCCATCGTGGAAGGGGTGGGTTACCAAAATCAGAGCTACTCTCATTTCGAGTCGATGCATATCTGGCAAACCGGAGGCAGAAGCGACACCCTGAACAATGGTTGGCTGGGACGATATTTCGATACGTTGGACCGGAGCCAGGACCAGGGATTTCGCGGAATGGCGGTGGGAAGGATTCTACCTCCCGAGTGCTCAACCCCTCACGCTCCCATCCCGGTGGTGGAGAGCGTGGCTTTATATCAGCTTCATAGCGACCCTCGCTATCCTGACGCGGCCCAGATCCGCGCGGATTCTCTCCTTAAACTCTATTCGGCTTCGCCACGTGAGACTCCTTACGCCGTGCTGTTAGACAATACCGTGGAGGCTGCTTACAAGAGCTCCCAGGCATTGCAAGAAGCCGATAAAGCCTACAGATCGGCGGTTGAATACCCCAGCACGTCGCTGGGCAAGGGCCTCCGACTTTTATCCGAGGCCATAATCGGGGATTTGGGCATCCGAGTGGGGCACGTCACCATTGGCGGATTCGACACCCACGCTAACCAACCGAAGGATCACGACAATCTTCTGAGGACGGTGTCGGAGGCTTTATATGCCTTTTATCAAGACTTGAAGGCCCATGGTAAGGATCGCAACGTGGTGATAATGACGTGGTCGGAATTTGGACGGCGAGTCAAGAGCAACGACAGCGACGGCACCGACCACGGCAGCGCCGCCCCCCTCTTCATTTTGGGGACGCCGGTGGCGGGAGGATTGTACGGAGAACGTCCCGACTTGGGCTATCTTTATA
The DNA here is from genome assembly GCA_022450395.1 of Dehalococcoidia bacterium. Taxonomy (GTDB): domain Bacteria; phylum Chloroflexota; class Dehalococcoidia; order Lucifugimonadales; family UBA3495; genus UBA11650. The sequence continues at coordinate 27,840 of JAKUQE010000029.1, read as the reverse complement.
ACGATAACCTAAACTTCACCACCGACTTCCGCACCGTCTATGCCACCGTTCTGGAAGATTGGCTCGGCGCATCATCCGAGGCGATATTGGGGCAAAAACGGCTCGATACCCTACCGATCCTTTCTGCCCCATAACTGGCTTGCGGACAGGTTATTAACCGAGGTTCAGCGATTTGCCCTCTCCTCGGGGCCTAGATGTTGTTACTGCCTCCATCGCCGTCACTGTCATCATCGCTACTGTCATCGTCGTCCCGGTCCCGGCCTCCTCCCCGCCCGCGGCCCCGGGGTTTTCTAGGCTCCCTGGCCGCTTCTTTAAAGGCTTTTTGAGCGTGACGCCAGGCACTCTGATACTTTTTGATGGCGTCGTCGGAATCGTCGCCGGCCTGTTCCGAGTCTCCCCGATTCAGGTCTTGCTGCGCCCTGGCCAACTCCTTGTCCACCTGTTTCTGCCGCTTGGGATCCTGGACCTCCGCTGCCGTGGCATCATCCAAAGCCGTCTGCGCTAGCAGGCGGTCCGCGGCAACCCATCAACCGCTGCCGGTCAAGAGCGTCGGGAACTGCATCCGGGGCAATGCTGCCAGGGGCGCCGGGCGGAGGAACTTTGGATGGGGTGACGCGGCGATGGGGAGGAGGCTGTTCGAGGAGGCTACACGACTTGCCGATATTTATGGTGGAGGTGAGGGGAATCGAACCCCTGGCCCCCTGCATGCAAAGCAGGTGCTCTCCCGCTGAGCTACACCCCCACGGAGTTGCCGATGGTGAAGGAAGGCGGTGCGGTGGCTGGGATCGGCTGACCTTCCTTCACAGATTATAGCAGCCTTGAACGGCAGGTGTCCTGGGGCCGCTGGTTTTATCCCTGCGTAGTGTCTTATGGGATTAAGTTTGGCCCAAGGATGTTATTAGGTAACCTTGGCCTCATCTCTCAGGAAGGTCACCATGCGCTGGGCGATCTCCTCTCCGGCGTCCTCTTGCAGGTAGTGACCTGCGTTGCGCACTAAGTGAAATCGGCCGTTGGGGACTATGTCGGCGATGCGTTGCCCTTCAGTTGGTTTGAAGGCGATGTCCCCGTCGGAGAACATGACCAGCACTGGAACGTCCCAGGTCCGGAGGACCGAGTCGATCTCCGAGATGTATGCGGCGTTGGGATGCTGATCATTGCCGGGAATCATCTTGGGGAAGGCGGCTATCCCCCGGGCGAGGCCGCCGTTGGGTGGGGCATTCTGTACTGCTCCAACACCCCAGCTTCCAGGGGCCGCCGGAACGGCCAGCCGCGCCGGAAGGCTATCTTCCTGAACAGGTCCAGTTTTCTGATCAGGAAACTGGAGAAGCCTCCGTTCCGGAACACCAAGGTGAACAGTAGTGGGACCGGAGTGGTTCTTACCAGGGTATTCAAAATCACCAATGATCTGACGTTATCTTGATGGTCGATGGCGTAGCGCAGACCTATCGGCCCACCCCAGTCCTGGCCCACGATGGTAACGCCCTGGATCTGGAGATGATCGACGAGCCCGGTGACCAACTCGACGTGCCTTCGCAGCGTATAGGCCGACTCATCGATGGGCTTATCCGACAGGCCAAACCCCATCAGGTCGGGCGCGATACAACGGTATCCGGCGGCCACCAGCGGCTGGATCATCTTGCGGTACAGGTAGCTCCACGTGGGCTGACCATGGACCAACAGAATGGGCGGACCGGAGCCTTCGTCCACGTAGTGGAGCCGAATGCCGTCGATCACCTCGTAGTGTTCCTCAAACATGGATCGGGCCTCCTCACTGATAGTAGCCCAATTTTAATGGTTGCCGAAATGCCTGGGCTATGGTTGGACAGGCTGGCTCGGAAAAGGGGGAGTTTTCAGATTGATTCCGTTTCTGAACTGGGATTTCGACTTAGGATTATGTCATATCGGCGCTGCTTCGAACCTGGCGCCCTGCCTGCGGCGGCATGCCAGATGCGCCTGGAGAGCGAAGGAGAGTTGATCAGTGGCGGAGCGAAGGGTTTCTTTGTTGTCCGCCAGCTGGCTTGTGCGGAATGTTAAAAACCCCTGGAGCAAGCTCCCAGGGGTTTTTAACCTAGGTCTTTGCTTCTTAAGACCTAATTGATTATACCGCCGTGCAGATACGCGTCGTGCCAAGCCTTTTCTCTGGCTAGCTCAACTTCTCGTACCAGCGCCGGGTCGGCATGCACCGGGTCTATCTTCATGATTGAGGCTTGAAGTAATTTGCTGATTTTGATTGACATTTGTTCCACTCCTATTGGTCTGGACCTATCTGTGTCCAATGTGTTTACACTAAGTATGATGCCATTTTTCTCTACGAGATTCGTCCCTCAATGTACTGGTTTCGTCATAGATAATTAGTACTACTCACAAGTCAAACTTTTGGGCAAAGAAAAACCCCGGTCTGAGCCGGGGGCTTTGCCGCATAATCGCCGTTGTCTGCCTTACTTATACGGCCGGATCAATCGGCCTGCCGGTATACCACCAGTCTGCTCCACCTCAACGCCTCGGTTACTTTGGCGTCTTGCCGCACGACATCCGCGAGATTGGAATTCTGAAAGGTCAGGGCAATCTCACCGGGACCGAAGGTAATCTCGTCGCCGTCTACGAGGCTATGCTGCGATTTCCCGATATTATCCTGGTTCACGAAGGTACCGTTTTTGCTCCCCATGTCCGAGACGAAGTATCCATCGCCGGAATAAGTAATTTCTGCATGCCGGCGGGAGATAGAAGGACTATCAATAACTACGTCGGAACTATGGTGACGGCCCACGGTTGTGGTGGTCTTTCGTATGTGTACGACGACGCCGTGTCTGGAACCACCGTGTATCGTCAGATATGAATGCTGCGCGCTTGATGCCAAAACACCCTCCTTAGCAGCTAGAAGGAGATACCCCGTCAACACCTTTGCTACTAGCAAACGCCTTCGCCGGGGTCACTGTCAATTCGTAAACCTACTTAATATATGAATTATCCATCATTGTCCCCCTGCCCGCACCGGGTCAATGGCATCAGGGGGCGAGACGCCGGGAGGGAATTTGCTTCCCGCTAAGCCCGCCGGGTTTGGTAGAATTGGGACATGGCATGGCCTTTCAACACCTACGCACCCACATTGGTGGTCATACTTGGGCTGCTAGGGTGCGGGACGGCTTCGGCCCCTGATCCGTTCTCTACGTCAATGCCCGCGTCTACGCCAACGCCATGGCCGTCGATCACATCGGAACCAAGGGTCTTTAGTAGTCAGCCGGCCGTATTGTCACAAACATCCGGGGGTACACCTAGCCCCGTCAGAAAAGTCCCGGCCGTCGCTACGCCGGAAGCCGAGGCGCTAAAGTTATCGACGGCCGCACCAGTCCTGTCGGAAGGAGCCAAGTCCTCGTCTCCACCACCAGCGGCCGGACCCACCGCAACCCCGACCCACGCGCTGGACGCAAGCCCTGCGGCGCAAGACACCCCGGCGCCGGAACCGCCTAGTCAGCCGGAGAAGACCTCACCCGCACCGACTCCGCAAGTTGAGGCGGCGCCGCCAGCCGTTGCTTCGGGGGACCACGCGGACGTGATCGGTATATCCGTCAGCGGCGAGCCCGGCTCTTACCGCTTTTCGGTCACGGTCCGGAGTCCCGACACCGGGTGCGATCGGTATGCTGACTGGTGGGAAGTTGTGTCGCCCGGCGGACAACTTATCTATCGGCGGGTGCTTCTCCACAGTCACTCCGGCGAACAGCCGTTCACTCGGTCCGGCGGGCCGGTGAATATACAACCGGATGAAACCGTCATCGTGCGCGGCCACATGAACGTAATGGGTTATGGAGGGGCCGGACTGAAGGGAAGCGTTACCGGCGGTTTTGCCCCCATGGAGACCCCCGGGGAATTCGGGGCAGGTCTAGACCGGCAGGCCCCCTGCCGGCCGGATGCGCCTATTGACCGCGCGGCTTCCCAATAAATGAGATTCGTGCCGCGGGCGTGTTCCGCGAAGTGAATGTTCCGCGGGAGAGCGGCATGGCCCGATTCACGCCGCCCGAGGAGTTTACCCCCTCCCGATAGTTTCGGGTTCGATCATGAGACCGACTGGGACTCCATCGTCCGGCGAGACGATGGATTTAGCGATCGACGACGTCAGTGCTGAATCGCGGTCCTAGGTCTCCGCGGAAGGGTTGGCGTTACCCATGGTGGTCCACGTGGCGACGGCACGTAGATAAAGCCGGAAAATTTGCAAGAAGGTACCGCTCCTAGGGGTACTGGTCCGAGGTATAACCATGTCTGAAGTCTCGCCGATACAAGATGGGAATTCCGGGGGGTCGGTCACCACCGTCGTCCGGGCGCATATCAAGCCAGGCAAAGAAGAGGAATACGAGCAATGGCTGCACGGGATCAATGAGGAGTGCAGCCGGTTTGCCGGATTTCAAGGGGCCACCGTGTTCCGGCCCGACGACGAGTCTCATCCTCACCCGGAATACGTGATTGTGGTGCGGTTCGCTACTTACACCGATCTTCGGCGCTGGGAAGCCTCGCAACAGTTCGCGGAATGGCGCCGGCGCTTAGAGCCGTTACTACGTGAGGACGTATCCGTGGACTCGGTCAGCGGCATGGAAACTTGGTTTACCCTGCCGGGGCACTCGGTTGTCGTGTCGCCACCCAAGTACAAGATGGCGGTAGTCGCGTCGGTGGGCGCCGCCCCATTCGTCCTGATCCTCATACCGCTGCTCATCTCGACTCTTGAAGGGATTGTGCCGCCCATCGTGGTGGCGCTAATCATCCTGGTGATTATGTCAACCGCGATGACCTGGGGCACCATGCCGTTGCTGTCTTGGCTCGCCCGGCGGTGGCTCTACCCGGTCAAGTAACTCCGGCAGGGGGATCAAACCCGCCGGCGGCGCGGCGCGAATGCGAAGGCAAGCCCGGCCAGGAATGAGCCGGTGAGTCCCAGGAACAGGTCGCCTAGGGTGTCCACGTAGGCCGTCGCCAGCTCGGGTGAGTTTCGGATGAAGGCGTAGTACTCGGAGATCTCCCACAGGATGGCGGTGACCGCGCCGAACCCCACCACAAAGGCCAATATCGTCCAAGACCCGGCGCGGGGACGGCAGATCGCGCCCATGGCCCCGGCAAGCAGCGCCCAGTTGACCAGGTGGTTGGCGTCGTCCCACCACTCGATGGTGTCGTAAAGGTCCAAGGCGTTTCCGACAGTATCCACGAGGAATGGGAGGGTCAGCAGCACGTCGGCTAGGTAGGGATAGCCGGGGCGGCGGCCACGTAGCGCCCAGATCACCGGGATGACCAGGGCGGCGATGGGGTAGGTGGCCAGCCGCCAGACGAAGGCTTTGCCCTCGAACTGTTGCAGCCCGGAGAAGGCCCCGAATGCCAGCAGGCCGACCAACGCGGCCTTCACCGCCAGGTCAAGCCAGAAAGCCGCTGAGTGACTGCTCGGAATTGTCAAAAGGCCGTTCCCTTCACCGAATCGACTTCATCCCTCACCCGGCCCTTGGTCCTACTCGCTTAGGACTTGGCGGCCACCTTTGGCGCGCCGGCAAAGGCGGGCATCACGTCCTTGGCAAAGCGCCGCAAGGTCGAGATCCCCCCCGGACTGTTCAGCAGAATGTATTCGATCCCCGCGTCGCGCAGGTCCTGAATCTTCTCGCTGACGTGGTCGGGCGAGCCGTAGATTGTCCCGAACTCGGCCTCTTCCCGGGTGTCCACGAAGTCAGACCGCCGGGCCAGGTTCTGGGTGCGGCGACGCCCGGCCATGCGGGCATCGATGGCCTGGTCGTACTCCGCCTGGTTGTCGACGATGTTGACGGAGCGGGCCACCGCCACGCTCATGGGGTCGAAGGTGCGGCCCCGGGCCTCGACTTCCGATTTGAACAGGGCGACTTCCTCGACGATCGTTTCAAAAGAGTCGAATTGGCCCAGCAGCATGTTGAAGCCGTACTCGGCCACCTGCTTGATGGACCGGGGACTTCCCGCCCCCATCCAAAGCTTGGGGTGGGGCTTCTGGACGCTGGGAGGCTCGACAATTATGTCGTCGTACTGCCAGTAGGTCCCCTTGTGCGACCATGGGGTGTCGCATGTCCAGGCCTTCATCATTACGTCCAGGCATTCCACGAAGCGGGCATCCGCCTCTTCCATGGGGATGGCAAACCCCTCGAACTCGCGTTGACGGTATCCCTTGCCGATGCCGGCGTCGACCCGTCCATCGGACAAGAGGTCCAGGGTGGCGATCTGCTCGGCCAGCAGAACGGGGTTGTGCCAAGGCAGCACCATTACCGCTGTGCCCAAGCGCAACGTGGTCGTTCGAGACCCGATCCAGGTGAGCAGGTTCAGCGACGCTGAAACCTGCCCAAACCCGGTGAAGTGATGCTCCACTAAAAAGGTGCTGTGATACCCCAGCGACTCCGCCTCAACATTCCTCTCAACAAACTCCCGAAACCCCGCCCCACTATCATCGTTGGGCCCGCCCCGCTTAGCCTGAGCGCTCCCGAACATTCCAAACTGCATGGTTTCTCCTGGTTGTTAATTAGTTGGCGTGGTGGTTGTGCTTGGTGGCACGACATCCAGCATAACATGGGAGGCAAAGGGAAGCGGTGGGGATTAGCGGATGGACTAGCCCAACGCGCCGTGACCACTAGGCATCGTCCTAGGCGACGTGATAGGCGCGTGGTTGTCGTACAGGAGCAGTCGAAGTGGATCCCACGGTGGTTTTACAAGTGACTATGTATTTGGCCTGACGTCTCGTAGAATCAGGTTGGCGCATTCTGCGAGGCGGGCCCGGACTGCATCATCTTTTTCGCCGCACAGATTAAAGTGGGCATAGTTACCCAGTTCAGGGCTATGATAAACATATTGATTGTTGTCCAAGAAACAGAGATTAGTGATCGAGGCGATTGCTACTTTTCCCCAATTAGGATGAGTTCCAATCCAATCTTGTGCCATATCCTCTGGGGAGGTGAGTATCGCCCAATCGACTGAAAGACACTTTGTTTGCTGGCCGTTAATAGACGCGTTCAAGAATGCGCCGGGGCTGAGCCCATGACGCTTCACGTGCATGGGATGGACCGCACGGTCCAAAAATTGGGTCTCCTTGAGAGGGCAAGCAGTCGCTCAGTGGTTCAGCGCAACTAGGAGTTCAAGAAAGCGGCTTTCGCTCTCGACTAGACCAGCGTTTTCGGCCCGCTGGCCTTCACTAGTCACCAATCTTTGTAGATATCTAACGCTGTCACCTGAGGGCGGAATCACTATTATCAGTTCCCCGCCGGGCTCCGGGCCCCACTCCATTTCTATGCCGCCGTCAGCTAATGGGGCAACAAACGGGTCCTCGATCTTAAAATTTAAGTTCTGCAGCCTGCAAATGTAGGTAGCAGTTGAGGCGATCGCGTCAAGACTGATTCTGCTACTGCCGTAGCCATCCCAATCAGGCTCCAGATTGCCAATTTCCCTTAAGCGCTCCGCTACTTCTAGCGGTCTTATCTGCATCGTGATTTGCTGAAGGCGTGTCTCACGGTAGGATCCTTCGGTGTGCTCACCTGCGTCCGGAAACTCCTGTCGACCAAGTACAATTTCGTTGAAGTCCAACGAAGGCACTGCTATTTTCTCGAGCATAGCCAGGGCAAGGTGTGCTCCTACGTCCCAGTTGGAGCCCCAGACTTCCATGTTGGTAGAATCAGTTTGTGGTGTGACCATCGGAGCCACCTCGATGAGAATTTTCGCCGTATAATTTCTTCTGCTGAATGTAATGTAGACTTCCGGTAGAGCTGATCGTTGCCACGTCAATCCCCCCTCCTACACCTCTAAGAGTGACCGAAAGGTCTTGAGCCGTCATTGTAGTCCTTATCATAAACGTAGCCAAATTAACACAGTCCTGGAGCGGCAGCAGCGCATAAGGGATGGGTATCTCTACTTTCTGCCTTAGCGTGGAGGCCAATGTCTCAAGTTTCTCGCTGCCAACGTCCAGAGACTCACCTATAATTTGAATCACTTGCGGGTCATAGCCGTGGATTAAGCGGCTAACAATGCCGAGCTGACCTCCCCAAGTCATTCCGAAATTGGTATCGCCCGGGTTGCGAGGCTCAGGACTAGGTCGGTCGGGAACCGAAATAACGTAGACTTCGCCATATGGTGCTTCCTCATTATATCCACCAACAATAAATTGCATTGGTGGGCCAGAGTCGTGATCTGCCGCCACCTCCCGCCAACGGTCCATGAAGAATCTGCCTAATGCTTCGGCGAACGCCTCCACTGTGAGTAGCTCATTCTTTAGCCCCGCTTCGAACTGTGGGATGAAGCTATTGGCTGTCCGCAAATTGAGGACTGCCGCGCCATATGTAACCGCGCCTATACTAGCTTACCTACCGTGGAAGCTTAACAATTTAGTCGCGTTGTCAAAATATGCTGTGGTTGTGCTGCCGCCTACCGGTGTAGCCTGCACCGTGACCCTGCTATCAGCTGCAAGAACAATGCCTTCAGGACCTTTTATCACCACTGCTAACGACATCAACTCACCCTCTCACAAGGATTCCACTATCCGATGAAATTGTATCAAACTTCCAGCATCAGCATATTTCGTCTATTCTTCGCGTGGTGGGTCAATGAGAGCAACCAGGCGCTAAAGCGGCTAAGACGTTGTCTTTGTTGGCCATAGGGCTTCCTTAGGGTCGACTATTATCCGATTGTAGGGAGAGGTTAGGCGGCTTGGAAAGGAGCGCCTGTCATTGGGTGATCTATATCCGCAAGCAAGTTAGTGCAACTCGGAACGAAAACGCCTATCGGACAGCGAAACTCTATGTCCTGAGCGAGGTTCAAGCGAAACGCGAGGCAGGCCGCTTCCCGCAGCAACCGCACCGTCTGCGATTGTCGTAACGCGGATACCCAGGCGCCACCCCGGTCGTATCCCCCCTAATCCCCCACCTCCACAATCATCTCAATCTCAATACAAGTGCTGTTGGGGCCTTCGCCTTTTTCTAGGCCGACGGCGCTACGGGCGTGGCGGCCTCGTTCGCCGTAGAGGGCGCCTAAGAGGGCCGTCGCGCCGTTGGCTACTTGGGATTCGCCGCCGAATCCGGGGGCCGAGTTGACCATGCACAGCAGCTTGACGATGCGGGTGACCTTGTCCAGGTCGCCGATCTCCGACTTCAAACCGGCCAGGCAGTTTAGCATGGTCCGCTCCGCTGCTTCCTGTCCCTGTTCAATGGTTACGTCCCGGCCCAGCTTGCCCGGATGAAGCAGGCTGCCGTCGGGCATTCGTGCCCCATGTCCGCCGACGAATACCAGGTTTCCGGTGCGGACGGCGGCCGCGCGGTGGGCGGCTGGGGTGGCGGACTCGGGTAGTTCCAGACCCATCTCTTTCAGCTTGTTCTCTATCTCCATGGGGGACCTCCATCTTTTTGTGGGCCAACTATAACCGATAATGGCAGTTGCGGTGATTTGCCGATTCCGCCGGGGCGCGATGTCCTATATACTCGTCCTGGAATCACTGGCAACAGGAGGTCCGGGTCCAAATGAAATTTGCCCTGTTTATCCTTGCCTCTTGGCTGGAGAAAGACACCAGCGCCCAGAGCCGGATATATGATGAAGCCCTGGAGCAGGTCGAGTTCGCCGAAGAGTTGGGCTTCGATTCGGTCTGGGTGGCGGAGCATCACTCCAGCAGGTACGGCATCTTCCCCTCTCTGACGCCCATCCTCTCTTACATGGCCGCCCGCACCAAGAAGATCCGCATCGGCACCGGCGTCAGCGTTCTGCCCTTCCACAACCCGATCCGCCTGGCGGAAGAGGCGGCGATGCTCGACCTGCTGAGCCATGGCCGGTTGGAGTTCGGCGTGGGCCGAGGCTCGGCGGACTACGAGTACGGCAACTTCAAGGTAGAATTCGATTCCCGGGACGAGCGCACCAAGGAAGTGCTGGACATCATCCTGGGCCTGTGGACCACTCCCGAATTCAGCTACAACGGCAAATACCATCAGATAGAGAAGCTGACCATCGCTCCAACGACATTGCAGCAGCCCCACCCGCCGGTCTTCCTCGCCGTGTCACGTACCCCCGCCAGCATCGACATGGCCGTGGACCGGGACCTGCCCATCCTCACCACCTTTTCTACTCCGGAAGCGGATAACCTGGCCCTGTTCGACATGTACGCCGAACGTTGCGCCGCCGCCGGCAAGCCCCACAATCTTGACCGAAGCCCCTTCTTCCGCTTCGTACACTTGGCCGAGGATGAGAAGGAAGCTAGGGAATACCCGCGGGACGCCCTGACCTGGTGCCGCGACATCGGCGGTTACCGCCGGACGATCACCCGAGGGGACGAGATTAACTGGGACCTGGACCATTGGCGAAGGACGCGCACGGTAACTCCGGCCAGCTTTGAATCGGAGGCGGAGACGACCACCTATTTCGTCACGCCGGACCAATGCGTCCAGCGGATAAAAAATCTGCAGACTAACCACCGAGTCGGCTACTTCGGGGCCAGCATGTCCTTCGGCAGCATGGGCCACGCCGAAGTGATGCGCTCCATGGAGCTGTTCGGCAAGGAAGTGATGCCCAAATTCCGGTAGTCCCAGGTGTTAAACTTTCAACAAATTCGAGTGGATTTGATGCAGTGACGAGCACCCCCATCCTAACCTTCCCCCGTCGAGGAGGAAGGGACATTGTTCTCTCCCCCTTTACGGGGGAGAGTTAGAGAGGGGGTGGAGCGGCGCCAAAGCCTTCATCCCCATATTCTTCTTAACATTCCTTATATAAGGAGACCCGCCATGACCTATGTCGGCCAGTCATTGAAGCGGTTTGAGGACCACCGGTTGTTAGCCGGAGGCAGTTCCTACGTGGACGATATGAAGCTGCCCGGCATGGTTCATGCCCTGGTGCTGCGCAGCCCCCACGCTCATGCCCGGATAAGGTCCATCGATACGTCGGCGGCCAGCCAATCGCCCGGCGTCGTCGCGGTTTTTACCGCCGATGATCTGGCCAGCGTGGTGGAAAATATGCCGACCAGCGCCGGCGCGGGCGCCGACTTTCTGCCACCGCCGGCCCATCCGGTCCTGGCCAAAGACAAAGTGTGTTACGTGGGCCAGGCAGTGGCTATCGTCGTCGCCGAAACCCCGGAATCCGCTCGGGAAGGGATCGAACAAGTCCTGGTCGACTATGAACCGCTTACCGCGGTGGTCGACCCGATGCAGGCGGTGCAGGCGGGCACGACCGTGGTGCACCCGGAATTGGGCACCAATGTTGTTTTGGAGTCGGTCAATGCCGGGGGAGACATGGACGCGGCCTTCAAACAGGCAGACCGGGTGGTCCGGGAGCGGTTCCACGTGCAGCGGTTGGCCCCGGCGCCCATGGAACCCAGGGGGTTGGTGGCCGATTACCAGGCGGCGGAAGACCTGCTCACCGTCTGGGACTCCACCCAGCATCCCCACGACATCAGAGAACGTCTCGTTGAGGTGCTGAACCGCCCGGAGAGCAGCATTCGTGTGGTGGCCCCCGACGTTGGGGGAGGCTTCGGCGAAAAAGCCAGCTTCTTCCCCGAAGAGATCGCTATTCCCCACATCTCCATGGTGTTGGGCCGCCCGGTCAAGTGGATCGAGGACCGCCAGGAAAACATGCTGGCCTTTCATGGACGGGGGCACACCGTCGACGTGGAAGCGGCGGTGAAAAACGACGGCACACTGTTGGGTGTAAACGTCAAGATCGTGGCCGACCTGGGCGCCTACTGCCTTATGGCGACTCCCACCGTGCCCGTGCTGACCACCCACCGGATCGCCGGTCCCTACCGAACTCCGGCGATGTCAGTAGAAGTGAAAGGCGTGGTCACCAACAAGCCGTCCACCGGGCCTTACCGGGGCGCCGGCGGTCCCGAAGCAGCCTTTTGCATGGAACGCGCGATAGACCTGATAGCCGCCGAGTTGGACCTGGACCCGGCGGATGTTCGACGGAAAAATTTCATCTCACCGGATGCGTTTCCCTACGAGACCCCCACCGGAATCACCTACGACTCGGGTGATTATGAGCGGGCGTTTGACCTGGCGCTGGAGATGTCCGATTACCTGAGTTGGCGGGAAAAGTCGCGGGAAGAGACTCCGGCCGGAGCGCCCTTCATCGGAGTTGGTATCGCCACGGTGGTCAAGGGGTCCGGCGCCAGGGTGATCCGGCTAACCGACCACGCCAGGGTGATTATCGACGCGGCCGGAAGGGTCACCGTCCACACTGGGGTTTCTCCTCATGGCCAGGGGACGGAAACCACCTTCGCCCAGATGACCGCCGATGTGCTGGGTGTCACCCCGGCAGACGTTCGGGTCATGCACAGCGACACCGACATCCTACCCCACGGTGGTGGGACCTCGGGCAGCCGGGGTCTGATCGCGGGGGGTAGCGCCCTGAATCCGGTTCTTGAAGAGGCCCGGAAAAAGTTGCTGGCCATCGCCTCTCATCTGCTGGGATGCCCGGCCGAAGATATCACGATTCAGGATGGGCGGGCTTTCAATCGCCAAGACCCAAATCAAGGAGTGCCCTTTGCCGAGGTTGCCGCCGCGGCCTACGACGAAGAGAAGTTGCCGCCGGGACAGGAACCGGCCTTGGACTTTGTCGGCAGCAACACCCTGCCGAAGAGCCCTTACGCCTTCGCCGCCCACGTGGCGGTGGTCGAAGTATCTCAAGAAAACGGCACGGTTAAGATTCTGAAATATATCGGTGTCCACGACTCGGGCCGCATCATCAACCCGATGCTGGCGGAAGGCCAGGCGCAAGGCGCCATCGCCCAGGGTATCGGACAGGCGCTGTGGGAGGGTATGGAGTACAGCCCTGAGGGACAGCCTCTGACCGGTAGCTTAATGGACTACGCCCTGCCCAAAACGACCAACATGCCCGACATGGACCTGGACACGATAGAAACCCTTTCCGAACTGACGCCTTGGGGCCTGAAGGGTATCGGCGAATTGCCTACCCTTGCCGCCCCCGTCGCCGTGGCCAACGCGGTGATGGACGCCCTATCCGGCCTAGGGATACGTCACATCGATACCCCGCTCACGCCGGAGAAAATCTGGCAGGCCATGCAAGCCGCCCGAAAATAAGCTTTCTAGAAACGATCGGCGGTTGATTGAGGTGTCCTTCGGCAGGTCCGACTTTGTCGCGACCCCGATAGAATCGGGGCTCTGGACAAACGGGAAGAAGAATCGGGCTTATACCCGTTGGTGCCCCTACCTCGTTCGTGGTGCTCTCCCCCGTTCTCGTAGTGCTCTCCCTCGTTCGTGGTGAGCTTGTCGAACCACCTTGCGGCGTGAACACTTCCCGGTTTAACTGGGCAGGCCGCCAACTGCTTCGTCCATTGTGATGACCGGGTAGATCGTCGACGTGTTCCACACCGCCAGGCCCAGGTCAACCGCCGCGTCGTCAATGGCGTGGGCGTTGGGACCGTCGATCAGCATGAAAGTCAGATGGGCCCCCTTACTAACCCAACCACCTTGAAAAGTACACCCGTGGCTCTGTAGCACCTCGGTCATGGTGGCATTCATTCGCACCACCCGGTCGCGGATCTCGATGGCGACGCCGGGGCATTTGTCGGGACTATGGCTCAGCGACATCATGTACAACATGAAATTTCATACCTCTTTAAGGAATCTCTGGACAAACAGGCATGAATTATATACCTTGCGCCTGCCGATTCGGTCCGCAATTAATCAGGAGCAAATCCGCTCGTTAAGATTTCGTTTAACGTCGAGGCTGGATCTAACAACCTACCCGGTCTCCACCGGAAGATCTTCCTGGCCGGCCCACTGGGCGTAAGACCCAGCATAGGTCTGCGCGTTTTCGTAGCCGAGAATCTTGAGCACTATCGTCGCGAGCGCCGCCCGCGCGCCACCGTGTCAATAAGTGTCGATCTCATATTCAGGGGCGATGCCATGTGACGCGAGAAGAGCATGCAGCTCCTTTGCTGGTTTGAGAGTCTTCGCGTCCTCTTCAAACAGTTCGCTCCATTCCAGATGGACCCCGCCTGGGATCCTCCCCATCCTGATTGGTGGCCCAAACCCGGCCCTGGTCCCTTGGAATTCCTCCAGGCTACGCGTGTCCCAAAAGACCGTCTTCGGCTGGCCAACGGCGACCCTTGCCTGATCCAGCGAGCAATAGATTGCCTCTTGTGGTTTGGGAACAAATACCGCATGCGGATAGTCTGGGATTTCGGTTGAGACTGGCCGATTTTCGCGAGACCACTTTGCCAGGCCGCCGTCCAGGATACGCACGTCAAGATGGCCGTAATAGAGGAATGTCCAGGCAACCATGCCCATCGTCTGGCTGGGGTCGTCGTATACGACGACGGTCGTATCGTTGCTGATACCAAGATCGCCGGCCAAACTGGCGAACACATCGGGGCTGGCCATGTCCCCATTGGCCGCTCTGGGAATCCCGCCAAAGCCGTTCAAGTTGACTGCCCCGGGGATGTGGCCTGCGGCGTATTGATCCGGATGTCTCGCGTCTACGATACGAAGCATCGGTTCGGCGAGGCGGCCGGCGAGCCAATCAGTTTCGGCAAGTAGCTCTAGATGAGCGTATCCACGGTCTAGTACAGGCAGGGGTTCCATCGTATCCTCCAGTGAACTGATTGATTAATAGTCTTGTTGTATGCTATCCATGATAGTACTATACAGTATAGTAATACACAAGATAGTATAAAGGTGTGTTTGACATCATGATGTCTACGATCGATCTGATAATTCTAGGCATATTGATTGAATCTCCAATGAACGCCTACGAGATCACTCAATACATCAGTGATAGGCAGGTTGGTACGTTCTTGAAGATCAGCGATCCTGCCATCTACAAGAGCTGCAAGAGGCTGCTCAACGAGGGGTTCCTGGATGGCAACCCGATAAAAGAAGGCAACCAGCCAACCAAGACTATCTACAGCATAAATCCGGATGGACGGTCAAGATTTCATGGATTGATGGTGTTCTATTCATCGAATTTTTCTTTGTGGAACATCGAATTTAACGCCTTTATGTGGCATCTGGAAAAGTTAGATAAACGACAGGGTTTGAAGATGCTGCGGAATCTTGGCGATGAACTTAGGGAGAAGGAGACGTGGTTTAAATGCCACCTGGCCGAGTTGATTCCCTACATCCCTTTTTCGGCGAGCACGATCCTAAAGCAAAATACCATGCTGATTACAACGCTGATTGCCTGGGTCGACGAAGTAATAGAAGATTACAAGAGTTTAAGATCAAAGAAAGGCCGGAAATTTGACGTCAGCGCAGTGAATAGAATACACGGAAAGTCTGATGCGTAGCTATCAAGATCTTGGACAGTCCGGGAGGGGTTGGTTTTCGGCGGAGCCAGTAGGCCGCGCCTCTCCATCCCGAAGTGTAATGTTGCCTGGCTCCGGGCTTAAATCTCGCCGCGAATCGTGCCATAATGTGGCTTGCGCCCCACTCCCCCTTTGAATCATCTCTAAGGCATAACGGTATCGAACCTACCCGTTAACGGGGACAGTTAGCATGAGGGGGAATCACCTCGTCATCCAGGAGGTCAGGGCCGGACGGTGTGCGCACCGCTATCCATTCAGAAATAAAAATTCACCGCAGAGGAGCATCAGATGCCATACGCTAACGTTAACGGAACAAACCTGT
Source organism: Dehalococcoidia bacterium (assembly GCA_022450395.1). GTDB lineage: Bacteria > Chloroflexota > Dehalococcoidia > Lucifugimonadales > UBA3495 > UBA11650. Next base: position 12,250 of record JAKUQE010000029.1, on the reverse strand, counting down.
ACTACGAGGAATACGGTACCGGACCGGCGGTCATGCTGACGCCTGGCGGCCGCAATGACACCAACGGGTTGCGCCCTATCGCCGCCCTGCTGTCTCTCCATTGCCGGGTAATTCTCCACGACCGCCGCAACTGCGGAAAGTCCGACATCGTCATCGGCGGCGAGTTGTCGGAGCAGCATGCTTGGGGCGAAGAGATGGCCGGTTTGTTGAAGCAGATCGGCGCCGCTCCCGCCTACCTCATTGGCGGCTCTGCCGGTTCCAGGACTTCCATAACGGTGGCGGTGCGGCACCCGGAAGTGGTCAAGGGTATCTACGTTTGGGAGGTTAGCGGAGGACCGAACAGCGGGATGCTGATGTCCCCCGGATATTACGGCCAATACATCGACGCGGCAGAGCAGGGTGGGATGGCCGCCGTCGCCGAGACCGATTTCTTCGCCCAGCGGATAAAAGACAACCCCTCCAACCGGGACCGGTTGATGTCCATGGATGTTAAGGAATTCCTGTCGGTGATGCGGCGCTGGCAAGCGGAGTTCGCCCGTCCCAACCCGGTGGGTGACCTGACCGAAGAGGAGCTGAGATCCGTCACGTGCCCCACCGTCCTGCTTGAAGGCAACACCCCCGACGACGTTCACCACGTGTCGGCGGCGGAGAACGCCCATCGCTTGATGCCCAATACCGAGCTTCGGCCATCGGCGTGGACTCACGAAGAGTGGGGCGTGATCGGTCAGCACGACCATACTTTCGCTGGGATCGCGGCCACCAACCGATACTCCATGAAAGCGCCTTTTTACGCCGCGCAGATCCTTGAGTTCGTCAATAAAGTCGAGGCCTCCCAACCCGCCACGGCCCAGGTCGGCGACTAAGCGGCCCGTTCGTAGGCAGCAGGCTAGATTATGGCGCGCTCAGACGCCGATACAGATAGGATGGTGATCGTCGGCGCCGGAGGGTGCGGAATGATGGCCGCTCTGGTGGCTGCGGGGAAGGGCGTCTCTGTCCTGCTGTTGGAGAAGACGGACAAGCCGGGAGGCAGCACCGCCTTCTCTTCCAGGGGCATCCGCGCCTCCGGGTCCAGGTTTCAGCGGGCGCTGGGAATCGACGATAGCCCGGAGCAGTACGCTATAGACATCTTCGGCAGAAACAGCAACGAAAGCGACGTTGCCCTGACCAAACGCCTGGCCGAAGTTTCAGGGCCGGTCGCCGACTTCTTGGCCGACGTAGCCCGCATCGATTTCAGCGTCGGCGAGTTCGTTTTCGGCCATAGCGCCCGCCGCCCCACTCCTGGAAAGAAGACAAAACGATCACCGATTTCATGTACGAAGCGGTTGAAAGGGAACCGAATATCCAGGTGCGTTTCTCAACTTCCGTGCTGGATTTCCAACAAGCAGATGATGGAACGGTCACCGGAGTAGCGACGGAGAGCGGCGTCATCCCGGCGGCTAAGGTCATCCTCGCCAGCGGCGGCTTCGGCGCCAGTCAAGAGCTCCTGACCCAGTACATTCCGGCGGTGGCGGACGTACACTTTCCCGGCCACCACGGTAGCACCGGCGATGGTATAAAGATGGGCCTAACGGTGGGAGCGGCCGTTGAGAACATGGCGTCTTTCCAGCCTTATCCCGCCCACATCGGTCCGGGGATGAGGTCGGTGTCGCCGGAAGTGATAATGGCCGGCGGCATCATGGTGGACCCGCAAGGCAAGCGATTCGTCGACGAGACCAGATACCCCGGTGGACTCAGCAACGGGATACTCCAACTTCCGGACAAGCAGGCGTACGAGATTCTAGATAAAAGGCTGTACGAGTTGCTTCCGCACTACTTGGAAGAGTTCTTCACTTCGGGGCTGCTGCGCCAGGCCCTAACTTCATGGGATCTGGCCGGAAAGTTAGGGATCGACGCCGAAGGTTTGGAGCAAACAGTGGAAGATTACAATGGGTTGGCTGGAGTGGGGCCGGACCGATTCGGGCGCACTCCGCCGGAGCCATTCAAGGCTCCGTACTACGGAATAAGAGTGAAAGCTGCCCTCTACCACACTCAGGGCGGACTCAAAGTGAACACGGACGGCCAAGTATTGCGCGCCGACGGCTCCATCATCCCCAACCTGTACGCCGGGGGCGGGGTGGCCACCGGAGTATCCGGAGCAGGGATGGAAGGCTACCTGCCGGGCAACGGTCAGTTGGCCTCGTTAGGGTTGGGCATGCTGGCCGCCGAGCACGCCGCCGCGTCCCTCATGGCGTAACCCCGGCACATCGATTCCGGCCGCTAGTCTAGAAGCTCAATCTCGGTGAACCGTATCTCTTGGTCACTCAGGTTGAAAACGTCGTGCTCCACGCCCTTTTCCCTGGCGTAAGCGCCGCCCGCCTCCGTGGGGAACTTGGTGGAAATGCCCGCCGCATCGACGATGGTCAACTCGCCGCCGGTCAAAGGCACCACCACGTAGTCGTATTCATGTATGTGATGCCCGGTGGACTCGCCGGGAAGCAGCCGCCTCTCCGTCACCCGCACCCGGCCCGTTTCAACTTTCAGTATCGCTCCACTCATTTCTCACTCCGTCCGATCGGGATCACCAGTCTCTATTAACGCTGTTTTACTGTCGTGGTGGAGCCCAAATCCCTTCCCCCTCGACGGGGGAAGGTTAGAGCCTGCCCTGAGCGCAGTCGAAGGGATGGGGGTAGTGCGGTATCGCTTCACTCATGGTTCTCCCGCGCCTTTTGCCGAATCCTGCCCTGGTTGTCGAGCCGAGTTTCGTAAATCCGCATCTTTGAGTAGTAATTACTCCACCCTTAACGGTAACGAAATGCTATCATAGAAAGGTCACTACTTCGCCACCGATATCGCCTTGCGCGGCTAAAACCCGTTAAGCCGGGAAATATGGGGCAGGATCATCGACCCGGAGCAGCATGGAAAACCACTTCAATAATAGCGTACGCAACCTGGCAATCATCGCCCACGTGGACCACGGCAAGACCACTTTGGTCGACGCCCTGTTGAAGCAGAGCCAGGTATTTCGCGCCAATCAGCAGGTTGGCGAACTCATCATGGACACCAACCCCCTGGAGCGTGAAAGAGGCATTACAATCCTGGCCAAGAACGCCTCCATCACCTACAAAGGGGTCAAGATCAACATTATCGACACTCCCGGCCACGCCGACTTCAGCGGCGAGGTCGAGCGCATCATGAACATGGCGGACGGCTGCCTACTGCTGGTTGACGCCGTCGACGGGCCAATGCCCCAGACCACTTACGTCCTGAGGACGGCCCTGAGCCAGAACGTCACCCCAATGGTGGTTATCAATAAGACCGACCGTCCCGAGGCCCGGGTCGCGGAAGTAGTCGGATTGGTGCAGGACCTGTTCCTGGAGTTGGCCACCAAGCCCGAGCAACTGGACTTTCCCGTCCTGTACACATCGGCCCGCCACGGCTACGCCGTCAGCGACCTGAATGACGAGCCAAAGGACATGCAACCTCTCTTAGAGGCCATACTGAAATACATCCCGCCGCCCGCGGGAGACCCGGAGGCGCCCCTTCAGATGCTGGTGGCTGCCCTGGATTATGACAACTACCTTGGCCAGGTCGCCATCGGCCGTGTATCCCGTGGAACCATCCGCCTGGACGACCAGGTAACCTTATTGGGCCGGGACGGTCAGACCTCCCACCACAAGCTGGACCGGGTGTTAGTCTTCCGGGGCCTGGGACGCTCGGAAGTAGAGGAGGCCCAAGCTGGGGATATCGTCGCCGTAACCGGCGTCGACAACGTGTCCATCGGCGACACCATCACGGACCTTGAATGCGCCGAAGCTCTTCCCACCATCCACATCGATGAGCCGACGGTCAAGATGACCTTCGGCGTCAACACATCGCCCTTCATGGGCAAGGACGGGACCCATTCCACGTCGCGAACGCTTTACGAGCGATTGATGAACGAGCTTCGGACCAACGTAAGCCTGCGGGTGGAGACCACCGACACCACCGACGTGTTCCTGGTGTCTGGCCGCGGCGAACTTCATCTGTCTATCTTGGTGGAAACCATGCGCCGGGAAGGCTTCGAGTTCCAGGTGTCCAAGCCTGAGCCGGTGACCAGGGTGGTGGATGGAAAGGTCCACGAGCCTTATGAACGGTTAAATATCACCACCAAGGACGAGTTCATCGGCGCCCTGACCGAATACCTTTCCGGCCGCTTGGCCCAACTGGTAGACATGAAGTACGACGACGCCGGCAACGTGGACCTGGAGTACCTGATACCTACCAGGGGACTGATCGGCTTCACATCCTTCTTCCTACGCACGACCCGGGGCAACGGGCTGCAGAGCAGCGCCTTTACCGAATACCGGCGGATGGAGGGGGAGATAAAGTCGGCTAACACCGGGGTCCTGGTGGCCTGGGAGGCCGGCGTGGCTGTGACCTACGGACTGCTGAACGCCCAGGGCAGGGGCGACACCTTCATCGACCCCGGCACGCCGGTGTACGAGGGTATGATCGTGGGCACGCACCGCCGGGAAGGGGACATCCCCATCAACGTGTGCAAAGAAAAGCACCTGACCAACATGCGCTCGTCCACCGCCGACATCACCCGGCGGCTCAACGCCACCGTCCGGATGAGCTTGGACGAAGCCCTGGACTTCATCGCCTCCGACGAACTGGTGGAAGTCACCCCACAAAACTACCGCATGCGCAAGAAAGTGCTATCCACATCCGGCCGCTCCCGCCACCGCGCCAACTCCGCCCGTGACCGGGCCGGGGCGGTTTAGAGCCGGGCCTCAATCGGGCATCGGCGAGCCACCAATCCGTCTCGCTGTTATGAAAAGGAACTTCTGATGGTGCTGGAAGTCGCCATACTGGACGTAAAGCCCGGCCTGTGCCACGACTTTGAGGCCGCCTTCACCCTAGCCCAGGCGCTAATCTCGTCGATGAAGGGCTACGTCTCCCACCAGTTGCAAAAGTGACTCGATAAGCCCAACCGATGTATTCTTATGGTCAGCTGGGAATCCTTGGAAGACCGCACGCATGGATTTCGAGGCTCACCCGAATACCAGGAGTGGCACCGCCTGCTCCACCACTTCTACGACCCTTGGCCCGAAGTGGAGCATTATTAGGTGGTTGCATCAGGTTAGATGGCTGGGCGCTTTGGCCCCACGTCACGCCCCCAATGTCGACACCGCTCCGCCCACCCTGTATCATAGCTGCCACCGTGTTTTATCCTTATCCGAACCTGCGTTAAAGAGGAGATACCCATGCGTGAAGTTGCGATTGTTTCACCGGTCAGGACCGCTGTGGGGAACTTTGGGGGCGGCATGCGGGATGTTTCCGCCGCCGAGTTGGGCAGCATCGTCATCAAGGAATCGTTGAGCCGGGCCGGTTTGGACGCCGAGAAGGTGGACGACGTTATTCTGGGTCATGGGTATCCCAGCGGCGAGAATCCGGCCATCGGCCGCTTGGTCTCCCTGAAAGCCGGTTTGCCCATCGAGGTGCCCGGATACCAGTTGGACCGACGCTGCTCATCCGGGCTTCAGGCCATCCTCAACGCGGCCATGCTCATCCAAACGGAGAACGCCGACGTGGTCATCGCCGGGGGCGTCGAAAGCATGAGCAACGCCGAGTTCTACTCCAACGAGTCCCGGTGGGGCGCCCGCTTCGGCTCGGTCACTTTCCACGACCGGCTGGCCAGAGCCAGGGAGACGATCTCGCCCGAAGAGCGGTTCGGCGTCATTTCCGGCATGGTCGAGACTGCCGAGAACCTGGCCAAGCAGTACGAGGTTTCCCGGGAAGAGCAGGACGAATATTCCCTGCGCAGCCACCAACGGGCCGTCGCCGCCTCCGAGTCTGGCAAGTTCGACGCCGAGATCGTTCCCGTTCCCATCCCCCAGCGCCGTGGCGACCCAGTGTCCTTCGATAAAGACGAGGGTCCCAGAAGCGACACATCCATGGAGGTTTTGGGGCGGCTGCGCCCGGTGATGGCCGACGGCACCGTGACCGCCGGTAACGCCAGCAGCCAGAACGACGCCGCCTCGGTTTGCCTGGTCGTCGCCGCCGATAAATTGGAAGAGCTGGGGCTGACGGCCATGGGCTACCTGAGAGGCTGGGCCGTCACCGGTTGCCATCCGGCCTACATGGGCATCGGACCGGTCAGCGCGGTCAGCAAAGTCATGGGAAAGATAGGCATGTCTCTCACTGACATGGACCTCATCGAGTTGAACGAAGCCTTCGCCGCCCAGGTCCTGTCGGTGCTAAGAGAATGGAAACTGCCCAACGACGACAAACTCAACGTCAACGGATCCGGAATCTCCCTTGGCCACCCCATCGCCGCCACCGGCGCCCGCATCCTGACGACCCTGCTGCATGAGATGGAACGCACCGACGCCCAATTCGGCCTGGAAACCATGTGCGTGGGCGGAGGACAAGGCGTCGCCGCGGTATTCGAGCGAAAGAACTAGCTGACAGCTCTCCCGAGGAGCATCAATGCCCATCAACAACAACGACATCGCCGACGTCCTGGTGATTGGGGCTGGGGCGTCTAGCGCGGCTTTTTGCTGGAGCCTGAGCCAGGCGGGAATCAACGTGGTGTGTCTGGAGCAGGGCGGATGGCTTCCCCAGAACGCTTTTCCCACCTCCGACCCCGACGCTCAGCTTCACCTGCAGACGGATTTTAACTTTAATCCCAACGTCCGCAAGTTGCCGGAAGACTACCCGATCAACGAGTCGGAAACCCCCATCGCCCCCTTGATGTGGAATGGGGTCGGCGGGGGTACTATCCACTGGGGCTCCCACATCCCCCGGTTTCACCCGTCGGACTTTCTCCTCAAGACCCAGGACGGTGTAGCCGACGACTGGCCGCTTACCTATGAGGAACTCGAGCCGTATTACGACCTTAACGATCGGATGACCGGGGTATCCGGCCTCAATGGCGACCCCGCTTATCCCCCCAAGCCGGAGCGGCCCTGCCCGCCCCTGTCCATCCGCGCCAGCGGGAGAGCCATCGCCAAGGGTTTCGACAAGCTGGGCTGGCACTGGTGGTCGTCGGACAGCGCCATCTCCTCGGTGACCTACGACGGCCGGGAGCCTGATGCCGTCGGCCACCTGCGGTCTTCGGCGGGGGCTGACCTCAACTACTGGCCGAAAGCGGTGAACCAGGGGACCAGGCTGATCACTTACGCCCGGGTCCGGGAGATCTTGGTTGACCAATCGGGCAAGGCCACCGGCGCGCTGTATTACGACCGCGAAGGAAACCTGCAGGAGCAGCGGGCCAAGGTTGTGGTGATGGCCGCCAACGGTATCGGCACCACCCGTTTGTTGCTCAACTCCAAGTCGGTGTTGTTCCCCAACGGTCTGGCCAACAGCTCCGGACTGGTGGGCAAGAACTTGATGCACCACCCCACCGGCGTGATCCTCGGCATCTTTGACGAGTGGCTTGGAACCGATGAAGGCGCCCGGGGCAGTTCCATGCTAAGCCAGGAGTTTTACGAGACCGACCTGAGCCGGGAGTTCGTCCGCGGCTACGAGATGCAGATCCTCAGCCAGGGGTCGGCCCCTCTGACCGCCGCTTTGGGGGGCTCTCAGGGCGAGAGGGTGCCCTGGGGCGCCGGGCATCACCGGGAGTTCCAGGAAAGGTTCGGCCACATCGCCGGTATCATCATCATGACCGAAGACCTACCGGAAGAGCACAACCGGGTTACCCTAGATCCGGAGATGACCGACAGTAACGGCATACCCGCCGCCAAGATCCAATACACCATCAGCGAGAATACCGACAAGATGCTGGGTCACGGCGTGGAAAGAGCCAAGGAAGTGATGGACGCCGCAGGGGCCAAGAAGGTGCTGTGGTCCCACCAGCGCCGCAACGCCGGCTGGCACCTGTTGGGCACCGCCAGGATGGGTGAGGACCCCGCAACTTCGGTGGTTGACCGGTGGGGCCGCGCTCACGACGTGCCAAACCTGTTCATCATCGACGGCAGCATCTTCGTCACCGGCGCCTGCGTCAACCCGACCCCCACCATCCAGGCCCTGGCCCTTCGTACCGCCGACTACCTGAAAGGAGAGGGAAGGTCCATCCTGGAGTAGCGACATGCCCCTTCCCCTTTACAGGGGAAAGTTGGAGCCTGCCCTGAGCGCAACCAAACGGATGGGGGTGAAACCCAGCAGCTCCAAAACATGTGGTCAACTCCCTCACATTGACACTCCATACCCGAAACCGTAGGATAACCTGGTGTTCAGGCATGGCGAATCGCCACTCATGGCCTTAGTCTACCGGACGATGATTTATAAAATAGCGAGGTGATTTCTGATGGCCGACGTTTTTGGGACCGGTGAATTTCTTTACAACCACGTGCCCGATTGGGAGAAGCTACCCGATGGTATGACCTTCAAGGAGTGCCCCGGAGTCGCGGTGGACTCCCGGGACAACGTTTATGTCCTCACCCGTGGCGAACACCCCATCATAGTGTTCGATCAGGAAGGTAATTTTATCCGGACCTTCGGTGAAGGTCACTTCAGCGCGAACCGCACCCACGGGCTGTACATCGCGCACGACGACTCCTTGCTAGTCGCCGACGACGGTCTCCACACCATCCAAAAGTTCGGTCCCGAGGGCGATAAGCTGATGGAGATCGGCGAGAGGAACCATCCCGCCCCGGCATGGAGCGGCCAGGCCTTCAACCGCCCTACTTCGGCCGCAATTATGCCCAGCAACGGGGACGTGTACATCTCCGACGGGTACGGCAACTCCCGCATCCACGTCTACTCTGGGTCCGGCGATTACAAATTCTCTTGGGGCAGTCCCGGCATCGACGCCGGTCAGTTCATCCGCCCGCATAACATCGCCGTGGACAGCGACGATAAGGTCTACGTGGTGGACCGGGAAGCCCACCGCATACAGATATTCGACGCCCGGGGCAACTTCCTAAACATGTGGAACAACATCCACCGCCCCGACTCGATGGTGCTGTGGCAGGATCATATCTACGTCGGTGAATTGAATGGCATGGGCGGAGTTGACGAAGCGCCCGGACTGGGCCACCGTGTAACCATCTACGATCTGGAAGGCAACCGGGTTTGTATGTTCGGCAGCCCTGAAGAGGGCGAGGGTCCCGGCCAGTTCATCGCTCCCCATGGCATCGCGGTCGATTCCAAGGGTGACGTGTACGTGTCCGAGGTGTCCTTCACCATCCGCGGCTCCAAGATGGACCCGCCCAAGGTGTTGCGCAGCTTCTCCAAATACGCTAGGCAGTGGTAGGCGAGCTGCGGGCCGTCAGCTGTCAGGAACACGGTGCACACCTGTGCGTTGTTATAGCTCTGCCGTTGTCATTCTGAGCGCAACGAAGAATCTGGGGCCGGGGTCAACCCTCCCTGGACTCCTATTCCCGATTGCATCGGCACTCGGAATGACCGGCAGGTGAACTGACCGCTGACAGCTATTCCCCGGAGGAGATTTCTATTGCAAGACGTTGGTGAAACTACGACCGTTGTTTGGAACGACGCTTTAGAAGCCATTGAGCGCTGCTATGAGTTGGGCTGGGGCGACGGTTTGCCCTTGGTGCCGCCGACCCAGGGCCGGGTAGCCCAGTTCTTGGAAGCGGCCGGCAAGGCATCGAGCGAGGTAGTCGGAGAGATCCCCGAGCGTCGCCGGGAGATCACGGCGGGAAAAGTAGCCGCTAACGCCGTGATGGCCGGGTGTTTGCCCGAGTACATGCCGGTGGTGCTGGCCGCTACCGAGGCGATGCTGGCCCCGCTTTTCAACCTAGTCGGTCCTTCTTCCAGCATGGGCGGGTCCGCGGTGCTGGTCATAGTGAACGGACCGGTGGCACAAAAGATCGGCGTCAACTCCCGAAACAACCTTTTCGGGCCGGGAAACCGGGCCAACGCTACCATCGGCCGGGCCATTCGGCTGATCCTAATGAATGCCTGCGCCGCAATCCCCGGTCTGTTCGACCGCAGTGTTATCGGCCATCCCGGCAAGTACACTTACTGTATCGCCGAGGCTGAATCCGAAACCCACTGGAACCCGCTACACGTTGAACGAGGCTTCAAACCCGGCCAAAGTACGGTCACCGTATTCGCCTCGGAAAGCCCCCGCCAAGTTCGTTCGGTTGGGCACCCCGAGGCCATCCTGCACGCCATCGCCGACACGGCCTCCTCTCTGGGAACCAACATGTCAACCTCGGGATCGGTGGGTAGCCGGGACGCCGGGGTTCGGCAAGGGGAGATCGTGGTGACCGTCGCCGGGAATTCTGCCCTCTGGCAGGACTGGACTAAGAAACAGGTCAGGGACCACTTATATGCCCGCATCCGCCGGTCCGTCGCCGATCTGAAAACGGCCCAGGTATTCCCCGGCGAAGTGGAGCCGGGAGACGAAGAGCGTTATGTCTCCTTGATTCCGGAGCCGGAGGACATCCTTTTGATCTTTGCCGGTGGCGAGGAGTCCAACATGTCGTCGGTGATTCCCAGCTGGGGACCAAAGGTGGGGTCTACCGCTGTAACGCGTGAGGTGAAGTAGATGGGGGAAATTCCCCCAACCCCCCTTTATGAAAGGGGGGCTTAGATTGCTGATAGCTCTTGGAGGTTTTGATGACTCAGAAGAACGAGTATGTTTTAGTCGATCCGACTACCCAGGCCATCGTCGCGCCCTTTGATGGGGCTCCCCGATTACCTACCGTGGCCGGGATCAGGTTGGGAATCATCGATGACAGCAAGCGCAATGCCGACGTTTTGTTGGAGGAATTGACCGAGGTCCTGCGCACCCGCTATGAGATCGCGGACGTGCGCTGGCACCGTAAGCCCAGCGCCTCCAGGCCTGCCGACCCGGAGGCCATAAGGGAGTTGGCGGAAACTTGCGATGCGGTGGTGATCGCCATCGGGGATTGAGGGTCCTGCAGCGCGTGCAGTGTGCACGACGGGATCCACGTAGAGAACGCCGGCATACCATCGGTTACCATTTGCACTGACCGTTTCATCCCCACGGCCAAGGGGATGGCCAAGATGTGGGGGTCTGAAGACTACCCCACCATATTCACCCAGCATCCCATTGAGAATATGAACAGAGAACAACTACGGCAGCGGGCCGAAGAACTGGCTCCCCAGGTGGTTGGCGTGCTGGTCGGCGGGCAATAGTCCTTCTCATTAGCCACAGAGACACAGAGACCACGGAGGTTTTCTTTAATTTTACTCCGTGCCCTCTGTGTCTCTGTGGCAGCCGTCTAGTCCCGCATGTCCGGCGGCAAGAGGTTGGGGATAGCATCGTCGATGGGATAGATCTCGTCGCACTTGTGGCAGATAAGAGATCCCTGGATCACCTCGTCGCCTTCTTCGGTTTCCACCTTCAATTCCAGTTCACTCTTGCAAACCGGACAGGCCAGAATGTCCATCAATTCCTTCTTCAATTCTCCTCCGACGAGCTTCCAGCCCTCAGATATCGGCTTTCTAGTTAACTAACGCGTTCTCAAACAGGGCGTTGAGAATGTCAGACAGTCCCAAGATTATCACACCGTAAATCAATAGCGCTCCCGTGCTGGTCATCCGGTCCTTAGCCCTTCCCATGCGGCTACCGCCGGCATTAGCGCTGTCCGGATAAACCCGAGGCCGCAGGAAGCGCACCACGTAGAACATGTACAGGGCCAGGACGATCTTAACCACCAGCACCGCCACGTAAGGAGTAGTCACGGCGTTGTCGGTGAGGCGAGTCGCCGAAAGCACTATGCCCGTTACCAACAGTACCCCGATGGCGGTGTTGACCAGGTTCCGAAATTCCTCCCCGATCGACCGGCGTGTCGCGCCGCCAGTCTCATCGGACCTCCCTAGGGCGGGCCGCAATACTAATATCCAGAACATTCCCCCGCCAACCCAGGCGACGGCAGCCAGGAGGTGGAACCAGCGGATGGCTGTTAATATCCAATCTAGGACGTTCATATTTCCACGTAAACAGGCTTTTGCAAGAGGTGGTTCGACAGGCTCACCACGAACGGTGCGACCCACATTGCCCGTTCGTCCTGAGCCTGTCGAAGGACCGTTTCGACCGCTCCATATCTTAAGACATGTCCCGGACGATTCGGGTGATTTTTTCCGCGTCTAGGGTGCTGATCTCCGAACGGATTAACCTTCCTGCCTTGTCAATAAAAATAGTGGTATGGAAATAAACCAGCCGGTATTCCAGAGTGATCTGGGCCATATTGTCGGTGGCAAACTGGTACGTCAGACCCAACTCCTGAACGAAATCTCTGGCATCCTGCTCGGAATCGAATCCTTGAGGGACGAACAGCCCCAGGAATAG
>JAKUQE010000289.1 GCA_022450395.1 Dehalococcoidia bacterium | reverse complement strand
GCAGATAGGTTTCAATGTCATCCCACACATCGATCGTTTCCTCGACGATGGCTACACCAACGAGGAACGGAAAATGATGCAGGAATCCCGGAAAATCATGCACGCGCCGGACATTGCCATATCGGCCACTTGCGTGCGCGTTCCAGTTTACGTATCCCACAGTGCCGCGGTTCACGTTGAGTTTGAGCGTCCCATGTCGCCGGGTGAAGCCCGAGAGTTGCTGGAGGCTGCTCCCGGGGTGACCGTGCTGGACGATCCCGCCAAAGCAGAATACCCGATGCCTTATGATGTGACCGGAACCGACGATGTTTTCGTCGGCCGTATCCGCCGGGACGTGTCCCACCCCAACGGGCTGGTCATGTGGGTGGTGTCGGACAACCTGCGCAAGGGCGCGGCCCTTAACTCGATACAGATCGCCGAGGAATTGGTGACGCGAAGACGCATCGAGCCTCGGCAACCAAGCAGCGCGGCCCGCTAGCCGCCGCCGCTGATCAGATCCGGGAATCTATCCGATAGCTCAGGAGCCATATCATGACAGAGATAGGCAGGCTAATAACGGCGATGGTCACTCCATTCGATGATAAGGGAGCGGTGGACTACGATCAAGCCAAACGCCTGGCCAAAGCCCTTCTCGACTCGGGCAGCGACGGGTTGGTGATCACCGGCACCACCGGAGAAGGCCCGACGCTCAGCGCCGAGGAAAAGATCCGGCTTTACGCCGAGGTGAAAGAAGCCATCGGTTCTCGGGGCGCGGTCATCGCCGGCACCACCGACAACGATACGGCGAAAAGCATCGAACTTAGCGCGGAGGCGGAAGCGGCCGGCGCCGATGCGCTGTTGCTGACGGTGCCTGCTTACAACAAGCCGCCTCAGGAAGGCCTTTACCAGCACTTCAAGGCCATCGCGGAGAGCACCAGTTTACCCTGCGTTCTCTACAACGTTACCAGCCGCACCAGCCTGAACATGACCGACGAGACCACCATCCGGCTGAGTCACATCGACAACATCGTCGGCGTGAAAGAAGCCGGCAGTGACCTGAACCAGATCACGCGGATCATCGATGGGGCCGGTGACGGCTTCCGGGTCTGGAGTGGTAACGACGACGAGACGTTCTCCATCATGGCCACCGGTGGTTACGGTGTGGTGAGCGTACTCTCCCATCTGGTGGGGAGCCAGATCAAGCAGATGATGGGATACCTGCTGGAGGGAGACGTGGAGAAGGCGGCGGCCGAGCATCGCAGGCTGCTGCCGCTGTTTAAGGTGATGTTTATCGTCTCCAACCCCATCCCTCTCAAGTACTCGCTGAACCACGTGGGATTTAACGTAGGCCCGATGAGGCTCCCCCTGGTGCCCCCGGACGACAAGTCGGCGGAGAAGATTCGCGACGTGCTGTCGAACTACGACATAGACTTGCCGATACCCGCCTAGTCTCCGACTGTCCGGGACCTCAGTCAGCGTCCGCCAAGACAACAGCGAAAATCAGAGCGTCCCCTTGGTTAGTGAAACGGGTAGAGTGACCCTTTCCGGTGGTGTCTTCGAGTAAAAGGACGCTACCTACAGGGAAGGCACGCATCGTACCGTCACTAGCGGTTATTTCGTACTCGCCCTGCATGGTACAAAAAATCTGTTGCAGTGGACTTGGATGGGGCGCGTCACCCGCCCATCCTACGGGAGCTCCTACCCAGACGGTTTGGGTGGCAGGCAGAAACTGGGCAATGTTCAGGGGAGCAGCAGGAGGAGCAAAGTCCACAAGCGGCAGTGGGACCTCTAGATCTTCGAAATGAGACTCGCCATTCTCGTCCGAATATAAGCGAACGTACTTAGCTTGCTGCAATTCTATCTCCAATGGCGCATATTGACATCTACAGTTTTCACGTGAGCGTGACTAAAGTCATTTCTCCGAAAATAGAATTGCCAACCTTCGGTCGCGCACTTCGTCATTCCGACACCAGCCCTTCGGCGGAAGGGCGGCGAGGAATCTTAGGTGACCGCTACAACCAGGCATGAGACGCTTCTCCTTCCGCCGAAAGATCGGAGTGACACGAATCGCCCATTTTCGCGGGCTGTGGTGCTGGTCCCCACTAGCATGACATTTTTCGAGAAATCGCCCTTCGTTTGGACTGGCGGATCTACCAGGATCAACTTGATACCGTACTATTCGCCCGGACCTTGAGGAACGAAGGTCTAGGGGATAACCCTAGAGACTTCTATCGTCTCTTCTCGGCTGGGACCGGTGGAGATGATCTGCACTGGGCAGCCCACCAGTTCTTCGATTCGATTCACGTATGACATGGCGTTTTCGGGCAGTTGCGACAGGCTGGTGGCGCTGGCCGTGGGCTGGGACCAGCCGGGGTGCTCTTCGTATATCGGCTGGCATTGGGCCAGCAAGCTTGTGTTGGACGGGAAACGGTCGATTTTTTGGCCGCCTACTTGGTACCCTACGCACACCTTGACCGAACGTAATCTGTCCAGGATGTCCAGCCGGGTCAATACCAAGCCGGTCATCCCGTTGACCAATCTGCTGTACTTGGCGGCCACGGCATCGAACCACCCAATCCGTCGCGGACGGCCGGTGGTTGTTCCGTATTCGTGTGCTTTCTCCCGTAGTACAGCACCCGTTTCGTCTAGCATCTCCGAAGGCATCGGTCCGCCGCCCACTCTGGTGGAATAGGCTTTGAATACGCCGATCACTCCGGCGATGGCCTGGGGGGG
>JAKUQE010000288.1 GCA_022450395.1 Dehalococcoidia bacterium | reverse complement strand
GTTTTTACCAGTGTGAGGATGGTACACGCTATTCGGATTTAATGCTCATTTTTTCTTTAGTAGTCCATTGGCCGGAAACTGTAACCACCTTAGCTAACTGCTGAATAGCGATGATGCTATTAGGGCTTATAAGTCTTTTGCGAGGTAGGAGCTAGACCTTGAATCCAGGGCATTCGTCAATAGGACTTGTCTCCATAGGATCAGAAAGTGTTATCTTGGAGCCAACATTGAGGCCAGCGTAATAGTCGCAGATCATCTTTTTATTGCATTGTCTCCCCGCCTTCAGCGGTTGGGCAGTGGCGTCTCTAACGTACCTGGCGAACCCTGTGTATTTTTCGTATCGACCGGCACCCGCTGGATCGATTGAATGGGTGACCATGATTGACGTTGCGATTCCCCAGATTGCCCAGGAGCTTCATTTGACCCAGGGGCAAGTGCAGGCCACCGTTGGCTTGCTGGACGATGGAGCTACCGTGCCCTTTATTGCCCGGTATCGTAAGGAGGCTACAGCCAGCCTGGATGAAGTGGCGATCACAAACATTCGGGATCGCTTGTCCCGGCTTCGGGAACTCCGGGATCGGCAGGGAACCATCCTGGATTCCCTGGAAGAGCGGGGTCTGTTGACCGAGGAATTGCGGAAGGCCGTTCTCTCTGCCGAAACTATGGCGACCCTTGAGGACATCTATTTGCCCTACCGTCCCAAGCGGCGCACTCGGGCCACAATCGCCCGGGAAAGGGGACTGGAACCCCTGGCGCTGCGCCTCTGGGACCAGCAGGATTTTGAAGTCAACCTTGCCGCTGTTGAGTACGTGGATCGGGAATTGGGGGTGGAAACAGTCGAAGATGCCCTGGGTGGAGCTAGGGACATCATCGCCGAGTGGGTGAACGAAGAAACCACCGCTCGGGGGAGCATGCGAAAGCTGTTCTGGTCGCAGGGCACTTTCTCTTCTAGGGTTGTTTCAGGGAAGGCCTCGGAAGCGGCCAAGTACCGGGATTACTTCGAGTGGGAGGAACCGGTAATTGACGTGCCATCGCACCGTTTACTGGCCATGCTCCGGGGTGAGAGAGAGGCACTACTTTCGACGCATATCGCGCCGCCCGTCTCGCAGGCGATAGCGATTCTGGAGGGCATCTTCGTCACCGGGGAAACCGAGGCCTCGCAACAGGTCCGGTTGGCGGTTGAGGACAGCTACCAGCGGCTACTGGAAGCCTCCATGGAAACGGAGGTCGGGAGAGAAGCTAGAGTTCGCGCTGAAGACACCGCCATCAGAGTATTCGCCAACAACCTGCGGGAGCTGCTTTTAGCCCCTGCTCTCGGCCAGAAGAATGTCCTGGCCCTAGATCCCGGATTCCGCACCGGCTGCAAATTGGTATGCCTGGACCGGCAGGGTCGGTTGCTGCACCACGATACCGTCTATCCCCTGCTGGGAGGATGGAGAGAGCGGGAGGCGGCCAAGAAGGTAGCCCAACTGTGCGGCCAGTATCATGTTGAAGCCATCGCCGTGGGGAATGGCACAGGGGGCCGGGAGACCGAAGCCTTTCTAAGGGGGCTCGAGTTGGGTCCCAGCATCCCTGTGGTAATGGTCAACGAGAGTGGAGCCTCAGTCTACTCCGCCTCGGAGGTGGCGCGGACTGAGTTTCCCGATAAGGACATTACCGTCCGGGGGGCTGTTTCCATCGGTCGCCGCCTCATGGACCCCCTGGCCGAATTGGTCAAGATAGACCCCAAAGCCATCGGTGTGGGTCAGTACCAGCACGATGTCGATCGGAAGGCCCTGAAGGAACGCCTGGACGATGTGGTAGGCAGTTGCGTCAACAATGTGGGCGTGGAGTTGAACACTGCGAGCGGCGAGTTGCTCTCCTACGTTTCAGGCCTGGGTCCCCGTTTGGCTAAGGCTATTGTGGAATATCGGAACAGTTACGGTCCCTTTGCCTCCCGGGAATCCCTGAAGAAAGTCCCGCGCCTAGGTCCCAAGGCCTTCCAGCAGGCGGCGGGGTTTCTGCGAATTAGAGAGGGCATCCATCCACTTGATGCCAGCGCTGTGCATCCCGAGTCCTACTGGGTGGTGGAGGCCATCGCCAAAGACCTGGGCCATCCGCTGGATCAAGTGATGGGCGACGCCAGTATATCCGGACACATCGTTCCCCAGCGCTACGTGAGCGACAAGGTGGGGTTGCCCACATTAAATGACATAATTAAAGAGCTGGCCCGGCCCGGACGGGATCCCCGTCAGGAGTTTGAGCCATTCTACTTTGCCGAAGGTGTAAACAAAATCGAGGACCTGGCGAAGGGGATGAAGCTGCCGGGAGTGGTAACCAACGTGACCGATTTCGGTGCCTTTGTCGATGTGGGGGTACACCAAGACGGGCTGGTCCACATCAGCCAGATGGCCGACAGATTCGTGAGAAATCCCTCAGAGATTGTCAAAGCTCAACAGCAGGTGATGGTCACCGTGCTAGAGGTAGACCTGGGGCGCAAGCGCATTTCCCTATCAATGAAGGGTTAAGCTATTGTGTGGGCCGAATGGGTGCGAATTGCCGTAATAATCGGTGTAGTAGGCCAAAAAGGAGAGGCCCCAAGCGTTGACTCGTGGCCTCTTCCTCTCTCGATGACAGGGTGGAGAGTGGAGCCAGCGGTGGGACTCGAACCACTGACCTCTGCAATGGAAGGTGGTCAGCCCAATTTGGTGGTCAAGTCTTAGTTTGTGCAGCGGCAAACTTATCCTTATGGAT
>JAKUQE010000287.1 GCA_022450395.1 Dehalococcoidia bacterium | reverse complement strand
AACAACCAAGCAACGCTGTTTGCCTCGGTAAGAGGATGGTGGTAAAAAGTTAACTGGTGGCGCGCTAGAGTAGAGTCCAACCGCCCAGCAACTAACTTTCCGGGCTTCTCGGTGGGTTCAGATCAGATCGGGTCGGTCGTGTGGTTGGAAAGAGCTGCCTGAAGAGCTGATCTCCGACAACGCCAAACTTTCTGAACCTCCACTGCCCACGTGGCATTAAAACTACGTTATGATAACTATTCCACATGAGGAGCGAAATACTTGGTAGATCTACCTAAGAGAAAACTCGGACGCACTGGCTTGAACGTGACTGCTCTTGGTTTTGGAGCATTAGAGCTACGGGGTATGGTTGCTGGTGTCGGCCGAGAACTAAAGCCAGGGCAGCCCGAGCGCATCCTGAACGCTGTCTTGGATGCTGGTATAAATTATATAGACGTCGCTGCTGACTACGGCGAGGCTGAAGGGCACATCGGCAGATGTATCGCCAACCGCCGCAAGGAATTCTTCCTCGCGTCCAAGTGTGGTTGCCCACCAGACGTGTCAAAATTCGCACCAACAGAGCGCACACGGTACGGTGTACCGTTACCCCAGCTACACGACTACAGCCGCGAGAACATAATCAAAACATGTGACCAGAGCCTGCGCCGCATGAAAACTGACTATCTCGACGTACTCCAGTTCCACTTCAGCCCCTCGAGAAATATTTTGGAGCAAGAAAAGGCCGTTCAGACGCTGGAATCCCTCAAA
Organism: Dehalococcoidia bacterium; assembly: GCA_022450395.1. Lineage (GTDB taxonomy): Bacteria > Chloroflexota > Dehalococcoidia > Lucifugimonadales > UBA3495 > UBA11650. Next base: position 2,001 of record JAKUQE010000287.1, on the reverse strand, counting down.
CGGGATGGTAAGATCCGCTTCCTTGGCTGCTCCTCAATTCTTCCGAATATTACCGACCATATCAAGATGGGTGTATTCGACGTCTTGCAGGTTCCGTATTCGGCTCTCCAGCCCGAGCATGAAGACACGATCGTCGCTGCAGCTAAGGCTGGGGTGGGCATAGTCATCCGCGGTGGAGTGGCCAAAGGCCCACCTGGTAAGGGTCAGAGTTCCGCAGACTTATGGGATTTATGGGACAAGGCAGAGCTGGACGAATTGCTGGAAGGCGAACAGCGCACTGGATTCATGCTTCGCTTCACCATTACCAACCCGGACATACATACCACCGTCGTTGGTACTCTCGATCCTGAACACCTCCTAGAGAACGTCGCTGCTGTTTTGAAGGGACCATTGCCTGCATCAGTTTACAGCGAGGCGAAACGCCGACTAGTCGGAGCTCGGGCGGTCTAATCGGAAGGCTACCTTGACCAAGAGTCTCGGGATGGATCAGCCGGTCCTCGACCACATCGACGAGCTACGTCCATCGTCGCCGATGTGCCCTAAAAAGTCACCGGCTGCAAGGCCGGGAAATCCTCATCTAAGATACCGCGCTCCAGGTCCACTGCTTCGCCGTTCTTGATGACCATGGCAACGTGGCGGCCTGCCTGCAGTACCCGAATGTCCTCCAAAGGGTCCGCATCAAGCAGAATCATGTCCGCCAGCCTACCCGCTTCGATAGTGCCGACCTGGTTTTCCAATCCTACCACGTAGGCGTTGTCCCTAGTGCAGGCCTGTAAGGCTTCCATGGGTGTGTAACCACCCAGTTTTACCAGCAGTTCTGCCTCGTTCGCGTGGAACTCTCCGTAGGGCATATGAGGGGCATTCCCAGTATCAGTACCGCAGAGAACCTTGATCCCCAGCTCGCGGCTGCGTTGTAGCACAAAGGATTGCGCTTCGATGTGATGCTTTATCCGGTCCAGCTCGCGATCTGAGCGGCCGGACTCGGCGCCCAATTCCAGCGTCCGGTGCAAGGCAGTAGCCGTGGGGACGAGACGGCTACCTGCTTCGGCCACCGCGTCCAGGTCTGCCTCTCCGGCCAGGTCCGCATGAAGTATCCAATCGACTCCGGCCTGGGCCGCCGCGCGGGTGGAACCGGCGCCACGAGAATGGATGGTCACCGGAGCGTTTCTACGGTGGGCTTCCCCGACAACAGCCTCCAGTTCTTCCTTGGAAATAGTCTGGGTCTCACCGTTCTGACTGTCTGCCAACTTGATAAAGTTCACCCCGTGCTTGCACTGGCGCCGAACCTCGGTGATCATGTCGTCCACGTTATTGCACAGCTTCCCTATGGAATGCTCCGGCGTCCCCACCCAGGAGGGCTCGCTGTCGATAATACTACCGTAGGTAATAATGAACCGCCCGGCACAGTTGATGCGTGGCCCCTCAATCAGTCCTGCCTCCACGGCATCGCGCAGGGCTACGTCGATGAACCAGGTGCCTCCGGGGCAAGCGACGCTGGTGACCCCAGAGCGCAGTATCTTGCCAAGGTTACCGGCCGCGCGAAGCGTGCTGAACTCGGGGCTGGTGGTACCGCGGGCCGACGGGATTCCTGGCATTTGAGGGAAGCCAAAAGAGAGATGGCAGTGGGCATCGATGAGGCCGGGCATGATCCACCGGCCCGAGGCATCAATGACTTGCACGTTGTCCTTATCCTCCAGGTTCACATCAGGCGGGAGACCGCCGACACTTCGGATGAGGTTTCCTTCGATCACCACCGCGTCGTTATGGGTGGCGGGATTGCCCGCACAATCGATCAGGGTGCCGTTGCGGATCACCGTAGTGCCCTTACCGCTATTCCCCATCAGAACCTCCCGTTGAGAAATCGAATGATGTCACCACCTGACTCCGGCTGTAGCTCCATGGACAGCAACACCATGTCCATCGCCGGCTCTCGATCAAAAACTGGCTTGAACGATGCTGTTACCTACCGTGGTCGTAGTGTATCGGCTTGGAACCCAAAGC
>JAKUQE010000286.1 GCA_022450395.1 Dehalococcoidia bacterium | reverse complement strand
GGCCGACGTTATCAAGATTGAGCCGCCCTGGGGGGAGCCATGGCGCCTCAATCAGCGGTTTACGGCCACCGAAAGCCGGGGATTCATGGTCTACAACCGGGGAAAACGGAGTCTGCCCCTGGATCTGACCAAGCCCGAGTCTCAAGAGATCCTGGGCCGTTTAATACCCCAGGTCGATGTTGTCCTGGCCAATTTCAGGCCCGACGTGGCCGCCAAGCTTGGTGTGGACTATCCCACCCTGGACAAGCTCAACCCGCGCCTGATCTACTGCGAAATCACCGCCCACGGACGGGCCGGTCCTGAAGCTGACCGCCCCGGTTACGACATGATTTTGCAGGCGATGTCGGGGCTGATGGCCTGCGAAACTAAGTTGGACAACGGCGTGCCCCAGCAGATCTGGTCTACTCCCCTGATCGACACTACAGCCGGCTTTTGCTTGGCTTGGTGCGTGTGCGGAGCGCTGTTTGCCCGGGAGCAGACAGGCAAGGGGCAAAAAGTGGAGACCAGCCTCTTGGGTTCGGCCTTGGCCCTGTTGGGAGCCCGCTTCTTGAACGTGGAGGAGCTGGACCGGGAAACGAGGCACAAGGCGTTGCAAGACCTGGAGGAAAAGAGGGCTTCTTCAGCGAGTTACCAGGAGTTGCTAGACGCTTCGCCGGGCAGCCGCCGCCAGCGCCACCATGCCAATGTGTATTACCGGGTCTACCTGACTAAAGACAGTCCCATCAGCGTCGGCTGCCTCAGTGAACCGTTAAGGCGGCGCCTCCTGGACACTTTGGATCTAACCGACATTGGGTTGGAGCCCGGCTACAACCCCAACACACCGGAGGCACTGGCGTACGCCAAGGACTTGGAAGGCCAGGCGGAGAAAATCTTGATCAAGAACACCTCCGCATACTGGCTAGAGCTTTTCGAAAGCAAGGGGATCCCCGCTGGTCCAGTCCGGTTCGTGGAGGAGTTGTTCGACGACCCTCAGATCCAAGCCAACGGTCTGGTGAATGAGGCGGAACACCGGGACGCCGGCAAGGTGAAGATGATGGGTCCCCTGGCCGTGTTCAGCGCCACGCCTATGGCCCCTGAAATTTCGTCGCCCGCCTTGGGAGAACACACTGGGGAGATATTGGAGGAACTGGGGTATTCCGGCGACGAGATACGCCGCTACAGGGATGCCGGGGCGACGGTCTGATCGGCGTCAGTCATAACATCGGTGGATACAATACGTAAGGGCACCCCGATGCAACCGGGGTGCCCTTACAATTTTCTCCGCGATTCCCGCCACGGGGAACCCTGTATGCCGGGTATTCTTCCTTTTGGCCGATTTGGCGGGCTGCGCCGCTAAGCTCTTGGCTGAAGGTTGTCGTATTTCTGTGTACTAGCTAAGCCCTGACAAGAAATCGGTAACCACCTTGTTGAACTCCGGTGGCTTCTCGACCTGGGGCGAGTGCCCGCACCGGTCAATCACTTCCAATTTGGCGTTGGGCAGCGCCTGCTGGTATATCTCCCCGCATTCCAAGGGGATGATGGCGTCCTGCTTGCCCCATACGATCAGGGTTGGCGTAGTAACTTTGGTCAGATAGTGAGGCAAGCTGGGGTTGTGGAGGTAGGGCTTCCAGCATAGGCGGGATGCCATCTCCCGGTTGGAGTGCTCCACCAGGGCCTCCTCAGGTGTCATCTCCCTGTTCAGATTCTCGTAATTGGGTACCTGGCTAGTGTCGAAGAACCGTTGCCCCGCCCTGGTTTGGGCCGACACCATGAATATCTCGGTGATCTCACCGTTCACGGGCCGGACTCCCGCGGCGTCGATCAGCACCAATGCCTTCAGATTCCGGTGGGCCATGGCTGCCATTTCCGCCGACAACCAGCCACCCATGGAAGACCCCATCAAGATGTACTCCTCCAGTCCTAAGACCTGAATCATCTCAAGGTTGAAGTGGGCCATGTCGGTGATGGTGGAGATCCAGTCGGGCCGCGGCGTGCCGTTGAACCCCGGCTGAGCGGGCGCATACACCGTGTACCGCTGGGAGAGGTCCTCGTGGTGCGTCTGCCAGCCCGATGTACCGCCGGCCCCGTGCAGATACACCAAAGGCGGGCCGGAGCCTCCGGAAAACATCTGGACTTCGGTGCCGCCAACGTTGAGCTTGGACTCGTTCTTACTCATAGTCGTGGTCATAACGCGAACCTTCCTTCAAGCCACACCCGGTCCTGGTCAGCCGAAACTTTGATCTCCAAAGGAAAAACCACAGCTTCATGACGGACTTCGGGGGCAAAGGGATTCTGGAACAGAAGGGTTGGGTTGTCAAGCCTGGTGAGCCTGGTGAGCCTGGCGGCCTTGACAGTGATAGGTCTGGGTCACTACCATAATTTACGTTGGAACGCGCTTGTCCCAGCTTCCCTCCAAAGCTACCGGGACCGTCCTACGGCATGACTCACTGGGGATTAGTATAGTGGTAGTACGCCTGACTCTGGCTCAGGTGGCAGAGGTTCGAGTCCTCTATCCCCAGCCATTTTTGCCCCATACTCTGACTCTGCGACAGATATTTCCGCTCCCGTCAACCCTCCTTTCTGCATCCCGGATTGGCATTTGCGCATCCGATTCACTACAATGGGCGTAGTTTTACTTGCGGTGGGATTTCTCAGCGGCACCGGCTGCTTGGTTGAAGTAATCGGTAGGAACGGAGGTTGAAAATGCCGAGAGGGTTGCTCCTGGCCGTCAGCAGCGGCGCTCTCTTGTTGGCCGCCTGTTCTCCTTCCGCCGAAGTTGCGCCCCAAAC
>JAKUQE010000285.1 GCA_022450395.1 Dehalococcoidia bacterium | reverse complement strand
GTCGTCGCCTTTTTGGAATCCCGCATGCAATCGGAGATGGCGGGGCTGATTGAACGCCATGGAGGCACACCCTACCCAGCCCCGGTCCTTCAGGAGGTCTATCTGAAGGACAGCCCTGAAGTGCGGCAATTGATTCAGGATATCTGCGCCGAACAGGTCGATATAGTCGTCCTGCTCACCGGCGTGGGCACGCAAGCCCTGGTCGAGACCGCCGCGTCCATGGGCTTGGAGCAGGATTTTCTCCGAAGCCTAAACACCCGGACCATCATCGCCCGCAGCCCCAAGCCGGCCAGGGTGCTGCGCCAGCACAAGATTCACATCGACGTCATGCCGCCGGAACCCTACACCTCTCAGGACTTGATCCAGGCCATACAGGATATGGACTTGTCCGGAAAAGAAGTGGCCGTGCAGGCATACGGCAGTCCCAACAGCTTCCTCAGCCGCAGTTTGCAAGAAAGCGGCGCTAACGTTCGCGAGGTCACGCTGTATACCTGGGGACTTCCCGAGGATACGGCGCCGGTGGTGCGGCTGATCGACGATCTGGCCCTGGGAGCGATTGATGCCATGGCATTCACCAGCCAACCCCAGGTTGAAAACCTGCTGACCGTCGCCGCTCAGATGGGAAAGGACGAATCCTTGAGGAAGAGTCTTGACCAGCCGTCGCTGGCGATCGCTTCCATAGGACCGGTTTGCAGCCGGAAGCTGAGGGAGAAGAACATCAAGATCGACGTTGAGCCGGAGCACGTTCACATGGGCAACCTGATAGTGGCCCTAGCCGAACACTTGGGGCCGGACGTTTAAGCGACAGCCAACCGTTCTCGTTCTAAAAACCACCCATATTCGCGTATATGCAGGTGTCCGGTCTTCCAGTGCCTCCAGCGTTCGCTTGCCTGATGCTACATTGGTTAACTGGCAGGCATCTACTAGGCTATATCGGTGAGTTCATGGGAAGATCCAAGCGGATACGCATCCTCGGGTGGGCGCTGGGAACGGGGGTGTCTCGCTACCGAACCACGCACAGAGTTTCGTTGATTTCCCATTCCCCGGAATCCCTGTGATACTCGGCATCGCAGCGAGCATAGCCGGCATGATGTATCTCTTGAGAATCCTTGCCCACGGCCCAGGTGCTATCTAGGGAAACCTTCGCCTCGGTGTTCGACACCTCCAGTTGTAAGAGGCGGAGGTAAAGGAAATCCCCTTCTCCATCAGCTTTTCTTTGAATCTCCTCTGTTTGAAGCAGAGTCAGGTTCACGCCCGGTATTTGCGAGAATACACCAGCTTCAATGTTTTCCGTAGAGAGAACGATGTTTTCCATCTGTGCAAAGTACAGACGGTAATCCGGGATTTTCTTGTCCACCAGCGCCCACTGGAGCGACAACCTGACTATCTCGGCCTTATCTCTTTCAGTGACATCGGCGTCCGTGCCTGGGGGAACGCCACCGGAACTCTGGCTCAGAATCACAATCTCGGCAGCCGTGGCCTGGATGGGATACGATTCAGCGACAGGTCCAATGGTGAACTGCACCTCCACCTTCGCCGACACCTTCCCGATGTTGATAGAGTCAAACGTGACTGCTTGGCGTTCCCCTCGCTCCTGCTGGAAGATGCGAGTCTTGTCGGTAACTCTGATCCGTGCCTTATCAAATGCCGTATCATCCTCGATTGCACCCTCGACGAGAATCGAACCTATCGTGCGGCCAAATGCTAGGTTACCGCTGTTCCGGGCGTCCGTCCTTTGGACAGCAGTGACAAAACCCCTGATGTCCACTCTCCACGGCTGTCCCACGAACACCACGCGGTCCATGCTCGTGTGAAAAATGTATGTGCCACCGTCAGCCGCCAGTGACATCTTGAACCCCGGGGTTATCACCTGGGCGTACATCATCCCAGGCTCCGGGTTGCCTAGAGAGGCGTCGCCCCAGTCCACCTTCTCCACGTCCAGTATCTTGACGGACTCCCAGCGTATCCCGAACCGCTCAAGGTGTTCTCGTGCCATCTGGAACAACCCAGTGTACTCGCCAAGCGGGATACCGGCGGGAGGCTGGCCGTCCGTGAAGCAGGCGTTGATGGCGTGCATCCAGTTGCACACATTCAGGTTGATGGTGTCGATTCTCGACACCATCACAGGAGGCGGGGAGGAGGCGGGAGGCCCGGTAGTCTCGCCGATGGACACCGGCGCTGTCACATTAGAGCCTGGACCGTCCGTGGATGCGGGCGCCTTTACATCTGGCTGGCTACAAGCCATCGCCACCAGCGCAACGACGCCTATGACTATGCCAATGGCTGGCGCGACGCGTTTGCTTATCATCAGTTTCTCCCTAATTCGTGGACCATTTTAAGTATTGCTTTACCCCTTCACGTTTATAGACGATGGCGAGCCACGTTTTGTTCCACGGCTCAAGGTCACAGGATATGAAATTAATCATCGAGGATTAGATCAAAGCTAAATGATCGCTCGTCGACCTCCCCGTAAATCTTTCCCGAAATACGAACCTGGCCTGGCAATGAATTTGCCCCTGCCATGGACCATTCCCATCTTCGTATGGTGACTTTAGGGATACCGCCGCCAATGTTCAGAGCTCCCTCGATAGTCATCGCCAGCTGCTTTTTATCGAAATTTCCTTCCGTACTGAAAGTCCCATCCATAAACTGAGGTGGACCCGGAAATTCGGACAGGTAGCTAAGTGAGGGACCTGCTCCTGAAATAAGCGCAGCTGTTGCTGTGAAGGAGGAGTGGGACATGTCGAAAGAACGGAGGAAGCACAGCCCATCATTCAAG
>JAKUQE010000284.1 GCA_022450395.1 Dehalococcoidia bacterium | reverse complement strand
TGGCGACGTGGCCCGATAGGTGAGGCCCGACGTGAACCAGTACCAGCTTCTTAACTCCAGCCTCCTGGGCCATGCGCGCCGCCCCGGTGGTGCCGCACTGGCCGCCGGCCTCTCCATTCTCGTCCATAACCTCCTGGTCGTCCCAACACATGCATAGCATCATGTCGGCGCCCTTGGCAAGGCCGATCACGCTCTGGCATGGCTGGGTGTCGCCGGTGAACACCACACTGCCTTCGGAAGTGTCCCCCCGGTAGGCCAGGGAATCCAGCCAGGGTGGGACGTGCTCGGCATTGGCCGAGGTCACTTGCCAATCGTTGCCGCTGTATACCGGGCCCGGACCGACATCCAAAGCGTCCACAACGGGGACCGGTCTCGGCAGCGTGCCGCCCCGGTTCACGAACACCTTCTGGCTCAAGGGATGATTGACCCGCGCTTTCCAATCGTGGGAAAAGAGACCATCCTCTCCGATGATTCCCTCGGTGATCTTTTCGGTGAGGGCCGGTCCAAACACCTTTAGCCGGTTTTCTTTCCCGATGCTCTGGTCCCAACGGCACAGAAGAAAGCAAGGATAGTCTATGTCGTGATCGAAGTGGTGGTGGGTGAAAAACAGGTGGTCAACCTGAGTGGGGAACAGTCCCGCTTTCACCAGTTTGTGCGTGGCCGCCGGGCCGCAGTCGAACATCAGTAGCTGCTCGCCGAACTTGATAACGTGGGAACTGCCAAACCGCTCCGCGGTTGGTGTGGGCGTGCCACCCCCCAGAACAAAAATTTCCGCCATGCTCTCTCCTCGTCTAATCTTCGAGTTTTGCGCCCGGTTGTTGCGCCACCAGAATACCATTCGGTGATAACCAAAGTAACCGTTCGATCGATCGCTCGTGAGTAGGACAGGGCGATAAAGCCGTCCCCCCGGCATAGAATCGCATTGACAGTCCAAAGTGGTACTGGTAAATTAGATAAGTTGGTCTGATGTGACCGGCTTTCTTTATCAAGACCTTTCCCAATAGGAGTATCCGAGTGCCACGTTACGACTATCGTTGCACGTCTTGCGGCGACGAGTTCGAGCTAACCCAAAGTTTTAGTGAGGCTGGGAAAGGGACCTGCCCGGTATGTTCCGGGGCAGGACAACGGGTCTTCCACGCCGTTCCAGTGATCTACAAAGGCTCCGGCTTTTACACGACGGATTACGGACGGCCCAAGCCCCCGGCGGAAAACGGCAGCAAGGACGGTTCCTCTGACAAGGAAAGCAAACCTGCTGCCACGGAAGGGACGTCCAGTAGCTCGGACAGCAAATCGAGTTCCAGCGATTCATCTTCAACCTCATCCTCCAGTTCGTCGGACTCCAAAAGCGAGAGTTCGGCAAAGGCTTCCAGCGATACCGGGAGCTAGCCTCATTACCGGGGTTGGCGCCCAAGGGCCTGGTCTTTAGGGGCATAGAAGAAGGTAAGCGGCGATGCGAGCCTTGGTTCAGCGAGTGGTGGAAGCCTCGGTCCTGGTGGATGGCCAAGAAGTTGGGCGTATCGGCCCTGGCTTGGTGGTTTTCCTAGGGTTCGCCGGAGACGACGAGGATTCCGACTCCCTTTATCTGGTTGAAAAAACCGTGAATCTGCGCATATTCGCGGACTCGGAAAACCGGTTCGATCGCTCCGCCCTCGATGTGGGGGCGGAGCTTCTTTTAGTAAGCCAATTCACCCTGTACGCCGACACCCGCAAGGGCCGCCGGCCGGATTTCAACCGGGCCGCCGGGGCCGAGCAGGCACGAGAAGCCTACGAGAAGGCGGTGGAGCTGTTCCGCAATACCGGATTGACCGTGGCCACCGGCCGTTTCCAGGAATACATGCAAGTGCTACTGCAGAACGACGGTCCGGTCACGATCATGCTCGATAGCGCCGACCGCAACCGTCCCCGGCGGGGCTAACGGTGCCAGCCAATGCCGATGAACAGCCCTCTTAGATAGGCGATCTGGCCGCCGTGGGCAATGTTGTCCCAGGTGAACTGTCCCAGAAGCATGGCCACCGACCGCGGCTCGGCCACCGGGGGAATCACCATAGTTTTTTCCAGGTCAGCCTCAGTCAACGACTCTATATACGCTACAGCGGCGGCTTTGACGGCTCCGTAGTAGCCAATCTGTGCTTCCTTGGATGGAGGCGTCCATTCGGCCACCTGATCGGCAGTCCAGCCCACTCCCCGGTCTTCTGCATCGCCGGGCATGCCGAATTTTTCGTGCCAGCCGTCCTGGATCCAGATTTGGGGAATCGACCTGAATCGGGTATGGATGAAGGTGTCCACCACCCGGGTCATATGCCAAAGGATCCAAGCGGCGGAATTGCATCCGTTGGAGGGCTGCCGGGCCATGGCGGCATCGTCTAGCCCTTCCAGGGCGGTGTCAACCATGTCCCAGTTGCGTTGCAAGGCGTAGAGAATAGATTCGGCAGGGAGCAATGTCTCCTCCTCGGTTACCCCGTAAGTTTCCTACTGACTCCCCGGCCCTTCTGCGGAAGGGCCGGAATGACGATGGTATGTTCCCCGCCTCGGCCTATCTTTCAAGGCCGTCTTGGACGCCGGCAGTACCTATACGGGAATCTCCGCGGTCATTCCGGGCGCAAGCTCAACATCAAACGCCAGCAATATCTGACCAACTAGAAGATAGTGGCCGATCAATCCGGTAAAGTTCACCGTATCCTCAACACCCTACCGGTTCTTCACCGCGTTTAATGTGGCATCGCTGATCTTATGATTTCCGACTAGTTCCTTCGTATAGCGCACCAAGATCTCTTCGTCGCCGGAAAGGCCCTGGGG
>JAKUQE010000283.1 GCA_022450395.1 Dehalococcoidia bacterium | reverse complement strand
GTTTTATCGCGCAAAAGGCCATCAACGCCTTCTTCCATGAAACGCTCTTGCCAACGCCAGACGCAGGTCTTCGATTTGCCCGTCCGGCGCATGATCCCGTGGGTTCCAACGCCGTTCGCGCTCAGAAGGATGATGGCCGCCCGCCACACATGTTTCTGGGCGGCGCAACGGTCCTCGACAATCCCTTCAAGACGAAGACGATCCGAGGTACCGACTTTGATCGTAATTCCAGTGCGCATGCGCCAGACTCGCAAATGCGCGACGCTTTGGGAATCCCTAAACGGACTCTTCCGTTAGGTTGGAACCACTAGCGCCCTTGCCGAACTTCAATTCAGCCAACTCGGATTTCAACCCCTCCATCTCTTCGATATGAGTCGGACCCAGTTTCTTTGGACACTGAATTGAGTTAACCGAGTGTTTAAGGAGAATGCCTTTATGAACGATATTTTTGAACAGGATGTTGCATTTGATGGGCCGGTGGCAACCGAGGGCGAGCGGAGCTCGTCCACGATTTCCACGGGCCAGGGGTCGCTGATAGGTTCGCTGGACCGTGGGCAGCGTTGGACGGTGAGGCGGAAGCAGGACGCTGTCCTGCGTCTGCTGGGAGGTGAGCCTGTGGAGTTTTTGTCACGGGCACTGGGTGTCGAGGTCTATCGCCTTGAGGGGTGGCGTGAGAAGGCAATTTCAGGGATGGACACGTCCCTGAAGGAGCGCAAGGGCGATCCGTTACAAGCGGAACTGGACACGGCCATGAAACGGATTGGAGAATTGACCATGCAGGTAGAACTGCTGGAGGCCAAGATGGAGAAACCCGTCCCTTTGGCCCTGAGGAGGTCGCGGCGATGAGTCGGACGGCCTCCCCCGGCACGGGCCTGGTCTACGGTGTGGAGCGGGTCTGTACGATCTGGGGCGTTCCCCGTTCGTCGTTCTATGCCGGGCTGCGGCGGAAGGTGTCAGACACCACCAAACCAGCAGCAAGGCGTCGTGGACCGAAACCGAAAATCTCCGATGCCGATCTGTTGGCGGCCATCGTGGCCGATCTGCAGGCCTCTCCGTTCGTGGGCGAGGGATACCGCAAGGTCTGGGCGCGGCTACGGGTACAGCAGGGCATACGGGTATCGCGGACGCGGGTCCGGGTGCTGATGCGCGACAACAACCTGCTCTCACCTCATCGCGCCCGCCGCCGTGACGGCCGCAGCCACGACGGCACCATCATCACCGATGCTCCCAACGTCATGTGGGGGACGGACGGTGTTCGGGTCTTTACTCTGGAGGACGGCTGGGGCTGGATATTCCCGGCGGTCGATCACTGGAACGCGGAGTGTGTCGGCTGGCACGTGTGCAAGAAGGGCGACCGCTTCGCCGCCCTGGAGCCGATAAAGATGGGGTTGGCCAGGCTCTATGGCACGACCTCCGCCGGTGCCGCCCGTGGATTATCCTTGCGAATGGATCACGGCACCCAGTACCTGTCGGACCACTTCACCAACCAGATCAAGTTCTGGGGCATCCATCCATCCTATTCCTTCGTCGCTGAACCGCAGGGCAACGGCGTGGTGGAGCGGTTCAACCGTACCCTAAAGGAGCAGGTCGTCCATGGCCGTATCTATCGGAACATTGACGAATTGCGGAATGCCGTTCGGCTATTCGTGGATCGCTACAACGCTAAATGGCTGGTTGAGAAGAACGACTTCCTGAGCCCCGATCAGGCCAGGAAACAATGGAACGCGGCAAAGTCCATCAGGCCCGCCGCATGACAAACTTGTGTCTAGGAAACCGGGTGCGGTACAAATTTTGAAGTGGGGAAGAAGGCAAATTGAATGCTACTTCGCCGCCTCGGTCTTATCCCCCTTCCCGGCGTAATCTTCCGCATACTTCTCCTTATAAAGTTCACCGCCCTCGGCCGCGAACTTCTCGCTCATTTCGGCCATGCCTTTTTCGGCATATTCGCGCACCTGGTTGGTGATCTCCATGGCGCGGAACTTGGGTCCGCACATGGAGCAGAAATGCGCCGTCTTGTGCGCGTCCTTAGGCCATGTGCGGTCGTGGAAGTCCTTCGCCGTGTCGGCGTCGAGGCCGGGGTTGAACTGGTCCTGCCAGCGGAATTCGAACCGCGTCCGTTAGCCATTCCATTTTACTGTAACAACAAATTGGTTGCCGGGGCAGCCTGAATGTAGTAACATTCTGCTAGTGAAATGCGAATGGGACGAGCATAAAAGCGCCGCCAACAAGGCCAAGCATGGATTTTCCTTCGAGGATGCCGAGCGCTTTGATTGGGACACGGCTATCACTGACCCTGACGTCCGCAAGGATTACGGTGAAGCTCGCGAGATCGCCATCGGTTGTCTAGACAGGTCCATTTGCGTTCTCGTCTACACCAAGCGCGGCGGGATCGTTCGCATCATCAGCCTTCGCAAGCCAATAAAAGGGAGAGAGAGCATTATGAAGAAGCGGCCTAAACACATCAGCCAGGAAGACTGGGACGCCGTGGATTCGCCGCCGTTGACCGGCGAACAACTGGCCCGCATGCGCCCTATGAGGGAGGTTCATCCGGAAATTGTCGAAAGTTATCTGCGCTCGCGCGGGGCGCAGAAGGCGCCGACCAAGATTTCGACCACCATCCGCCTCGACGCCGATGTTCTGGAACACTTCAAGCGCGGGGGCAAGGGCTGGCAGACGCGGATGAACGAGGCGCTACGCAAGGCCATTGCCCCCTGAGCCTTGCCCGCTCCGGGCTTCTAGAGCAAATCCCGAGCAAATGGACTCATTTGCGACGACGAATTTGCGGTTAAAACAAATAGAGCAAATCCCCAGCAAATGGACTCATTTGCGAC
>JAKUQE010000282.1 GCA_022450395.1 Dehalococcoidia bacterium | reverse complement strand
CCAGTGGGGCGAATACCATAAGCTGAATATCGCCATGGACGAAGCCAGCCGGCGATTCGAAGAGTCCATGGAGGTCATCACCAAAGCCTGGTCCCAGGTTGAGCCGTTCGACCACCAAGGAGAGTTCTGGCGATTCAACGACATGACCATCCATCCCAGGCCGGTCCAAACTCCCTAACCGCCGGTGTGGGTTGCCGCCTCCAGCCCGGCCAGCTTGGCGCGCGTAGCCCGGAACGATTGGAACCTTATGATCGGCCAAGGAGAGCCCTTCGACCAAGTCGCCCAGCAGGTCGAGTCGTACCGCAGCGCGGTCGGTGAAGCCGGGTTCGACTACCGGCCGGAACGCGTTGTGGTGGCCCGGCCGATGTACACCACCACCAGTGAAGAAAAAGCCCGAAGAGACACCGAAGCCCCTTTCATGTGGTTCAAACGGACCGGGCAAGAGGTTGGCGCGCCTCCGGAAAACCGGACCGAGTTACTGCCAGATGAATTCAGCTCCTACCGGCGGCGATTCTCCCGGGACACCGAGTTCGACTACAACGCCATGTTCGAAAACGTCGCTCTATTCGGCACTCCCGGCCAAGTGGCCGAACGGGTGGAAAACTTGAGGCGATCAGGCGTGGAAAACCTGATTTTCTTCATAAACTACGGCGGCATAGAGCACCGCAAGGTGATGGACTCGTTGGAGTTGTTCGCCGCCCAAGTCATGCCCCAATTCGCGGATTAGCATCCCAGATCCACACCGCGTCTGAATCATCTCCGCCCTTTCAATACCCCTTCGTGTTTACGAACCCTAGAGCCATCGCCGTCAAAGGCGGAGCAACACGCCCATATTTGACGAACCACGGCCCCGCTGTCATCTTGTGTAATACAACCATATAGCCCGGACACGAGCGGGAAATTTCCATTTATTGGACAATTTGAGTTTGACCACCTCGCGCCGAAAACGCACTGAGCCACAGGACAGGAGCCCTTATCCCGAGAACCTCAGGGCCATAATCTACAGATATGGGCTCCAAGGCGAATCCGCCCACTGGGTAAACGAACATTGGGACGATGGAATATACTTCCCTGCCATCCAAAGACAGCGCCCTGATAACTTTGACCGGACGTTGCGACGTTGGCTTAGAGGGGAAGGGATCGCCCAGACTGAGATAGACGAAATCCTGTATGCCGGTCTATCTGAGCGTCACGGCGTGCCCCAAGAGGTCACCCAGCAGATGCTGGAAGCCGCCGGCGAAATGCCCAGGTTTGACCCCGTCATTCCGTTTGAGGAACGAGTGGACCTGTGGCAAGCAAACCGGGCACGACTCGAGGCTGAATTCCAGCGGTTCGGCGAGGCTCGTGTCCGCTACAGCCTATTCGTTTTCGGGGCACGTACCATCGAAGACTTCTCCAGCAAGATCTACTCCCTCGTTGAGCGCCCCTTCTCCGAAGACGGCGGCGGCTGGGTAATGTTCGACGATGAACTTCGAAAGATCGTCGGACTTACTCTTCCGTAGGCGAAGCAGCCGGACAGACTCCTGATCGGCTGCTCCTGCTTTGGTCTAAATTTTTCCGGTGGGATTCACCTATCGGAATCTTATCCGCGGGGGGCTACCATGGACCTTGAAGACGCGGTAGTCATCGTCACCGGGTCTGCCACCGGATTGGGAGCGGCCGTGGCGCAACGCCTGGCCGGCAAGGGCTCCAACGTGGTGATCAACTACACCAAGAGCGAAACGGAAGCGAAGGCAACGGCGGCCGCCTGCGAAGAGCTTGGCGCGGGCGTGTTGATCTGCCGGGCCGATGTGTCTGACGACGCTGACTGCCGCCGAATGGCCGCGGCCGCCATCGAGAGATTCGGCAGGATCGATGGGTTGGTGAACAACGCCGCCCAGTCGAAAATAGCTCCCCACGCCGACCTGGAAGCCCTCACCGCCGACGACTTCATCAATATTTTCTCAGTGAATGTGATCGGCGCATACCAAATGGTCCGGGCGGTAACCCCTCAGATGAAGCAACAAGGAAAGGGCGCGATCGTCAACATTTCCTCTTTGTCGGCTATAACCGGCTCGGGCAGCTCCATCGCCTACGCCGTGTCTAAGGGCGCTCTGAACACGATGACCATGTCTCTGGCACGGGCACTGGCGCCGGAGATTCGAGTCAACGCCGTGTGCCCCGGTGTGATGCAAACTCGCTGGTGGCGGGAAGGTCTGGGCGAGGAGAGGTACCACGCCATGATAGAGCGATATGCCGACTTGGCGCCCTTAAAAACCGCCGGAACTCCGGAAGGAGCCGCCGACCCGGTGGTATGGCTTCTCGAAGGAGCGGACTACGTCACCGGCGAAACCATCTTAGTGGACTCCGGCACCCACCTGGGGCCGAGCCCTTCCCGGTAGTTGG
Organism: Dehalococcoidia bacterium; assembly: GCA_022450395.1. Taxonomy (GTDB): domain Bacteria; phylum Chloroflexota; class Dehalococcoidia; order Lucifugimonadales; family UBA3495; genus UBA11650. The sequence continues at coordinate 469 of JAKUQE010000282.1, read as the reverse complement.
ATCATTCGGAACCGTCGCCGGCTTTCTTAACCTGGTCCCAACGAACCGTGACGACTGCATCGTCCGCTAATACCACGTGATATCCGGGAGACACTTCCTCGGGGTGGTCGATGGTACGCTGAAACACCGCGCTGTCGACGACGCCCAACACTCCAGACCGTTGTCCGGATACGATAACGACGCGGTCCCCGCGCTTGAAGCGATAGTAGTGCCCCATTGTTTGACGATATCCACCGGTCATCCCGACCGGCAAGTAACAGGTGTCAGGGCGGCGCCGATGTTGGATCAACGAGTGGAGATGGCGTCCCCGCCTTGTGGTAGGATTCATCGCGGATTGTCTGACAATCGATTAGGCTGGTACGCGATCAAGAACCATGGACGAAGAGACGTTTCAAGTAAGGGTCCGCCCCGAAACCTCAGTCACGGCTGTCAGGACCATGCCGGATACCGAACCGGCCAATGGCCTGTT
>JAKUQE010000281.1 GCA_022450395.1 Dehalococcoidia bacterium | reverse complement strand
GGTCGAAGGCCAGCTCCCCGGTCCACTCTTCATAGATCCTGATGTTGTTGTAGAAGGAGCGCTCGGCAAGGGCCACGAGAAGTCCATTATCGACTGCCTGTTGATACGCCTTCTCGTCGCCGCCATACACAACCTGCAGTACGCCCTGTTCGATTACGTCAGCGGGAATCGGTATGTATCGCCTGAGTAGGCTCTGCATCTGACTGTCGCGCGCAAAGCCCTGACTCAACAGTTCTTCGATGAAACGAGCGGGGTCTTCCACGCGCCGTAGCTTCTCCAGATCGAAACGCCCCTCCGCGTAGAGTCTTTTGCCCATGATTTCACTCGGACCGGCGTAATCGGTGACGAAGGCGCGCCCTCCGGCCTCGTTGGCGGCTTCGGTAACGACTTCAGTGTAGTTCTGACCGCCATTGAACCAGTCGATGCGGGCCTCGTTGATGCGCACGTGCAGGTAGTTCTCGGGAACGGCCCGGTCCGAGCCCAGAATCCATACCAGCACTCCAAGGTCGGGTTGCGTAGCCACTGCGGTCAGCCGCAACGGCACCATCGGCTGCTCCGAGGCGTAGGTCGCGCCAATAGGTTGCAGATCCCCGATGTCGCTGTCCGAAGCCAATCTGAGGGCCAGGAAATACGAGCCATTGGCGACATAGGGTTCCAACAGCTCCGCGCCGAGATCGCCGATTTGGTAGCCATTGGCCAGCAACCACTCGGTGATAGCGGCTGCATCGTCGGCCCTTATCACAGCAGTTTCGTAGGGCCCCACACGCTCTTCCGAAGCGACTTCCACATCGTCCGACCTGGCGGCGCCACCATCCACCGTCTCCAGAACGGGGTAGAAAAAGCCGCACTCGTCAGCACGATCGAACTGCAGAAAAAAGGCCGGTCTGGTGGTGAGACTCAGCTGGCGAAAGACCTCGTTCTGGCCAATCGTCAGCTCGGGAACGGCCGGGATGGGCAGGATCCAGGCGAAATCCGCTGCCGTGCCCTGATACTGGATCTGCACCTGCATGGTGATGGTCGAGCCGTCGGAGGCGAAGAGGATCTGCTCGCCGACTTGATCCATCGGGAAGGCGGCGCAGAAGAAACCGCCACACGCACCGCTGTCATTGCGGGCGGCATCTGCCAGCAGCAGCATGGAAGCCAGGGTCAGGAAGCGCATCTGCAGTCGGAACATGTTGGGCTCCAATCAGTTGGGTTCACGCCGGGCAAGGCTTGTCAGGCAGATAGGTGTGGGTATGGAGGCTCCCTGCAGGCCATATATGTTCATTTAACACTTGAGGACCGTCAAAGTGTCACCGCGTGCGGTAGCGTGAGTTCATTCCCTCTTCACCCCGCCGAGCTACTATTAATAGGTGTGTAAAAGAGAGAGGGCGACCCTTACCTTCCTTATAGAAGTAAACCCAAACCGCCCGGTGGACGCCGGGCATGGAAGGAAGAGCCGCCATGAAGGAATGTACACTGGAATCCGTAGTCACGTCTATGCCTACCTGGGAAACGCTGGAAGACTGGGCTCGGTTGTCGGTCCAAGGTCTGCTGCAGCGGGTCCTGGAAGAGGAGGTGACGGAGCTGCTGGGACGCAGGCGCTACAAGCGCCGATCGGATGTTGACGCCAACCCGGGATCCCGAAACGGACACGGCAAACCTCGACGGCTGTCGTTGATGTCGGGGACGATCAAGATTAGACGGCCTCGGGTCCGGGGGCTGGAAGAGCGCTTTGAGAGCCGGCTCTTGCCGCTGTTCATGCGTCGCACACAGGAGGTGACCCAGATGCTGCCCGAGCTCTACCTGCACGGCCTGTCGCAGGGGGATTTTGAGCTGGCCCTTCGCGGCCTGCTGGGTGACGGCGCACCGTTGTCGTCTTCGTCCATCGCTCGTCTGCGGGCCAAATGGGAGGAGGAGTTCGAGACCTGGCAGGAACGTCGACTGGACGACCGGGAGCTGGTCTACGCATGGGCCGACGGCATCTACGTCAAGGCCGGGCTGGAGAAAGACAAGGCCGCCCTGCTGGTGGTCATCGGTGCCATGAGCGACGGCAGCAAGGAAGTGCTGGCCATCCAGCCCGGTTACCGGGAATCGACCGAGTCGTGGCTGAAACTCCTGCGCGACCTGCGCGATCGTGGTCTGTCCGTGCCGTTGCTGTTGATGGCCGACGGCGGCCTGCCTATCTGGAGCGCCGTCGACCAAGTGTGGCCGGAAGCGGGGCAACAACGCTGCTGGAATCACAAGATCATCAATGTCCTCAACGACCTGCCCAAGCACGCGCAGGGCAAGGCCCGGGCGCTGCTGACGCAGATCCCCTACGCCGAGACCCAAGAGGAGGCTGAGGCACGACGCGACACCTTTGTTGCCCGCTATCGGGACCGATATCCGGCGGCGGTAGAAACCCTCGAGCGCGACTGGGAGCGCATGGTCACCTTCTACGACTTCCCCGAGCAACATTGGCAACACCTGCGCACCACGAACCCGGTGGAGAGCCCCTTCGCCTCCGTGCGACTACGGACCAACGCAGGCAAGCGATACAAGCGCGTCCAGGGCGCCACCGCTCTCATCTGGCGTTTGTTGATGGTCGCTGAAACACGCTTCCGCAAGCTCAACGCTTACGAGTTGTTACAGGACGTTTACGAAGGGAAGAAGTACAACGACGGCAAACCGATCGAGCAGACACAGCCGCCTACCGAGGTACCCTTGAAGGAGGCCGCCTAATTTCTTTTACACACCTATTGACCTGACCTCCCTTGTCCCGGAGCTTTGAGTACCTAAACTCCGGATGGATCAATAACAATAGGGCGTTAGTGCCATGGCGATTGAAAACGAAGAATTTTGGTGGATGGAAATGGATCAATTCACCACTGACGGGGAATTT
>JAKUQE010000280.1 GCA_022450395.1 Dehalococcoidia bacterium | reverse complement strand
AGCGCTGATAGCTGAATGCTCTAATCGGGAGAAACAATCATGTCCACGGACGATAGCCGTTCATTTCTTGAAAACTCCGATCAGACCCGGGGTTACACCCTGGAGATGCACCGGATCATGGCGGAGGTTGATCGGGAATGGGCCATTAAGTACAACGAATTTATCCAGGCCACCTACACTGGGCAGCGGCTGCTGGACCGCAAGACCAAGGAGTTGCTCCAGATAGTAGTGGAGGCGGCTTTGAAGGCCGACGTTGAGCAGATCCAGGCCCACGTACGGGTGGCGCTGGACGTGGGGGCCTCGCCCAGGGAGATACTGGAGGCCCTTCAGGCGGTCATCGCGCCCATGGGAGCCCTGGCCTTCCGCCGGGGACTCCAGGCTTGGGCCGCGGAAACCGGATTCCAAGACCCGGGGGAAGCTTAGTCTCGATGGACCGATCTGCCCGGTCCTCAGTCCGGCCGTGTCTCGTCGATAAATCATTAAGGGGCGGCTCAAAGCCGCCCCTTAATATCGATACCGCCGATTCGTCGGATCGAGCCCAGCCGCCGCCGAGCCGGGCTATTTCTCCCAGACCACCTTATTTCTAAGCACGCCGATGCCGCTGATCTCAACCTCAACCAGATCGCCGTCTACCATGTTCTCGGTCGCGCCGTCGGTTCCCATCCAAATGATATCGCCGGGCACCAACGTCAGGTACCGGCTCATCTCGCTGATGTATTCCCGCACCCCAAAGATCGCGGATTTCACATCGTACTCCCCCACCACCCGCTCGCTGAGGGTGATGGTTACGTGCAAGTCGTCGGGCTCCAAGCCGGTAACGATCCAGGGACCCATGGGCTTGAAAGTGTCCGTGTTCTTCGCCCGCCACATCGTCCGGTCGCCCCGCTGCCAGGTGCGCTCGCTAACGTCGTTGCCGATGGTGTATCCCAGGACATAGTCCAATGCCTGCGCCTGGGTAACGTTCTTGCATTCTTTGCCGATCACGACCACCAACTCTCCTTCGTATTGGACCAGTTCGGTGGCGTCCTTGGGGACGATGATTGGGTGTTCGTTGGGAACGAGAGCGTTTATCGCGCGGTAGCCGATATCCGCTTTTTCCGGAAGAACCGGCTCTTCACCGCGCATCTTGGCCGCCCACGTCACGTGCTCCGGGTAGTTGATCCCGGCGGCGTAGAAGGTAGGTGGAATAACCGGCACTTCCAGCTTAACCGATGCCAGAGGTTGGCTCTTGGAGGTTTTGTTGTAACCGTCGAAGGGATCGCCTTCAACTTCGACCACATTGTCCCCTTCAATTATGCCGTAAGAAATACCGTCTCCAGTGCTGAATCTGCACCATTTCATGACCGCAGCTCCTCAATCATTGAATTAGATCGTCTTTGCGCCCCAATTCTCACACCGGAGTCACCACCGGTCAAGCCATCTTCCCAACAACCCATTCCGGTTTTGGCTGGCTTCCCGTACCGGTGAGCGCCCATTGGGGGTCCGGAGCGATAACCGGCCCGCATATCTTAAAATCATACGAAAGTATGACCGAATATCCAACGGTTAGTCGACGCTCAACCTAGGCTGCATCTATATGATTGATACTGACATCTTAAGTTTAAACACAGATTGGATATCAAACCACGGCCGCCCCCCCCCGTTCTGTCCAACGCATGGCGACGCCGTAGAAGAACACCCTCAGCGAAGGAGATGACCCGGGAGGTACGCCTTGGAATCGATCAACGAACGCACCCAACTACCCATTGATCAGACACTGAACCTACTCACCCAATCCAGGGACATCTTATTCGACTCCGCTCCCGTTATGATGCACTCCATCGACGACAACGGAATCCTAGTCAAAGTAAACAAACTCTGGCTAACCACTTTGGGATATAAGCCCGAGGAAGTACTCGGGCGCAAGTCCACCGAATTCCTGACCGACGGGTCACGGGCTCAAGCCCTGGCCGAAACTCTGTCCCTGTTTCGGGAAACCGGCCGGGCTTACAGCATCGGGTATAGCTTTGTCCATAAAAACGGCCCGGTGATCGATGTCTTGCTCGACGCGGTGACCAGCTACGATCTAAAAGGCGAGCGGATCACTCTGGCGGCCCTCCGGGACCGAGGCGACTTGGAACAATGGAAATGGGCCACTTCGACCATAAAAACGCTCCAAAGTCTAGACGCAGTTCAGCGCTATATAAACCTGACTCGGTCGGCCACCGGCTCGGACGAGTTCCCACAACTCGAGCCACAGAGTTCAGTGAGTCTGCGAGAATCACTAGAGTTGGAGATTGAAGACCTGATAGTGCTCATCGACGACATCATGGATCACCTTCGGCAACTGACCGAGATAGAAGAGCAACGTTTCCATGATGAACAGAATTCTCGTCAGGTCCTCTTCACCGTGGCGGATACGATCCGTCTCGCCCTCGCGGCATAACCGGGCCGGCTAGTACCTGTCGATACAAGACTTCCAACCAAGACTGGTGTGATACTGCGTTGAACAGCAGTTCATGCAGTCTTGGGCACGTTGTTTCTGCCAGCTCTTTCCGAGCCCAAGACTGGTGCTGACGCACCCGTAGCCGGCAATCTGCCGGATTCGCCCCGCCCATTCGGTCCAGCAATGTCTTGGGCAACCGCGACAATATCCCCGGGCAACACCGCCGTTTTTTGCGTTTCTGATATACAAGGTGATACCTTTACACATCTGGGGCCCCTTTGGCTTGCGTACAAGTTATCCGTTGTTAACAGCAACGCTTTGAGTGTGTTTCCTGAGACAGGCGCGCTTCCTAACGGTCCCTTGGGGCCGTTAGGGCGGCCTAACTTGTCGTGCAAAACGGCCCTTCTGGCACTGGGAAGATGCCGGCTTGAATGGAATAGTTGAGGCGGCATGGGGTG
>JAKUQE010000028.1 GCA_022450395.1 Dehalococcoidia bacterium | reverse complement strand
TGACAGCCATATTTACGTCTCCTGAATGCTGGACATTTGCGATGGCAATCTGTTTGAATGGAGCTACCGGTTTGGATCAACCCGGGCGCTGTCGAGATTATAGCACCTGATAGGGGCAAATCAGGCAGCCCGTAACACGGTCCACGGCGCAAAGTCTGGAAAACTGATGAGTCGATTACAGCCGGTCTGGAAGCTGACGAATCTTGACCGGAAAAGAGAAGCCCCCGGGGCCAACCGGGGGCTTCAGGGAGGAGGGCAGGCAGGTGCATTGCACTGTCACCTACGAGGCTTAGCCACCTGTACCGTTGGGCGACCCCAACACTCCACCACCCGCACCTGCCTGTTGCCCCCAAAAATACTGATTAGGCGCCCGGCCCCTGGCCGGTTGGCAAGTTTCTCCAGTCCCCAAATTTTTCCGTGATCTAGCTTCATCTTTACTCGCACTTGTTCCATCCGCAGGAAACACACATCAAGCACCCTTCCTGGTAGATGACCGGCGTGTTACATTCGGGGCATTTTCGGGCCTGGAAATAGCCGTTACCTTTAGACCCATTTCCGTTCCCGTTTCCACTTTCAGCTAGAAGCTTTATCTGTACGCCGTTCTCGCCGGATTGTATCGGCAAGGCCGCAGCCTCTGACGTGTGCCGTTCCATGGCCAGGGCTACGGCATCAGGCCCCGAACGCACCAAGGTCCCTTCATCCCAAGCCGGGCAGCAGGTGATTCCCCTCAGTTGCTCTATCACGATCTTAGGATCCAATCCAGAGCGAAGGGCTAGGGATACCAACCGGGAGATGGCCTCGAGTTGGGCCGAATCGCAGCCGCCGGCTTTGCCCAGATTGCCGAACACTTCGAAGGGGGTCCCCTCTTCGTCGAAGTTTATGGTCACGTACATGTTGCCGTGACCGGTGCGCACTCGCTCGGTGACGCCGCGGATGGACTGGGGCCGCCGCCGCGGTGTTTGGTAACCGGAGTGGCCCGTTCCCAGCAACTCTGCCAGCTCGGCGCCAGGATCCGATTCATCTTGCTTGCCGGTTGCGCCCGTGCTGAGTACTTGGCCGGACTTGCTGCCGTCCCGGTACACCGTGATCCCCTTGCATCCCAAGTCATAGGCCATGGTGTAAGCGTTAGCCACGTCACCCGTCGTGGCATGATGCGGAAAGTTGATCGTCTTGGAAACCGAGTTATCGGTATATTTCTGGAAAGCGGCCTGCATCCGCACGTGCCATTCCGGGCTGATGTCGTGGGAGGTGCGGAAAACCCCCTTGACCCAATCAGGCACATCCAGGGTTTCGAGGCTACCCGTCTCCGCCAACTGTTCCATCAATTCTTCGGAGTAGAACCCTTCCCGCCGGGCCACCGCCTCGAAGTAGGGATTGACTTCCACCAGACGGGTATTGTCCATGACGTTTCGGACGTAGCTGAGGGCAAACAGCGGCTCGATGCCACTGGAGGTCCCGGCAATAATGCTGATCGTGCCCGTGGGGGCAATGGTGGTTGGGGCCGAATTGCGCATGGGCCGAGGCTCCCCGAAGGGACCGGGAGTACTGTAGGTACTGCCCTCCCACGCCGGGAAGGTGCCTCTTATCTGGGAAAGCTCACTGGATGCTGAAGCGGTCTCCTGATTAACGCGAGCCATTACTTGTTCCGCCAGCTCCAAGCCCTCTTCGGAATCGTATTGGATGCCCAACTCGATGAGCAGGTCGGAGAACCCCATCACTCCCAGCCCGATCCGGCGGGTCTTCTTGCTCATCTCCTCGATTTCTTTGATGGGGTAGTTGTTCATGTCGATTACGTTGTCCAAGAGATGGACGGTTGTCCGCACCACACTTGCCAGCCGGTCCCAATCGATCGTCACGTCACCATCCTGATACCGGACCATGCGGGCCAGGTTAACCGAAGCCAGGTTGCAGGACTCAAACGGCAACAAGGGTTGCTCGCCACAAGGATTGGTGCTCTCGATCTTTCCCAACTGAGGATTGGGGTTGTAGTGGTTGATCAGGTCCAGGAAGATCAAACCGGGGTCTCCGGTCTTCCAGGCCATCTCCACCGCCAATTCAAAAATCTCGCGGGCGTTCTCCTGGCGAACTACCACTCCGGTACGTGGGTTGACCAAGTCGTATTCCTCACCCGACTTCACCCGTTCCATGAAGTCCCCGGTTACGCCGATGGAGATGTTGAAGTTATTCAGGTTTTGGCCGTCTTCTTTGGCCCGGATGAAAGTCCTTATATCCGGATGGTCTACGTTGAGAATGCCCATGTTGGCGCCCCGGCGGGTGCCGCCTTGCTTAACCACGTCGGTGGCGGTGTCAAATGCCCGGATAAAGCTAACCGGACCGCTGGCGATCCCCCCGGTGGAGCCAACCACGTCGCCCGCCGGACGCAAGCGCGTAAAGGAGAAACCCGTCCCCCCGCCGCTCTTATGGATCAGAGCCGTCTGCTTGACCTTGTCGAAGATCGAGTCCAGGGCGTCGTCGATCGGCAATACGAAGCAAGCGGAAAGCTGCTGCAGCTCCCGGCCGGCGTTCATCAAGGTGGGTGAGTTAGGCAGACATTCCAGGCGCCACATCATTTCGTAGAATTCGTCTTCGGTGGCTTGCCGCTGCTCTTCGGTGGCTCCGTAGTTCAGGTCGGCCTGGGAAAGGTTTCGAGCCACCCGGCGGAACATGCCGTCGGGGTCTTCCAGGATGTTGCCTTCCCGATCTTTAGAAAGGTAGCGGCGGTCCAGCACCACTTTGGCGTTTTCAGTCAGTTCTTGAGTCCGCTCGTTTATCAGCCGGGAAATGCCCGCCTCGGACAGTGCCAGGGCGATCGCCCGCCGCCGGTCATGAATCGATATATCGGAACTCTCGCGAGTGGATGTCATTGCCGGGTCCTCCTAAAGGGTCACAGGGTGTAACAACAGTGCGGGAACATGCGGCGTATCCCATCCCGCCATACCTTCCACCTCGTAACACCTTAACCGCTCGATGATGTCATTTCCTTTCCCTAATGTCAGTGAAGGCCCCGCCGCTTGATCCACCTATAAAGTCCGCGGAGAGAAAACTTTAAGGGTCAACGGCCTTTTCTTTCAATTAATTTTAAAAAGGTTTAAAAAACAGACCAAATACCAGATAGAGTATGGGTGGGCCAAATTACTACCATAAATGGTAGGCCGAATTGTACAAGCCGATATTTGGAAAGTCAATAGGACCCGGAACGGAAATGTGAAACTTCGATAAATCTCGGAAGGATCCGTGAGTAGGGCTACTAAAAAATGGAAATGCCGCCCTCCGTCGTCCTAAAAAGGACCACAACGGAGGGCGGCATTTCCGCGGTTCACTTTAATCTTGTAATAACAGGCCGGGCAGCCAGTTAGCAGCGCCGGCGCATCGCGACAGTTCGACCGCTTTATATCCAAAAGCCCGTCATGATAGCCACGGGGAAAAGGAGTTCTACTCCTCTGGCATTCCCAGCCAGCAAGTCATTAAGCTTGCGCGCACATTCTGATCAATGGCGTCTTGAGTTTCTGCTATGCGGTTTATCTTGTCGGTCTCGAACCTTATATGATGCTCCAATCGCAGACGGGGCACTGGCTCTTGACGCAGCTGAGATTCCAAATCGTGGATCTCGCTGTTCAAGGTAAGCAGCCTGGAAAGAACGGAAGATTGCAAGCTATTGTTTGACAACGTTATCTCCTTCTGGTTCGCCGGTTGACTCTTGAATATTGCTTTCGCCGTTGGATTTTGAGATTCGGCCCCGCTGGCGAGCCTGGCCATTTGCGGTCCTCCGCCTTTTCCGGCTAGGCTCCCGTGGCGGCACGTCCATTAAAGGTAGCTGGGTGTTCTCTTCTCTAAGGTCTTGCACTGCTTGCTCAAAGCTTTCGATCTGTTGAAAGTCCTGATAAATGCTGGCAAATCTTATATAAGCGACCCGGTCCAATTTCATCAGCCGTTCCATCACCATAGAGCCGAGAATGGACGTCGGGATTTCTACTTGACCCAAATGTTGCAGCTCCGCCTCGACGTCCTCCACCATCTTCTCGATGGTCCGGGAAGAGATCGGGCGTTTGGTGCAGGCCTTCCTGATTCCAATGATCAGCTTTTCCCGGTTGAATTCCTCCCGCCGCCCATCATGTTTGGACACCATCAGGGCGGTGGCCTGAATCCTTTCATAAGTGGTGAATCGAAGGCCGCAACGCTGGCATTCCCGCCGGCGCCGTATGCCGTTTTCCACCACTCGGGAATCGGTTACCTTGGAATCGCTGAATGTACAATAGGGACAATGCATATCTTGACTATTTTCTTAAAATAATTCCGAAATCATTTAAGAATACTACATACTGTGTCGGTTTTATGTCAAACTACCACCGGTAGTAGGCAGATTGTATACTCGAGTATAGCCAAAGTCAATAGAAACGCGCCGGATTTCGACTCTCAGGCTCCGAACTGATCTGCGTTCAATATGTTATGTCCTCCTGATACGATCCACAGCCACTACAACAAGGAAAGTCACCGCGGATTTCGGAAATACCGGCCGATATTCTGGGCGAAATCCCTACTCCCTATCTCCGGCCAGGGAATAATAGCCGTTCTCGTTGTTTCTATCGGCGTCGGCTATTGAATCTAGGGCTTGGGGCAACGTCCCGCATCGACAAAAAAGTAGAGGCCGCCCCGCGATGGGACGGCCTCGATAAGGTTCTCGGCGCCTATTTGTTAAAGGTTGCTAAGGAAAGGGTATTATTGCTTCCAGGCCTCCGAGAATATTCCTCATATTTGGTGGAGCCTCCTGCTCCGGTAAGTTTTGCCCGTGGCGCCCCCGGATGGTTTTCCGGAGGCGCCACATCATATTAGCCCGGTTAGTTTATCTGAAGAACCCCCGGTTCCTGGAGGACGATTGGCGGCGCAGGAAGCTGGGAACGTCCAGTTCCTCTTCACTTTCGGGGATAACGTCCTGCAACAGCCGTTCTAGGTCGGCTTCACGGGCATGGTCATTGTCCGCCATCACCGGGAAGGAAGCCGCTACCATGGTGATCTTTACTTCGTCGTCTAGCTTGGGGTCGCGGCAGGTCCCGAAGATGATGTTGGCGTCCGGGTCGGCCATTTCCTGGATGACGTTGGCGGCCTCCTGGACCTCCTTAAGGCTAAGGGTTGGGCCGCCGCTGACCACGAACAGGATCCGCTTGGCCCCGTCCATGGCGATATCCAGCAACGGGCTCTTGGTGGCCATTATGGCCGCCTCTACCGCCCGGTTTTCGCCCCTGCCCTTGCCGATGGCCAGCCAAGCGGGACCGGCGTTGCTGAGAATGGTCTTCACGTCGGCAAAGTCGACGTTGATCTCACCGGGTACCGTAACCACTTCGGCGATGGCCTGGATAGCTTGCTGCAAAACGGAGTCGGCCATCTTGAGGGCGTCTTCCCAAGTGAAGGTCTGCTCGCCCTGGGTGTTCATGGTCAACAGCCGGTCGTTGGGGATCACGATAACCGTGTCCACATGGTCCCTGAGACGGGCGATCCCCTCTTCGGCGTTCTTGCGCCGGTTATTGGCTTCAAAGGAGAAGGGCTTGCTCACCACGGCCACGGTCAGAGCGCCCGACTCCTTGGCGATCTGGGCGATCACCGGCGACGCGCCGGTGCCGGTGCCGCCGCCCATACCAACGGCCAGGAAAACCATGTCGGCACCTTCGACAGCCTTCTCGATATCCTGTCGGCTTTCTTCCGCGGCTTGACGACCCAGGTCGGGTTGGGCGCCGGCACCCAGGCCCCGGGTCAGGTTCTGTCCGATGGCGATCCGGTGCGCCACGTCACAGCGGAAAAGGTGTTGGGAGTCGGTATTAACCGCATAGTATTCCACAACGGGCAACTTTTCCTTAAACATCCGGCTCACGGCATTACTGCCGCCTCCGCCTATGCCCAAAACCTTAATGATAGGGACGGCCAGGCCACCTTCGGGCATCAAGTTCAAAGGATCCAAGTTTTCCCGTGCCGGCTCCCAAGACGCTGAGTTTTCCAAAACCATGGTTTCCCCTCCACATCACGAGTTTTATCCTGGTTTACACTGGTTGTTCCGGTATCAATCGGCGTCGCGGTGTTGTTGATTCGATCACGCGTCGCCATCGCAGGTCTTCAGGCTGGGCCAAACCCCAGCGGTTACCCGACTTGAACGCCTTGCTCTTGTTTGCGACCTCCCATCAGCCGCTCCCGCAGAGATCTGTGGACTTTGACGGTCCGGTCTCTGTTGCTATAGGAGCGCCTTTCCCCTTGATGTTTGATTCCCCAAAGCAGCAGTCCCACCGCGGTGGAGGTGCTGGCTTTTTGTAATTGCGTAGGCAGTCCGGCGATGCCTTGAGGGTAAGCCAACCTAACTGGACCTCCCAGGGTTTTCAGAGCCAGTTCACGTATTCCGGGCAACTCGGCGCATCCTCCGGTAATCACTAACCCCGCATTTGGAAGTTGCCGTAGGCCTGACTGGCGGACCCGCAACAAGATCTGTTTCAGCATTTCCACCATCCGGGCATGCAGGGGTTCACAAAGGTCTCTGCGCTTGGCGATCCTTCGAGGCTGCCCTTGGAAGCTGGGCACCACCACTTCTTCGTCTGCCCGAACCAGTTCAGGCAGGGCATTCCCCCACTTCAATTTGATGTCTTCAGCCAAGAAATAAGGGATGCGCATAGCCACGGCCAGGTCCCTGGTGAGCTGATTGCCGCCCACTGGAATCACCGCCGAATACCAGGGGTTTCCCTGACGGTAAATCATCAGATCAATGGTCCCGCCGCCGATATCGACCAATACGGCGCCCATCTCTTTCTCGTCGCCGGTCAGAGTGGACTCAGCAGATGCCAGCGATTCCACCACCAAGCTCCTGACCGAAACCCGGCTGGCCTCAATGGCTTTAACCGTATTCCTTAGCGTTGCCGCGTCTCCCATCACTACGTGGGATTCAACGTTTATATGCTTGGCGTGAAGCCCGGCGGGATTTCGCACCGCTTCCATGCCATCGACTTCATACCCAATGGGTATCATGTGAAGAATCTCTTGAGACGGGTCCACTTTGGGAAAGGACGACCGGATCAACTGATCCAGGTGCTGGGGCCCAATATCTTCGTCGGCGCTGGGATTTTCCATCATGTCTTTCGTGTTAAGACAACTGATGTGGGACCCGCTAACGCCGGCATACACTCCGGTGATCACTCCCCGGCCGATGTACCTTTGTGCTTCTTCCAAGGAGGATTTAACGGCGACTTTGACCTCATCTATGTTATCTATGCGGCCTTTCTGCATCCCTTGGGACGTAACCATTCCGGTCCCCAAGATCTTCAGATCCCCTTCAGCACCCACCCTAGCAACGATAGAGCAGACCTTATTGCTGCCGATGTCAACAGCGGTGTAGAACGTTTCCTTACTCAAATCAATACCGTCCTTTCATCCTGGTTGGGCCTTAGCGGACCCTTCAGCGGCGCTCCGCTACCCGCATTCGGGCGCTGCGGCTTCGTGGATTACCGGCCACTTCCTCCGAAGAAGGCCTGATTATTCTGCGATTTACTAGGTTCAAAGTAGGCTCGTGCTGGCAAACGCATACCGGAAGTCCCGGAGGGCAGATGCAGGCGGTGGACTCCCGTTGAAAGGCAGTCTTAACTATCCTGTCTTCCAGGCTGTGGTAGCTGATGACCGCCAGTCTTCCAGAGGGCGCCAATAGATCGATCGCCGCCGCTAATCCAGTCTCCACGCTGGCCAACTCGTCGTTGACTTCTATACGGAGCGCCTGGAAAGTACGTGTCGCTGGGTGTACCCGGTTTCCCTTCCTTGATCCCGGCCCCATAGCTGCCACAACCAGGGAAGCGAGTTGGCCGGTGGAGTTGATGGGCCGGTTCCGGACGATCGCCCGGGAGATCCGGCGGGACCGGGGTTCCTCGCCATACCGGAATATAACGTTGGCCAGGTCCTCTTCAGAGTAGGCGTTGACAATGTCGTCTGCGGATAGAGGCCCATTGGGGTCGTACCGCATATCCAGGGGTTCATCCGTCCGAAAACTGAACCCATATCCTGGTGTATCAAGCTGGCGGGAAGATAGACCCAAGTCCATGAGTATCCCATCGACCCGGTCGATTCCCTGATCGTTGGCCATCGCCACCATTTGGCTGTAGTTACCTTGAAGGGGAATAAAACTTTCGCCGAATCGCTCCAGACGAACGGCCGCCCTGGCCAAAGAACGGGGGTCACGGTCGATGCCCAACACCCGGCCTCCGGGAGTTGAGGCTTGAAGCAAGGCGGAGGTGTGTCCACCTTCACCCGCGGTGGCATCCAGGTAAACGCCGCCTGGATGCACCAACAACCGTTCCAACGTTTCAGAGAGAAGAACCGGTTGATGGAAAACAGATCCTTGGTCAGCGGAACCAGTGATCTCTGTCACCCTGCCGCTCCAAGATTCGTAAGAAGGGGTTTCGATTGTCGTTGCCGCAAGAACCACCGTGTCTCCCAGAATGGTAGGCCTGGTCCGCCCTGGGGCATCCCTGCCTACCGCTGTCAATCTGTGTCGGCCGCCCGATCACCACATAACCACTCATTAGGTGATCACTTATTGGCAGATCAGGGATTCTTCCCCTAACCCACTTTAAAAGGCTACCGTTCCGGGATTCATCGGCTATACTGCGGATCGTCAGGTTAGCCAAAGTTGGCCGGCTGATACAAGAACCTTACGGCCTGCGCCGGCGTTGGTGCGGCAAGACAATGGGGCTCTAGTCCACTCAAAACCTTTATCCGCGCCATTTGGGCAAACTTACCAATCAGGGTATGTAAATGTCAACGGTTTTTAATATTATTTTTATACCTTTTTTATGTTTTGGCCAAAAAAACTCTCGGGCCGTTCCTAGGGGGATGATCTACGTTTCCCTGGTTCGGTACTTCATCGCTATCCTTTATATATGTAAGGACAGAACCAATGCGGCCAAGCTTTGGGCATCTAGCCCTTGAATAGACGCCGTGCGATCACCGCCGTCCATCCGGGCCGGTGAGGCCGATAACCTTTAAACGAAGGGGTGGTTATGCTATACTGAGGCGTATTCCAAGTTCAAAAGTCGTCGCCGGTGTGGGGAGGGGAAGGCAGTGTTCAGTACGCCTGGCGTCGGGTACCCCCAAGGATTCAGGACCCACAACATCTCAACGGAACGGAGTTAGTCAACGGTGATCGTCACCAAGGAGTCCGTAACCCCCACAGATATCACCCTCAATGTAACTATGGCATCCGAGGACGAGGAGCCCTTCATCGGCCGGTCATACCGCCGGTTGGCGAGCCGGGTTAAGATTCCTGGTTTCCGCCCTGGTAAAGCCCCCAGATCAATAGTAGAAAGTCATTTGGGCCGCACCGCTTTGGTGCAGGAAGCGCTGGAATTCATGATTCCAGAGACCCTGGACCAAGTCCTCAGCGATGAAGATATCCAAGCCTTTGCCGACCCCCAGTTGGAACTTCTAGAGATTGAGCCCGTATCATTCAAAGCGGTTGTTCCTTTAGAGCCGCTGGTGGACCTGGGCGATTTTAGAAGTATCCAAGTGGACCGGGAACCGGTAACGGTCAGTGAAGACCAGGTGGACGAAGTCATTGAGCAGCTTCGCTCTGAAGCAGCCCCTTGGGACCCGGTGGAACGCCCCGTCCAATTTGGTGACCTGCTGAACTTGAACGTCGATGGCACCATCGAAGGGGAACAAGCCATCAACGATAAAGAGGTCGACTTCATCCCGCAAGAAGACAATCCCATGCCCATGCCCGGGTTCTCATCTAACCTGGAAGGCATGGCCGCCGGAGAAACAAAAGAGTTCTCCCTTTCCGTTCCCGAAGACCACAACCAAGAGGAATACGCCGGTAAAGATTGTCAGTTCAAAGTTGAAGTGCTCTCCATTAAAGAGAAGCTGCTCGCTGAGTTGGACGATGAATTCGCCAAAGGGATCAGGGACGGTTATGAAAGCATGGAGGCCCTCAAAGACTTCGTGCGCGGGCGGATAAGGGAAGACGCCGAAGCCTCCGCGGACCGCCAAGCTCAAGATGCCAGTCTGCAAGAGTTGCTCAAGACGGCTTCGATTCAGGCGTCAGATCTGATCTATCAGCGAGAACTGGACCACATGTACGAGGAACGTGAGCGATCATTGCGCAGCCAGCGCATGGATATGGATACCTACCTTGGTTACATCGGAAAAACCGGCGAGGAGTGGCGGGAGGAGCTTCGGCCTAGAGCCGAGGAGCGGCTGAACACCTACTTGGTGCTGCGAAAATTGGCCCAGGAAGAGGGCATCGAAGTCTCGCCGGAAGACATCCAATCTGAGATAGATTCCATAGTTGCCACAGCCGGGGATTCCGAGGAATCAATGAGAGGTTCCCTTTCCTCCGAAAGCGCCCGGGAGTCTATAAGATCATCCCTGGTAAACCGGCAGGTCATGACCCGTTTGGTGGAGATCGCCGGGGCGGCAGCCCCCGTGTCAGAGGACCAGCCTGCCAACGATGACAACGCCGAAAACCCCGAAGAAGAAACCACCGCGGCCGGTTCGCCGGACCCTGAAGTACCAGAGCAAGGAGCAGAACCAGATGCTTAACTACCCCCAAGATCCATCGGTCAACCAAGCAGCCGGCTTCGGCCAGACGGCTGGAGAACATGGATTGTTTGTCCCCGAAAGTATTATTCCCATGGTCATTGAAACCAGTCCCCGGGGAGAGCGGGCATTTGATATCTACTCTCTGCTGTTGAAAGAGCGGATCATCTTCTTGGGCACTCAGATCAACGACCATATGTCCAACGTGATTATCGCCCAACTACTTTTCCTAGAGAGGGAAGACCCGGACAAAGGCATCAGCCTATACATCAACAGCCCCGGAGGAGTCATTAGTTCCGGCTTGGCGATATACGACACCATGCGGCTTATCAATCCCGAAGTGTCCACCATATGCATCGGCTTGGCCGCCAGCATGGCTACGATATTGCTGTCCGGCGGCGCCAAGGGAAAACGCTACGCTTTACCCAACTCCACCATCCACATGCACCAGCCGATGGGCGGCGCCCAGGGCCAGGCCAGTGATATAGAGATTGCCGCCCGGGAGATTCTCCGGTTGCAAGACACGATCCGTAACATCCTGTCCGAAAACACCGGTCAAACTTATGACAAGATTGCCAGGGATACGGACCGAGACTTTTATCTCACATCGCAGCAAGCAGTTGAATACTCCTTGGTAGATGAGATACTTGGTTCCACATCAGGCGCATCTGATGACTCCAGCGAAGAAAAAAAGGACACCAGCGAAGAGAAGAAGGACTAGATAAAACATCCTCAATCCAATAGTTTCGAATCCCAAGATGAGATTAGTCCTATGGTTCCCGAGGCCGGCAAAGCCTGGCAACCAGGGTGGCACGGGAAAGAGATTATCGGATTCGGTTTCGGAGGAATCTTCGTAGATCTGGGGGTGAGTGTTGGCCAGCAATAAAAACGCGCCGAGACTCTCGCAGTGTTCGTTTTGCGAGAAATCCCAGGCAAGGTCCCGTTTGGTTATGGCTGGACAAGGAAGGGCGGCGGTCTGCTACGATTGTATCCAAGTTTTAAACCAGTTGGTTGAAGAAGAGGCCCCCAAGAAAGCGGTGGACCGGGGGGATGACGGACCGCTGGTTCCCCGAAAGATTTACTCCAACCTGGAAACCTACGTTATCGGCCAAGATCGGGCCAAAAAGATCCTGAGCGTGGCCGTCTACAACCACTTCAAACGGATCTGGAACGGCAAGAACTCGTCGGATATTGAGCTCCAAAAGACCAACATCTTGATGATGGGCCCCACCGGCTGCGGCAAGACCCTCTTGGCCGAAACTTTGGCCCGCACGCTGGATGTGCCATTCGCCGTATGCGACGCGACGTCGCTCACCGAGTCAGGATATGTGGGGGAGGATGTGGAAAACATCCTCCTCCGTTTGATTCAGGCAGCCGACTGGGATGTGGCTCGGGCCGAGCATGGCATTATCTACATCGACGAGTTGGATAAAATCGCCCGCAAAGAAGGCGTGAACCGCTCTATCACCAGGGACGTATCCGGCGAAGGCGTCCAGCAAGAGCTACTCAAGATCATTGAAGGGTGCGTCGCCAACGTACCTCCGCAAGGGGGCCGCAAGCACCCTCACCAAGAATTTCTGCAGATCGACACCCGTAACGTCCTGTTCATTTGCGGAGGGGCCTTTGACGGCTTGGACGACATCGTCTCTCGAAGGCTGGCGTCCGGTTCCTCTCGTTTGGGTTTCCTCGCCGGTGGCAGGGGTGGGGAAGAAGAGCAACCTAATTACCTAAGCCAAGTTGCTCCGGAAGACTTGCTGCAATTCGGATTCATCCCCGAAATGGTGGGCCGGCTACCGGTAACGGTGTCCCTGGATTCCCTGGACAAAGACTCTTTGGTCCGAGTACTTACCGAGCCCAAGAACGCTATCGTAAAGCAATACCAACTGCTATTCAGCATGGACGGCGTGGAATTGGAATTCACCCCTGACGGGCTGGAAGCCGCCGCCGAGCGGGCTCTGGAACATCAGACCGGCGCCCGGAGCCTGCGCTACATCATCGAAGAGACTTTGCTCGACGTGATGTACGAGCTTCCTTCATTGACCGATGTCGCGCGGTGCATAGTGGGACGGGAGGCGGTTGAAGGATCGGAAGACCCGGTTCTGATCAGCGAGTCAGGTGAAACCCAGAGCATATCCTTGGGTTTGATGGAAAAGTCAGCTTAAGAACCGCTCCCGATTTGTTCCGAAGCCATTGCCTGTTTTATCTGCGGGTCCAGGCATATCCCTTGAAAAGTACTTATCCCTGGGCCGCCGGAGTGCGTCCCGGTAAATACCTCACCATCCCTGATGCTTAGCCGTCCCTCGGCTACGGCCCGCAGTGTTTCAAATAGCAGGTAGGGCTCCTTCTGATATTCGGTCTGACGAATCAACTGAAACAGAGCGAACTCCTCTCCTTCTTCTTCCTTCACCTGATCCAGACTCCTTTGTTCCAAAGCCTGCCGATGCACATCGAACTCCGAACCGGTCAGCGGCGCCGTACAGTAAGAGATCAACGGCCCTCTGTCCACTTCTTCGGTGGCCAGGTGGATCATGGCGCCGGTCTGAGTGGCATTGGTTTCGATCAGACGCCAAACAACCTCTTGCCAAGTGCCGGTGGGGCCGTCGGGCAAAGCTGGGTGCAGGTTCAGCAGGGGATACTGTCGGCACATGTCGCCGCCCACGATCAACATGTATCCGGCCAGCACGCAGATATCCGGCTGAAAGCCGCCTAGCAATTCCATCACCCGGACGTCGTATTCGTCCCGATGGTCGGCAAACCGGCCCCCCATAGCTCTCCGGAATTTGTAGGAGGAGAGGGTGATCAGGGGCAAGCCGTACTTCCCGGTTAGCTCAAAAAACTGGTCCGAACCTTCGGCCTCGCCGGGCTCCCGGTTGCTGAAGACGAACTGGATACGTGCATCCAAGAGACCTCTTGCCAAGCGGTCCTGGACAAATCGCAACAATCCCTGAGAACCGGGCCCTCTCCCGGTGGAAAACCATCCGATATTAAGCATAGCCACCCAACATCCAACACGGAGGAATCTACGCCTGTGGTTCCCACTCTTCCTCGTCCGAGTTCGACGAGAAACTGTCTTTCAGGTTCGTGATCTTCAGCTCGGCCTCATCCAACAACTGATTGCAGCGCCGGACCAGATTCATGCCCTCTTCATATCGGGCAGTAGCGTCGGCGAGGCTCAAGCCCCCATCATCCAGAGATTCGGCCATCTCGTTCAAGCGGCGAAAGGCCTCTTCAAATGAAAGGGTGGCCAGTTCCTGTGTAGACTGAGGTTCTTGTGAGTCAGCCATATCCAAGGTCTCCCGGGTTCAGCCTGAAAGCGGATTTCCTCTACCGCCCCGTAGACGAATCGTGCCGAATAAATCTCCGGACGGAATCCATTGGTAACACGTGGTGGACCTAGATCAGGCGCTCCATGCCGCTGCCCGCGGCCACGGCTTTTTTCTTCCTGATGACGGTTTTGGGCTTGACCGCATGGCCGGCCGTGGCCTCCACCAGACCGTCGCTGACGGTGATAGAAAGGGCATCGCCATCTTCAACCTGGTCCACATTGGTTACAACTTGGCCGGTGACCCGTTGCTGAACCACGGAATAGCCCCGGCGTAGAGTAGCAACGGGATCCAGGGCGCGCACCCGGTCTTCCCGGTTTTCCACCTGCATACGGGTGATTTTCAACCGGTTGGTCAGGGTGATTCCCGCGCCTCTGGCAATATCATCGACCCTCCGGCGCCAGTTGCCGGTATCGGGCAAGATTCCTTCAAGGTTTCCTGACATCCGGGCCACATCGTCGCGGCGCGAATCCACCTGATAGGCCCAGGCCCGGTCAAGATAGGCTAGAACTTCGTCCAACTGCTGTCTCAAGACGTATTGGTCCGGGGCCACGATCTCCGCCGCCGCCGACGGCGTGGGAGCTCTCAGATCGGCCACCCGGTCAGATATGGTGAAATCAGTTTCGTGACCTATCGCGCTGACCGTGGGAATGTGGCTGGCGTAGATGGCCCTCGCCACGATCTCCTCGTTGAAGGGCCACAGCTCCTCCAGGGCGCCTCCGCCCCGCGCCAGCACTATGACATCGGCCCGGCCGTCCCGATTAAGGCCTTCAATGGCCGCGACAATCTCAGCGGCGGCTTTCGGACCTTGCACCAACGATGGAGCAAGTAGAAGCTCCACCAGAGGGTAGCGTCTTTGGATGACGTTTTGGATGTCATGGAATACCGCGCCCGAGGGCGATGTCACCACGCCGATGACCTTGGGGAAGGATGGTAGGGGCCGCTTTCGAGACTCGTCGAACAACCCCTCGGCTTCCAAGCGTAGGGTCAACCGTTCTAATTCCAAGGCCAATTCGCCCACCCCGGCGGCCATGGCCAGATCAACCATGAAGTCGGTGGAGCCCCGGGGTTCGTAGAACTGCAGCCGCCCATGGACCAAAACCGCCGTGCCCGCGGCGAGCAATTCGGCTCCCGGTTGGCCGCGAAACATGACGCAGTTCAGCAGGGCCTGTTCGTCCTTCAAGGAGAAATAAGAGTGGCCGGCGGAAGAGACCCGGAGATTGGAAACCTCACCTTCCACCAGCACGTCGGCCAGTAGCGGGTCGCTTTCCAAGACCTCTTTAACATGTTGCGATACTTGGCTGACGGTGTATACAGCCACTGGGCTAGCTAACTCGCTCGGTATATTCTCCGGTACGCGTATCCACCCGGACTATATTGCCCGCGGTGACAAAGGTCGGCACGGTTACCCGCAGCCCCGTTTCCAGGGTGGCCGGCTTAGTGCCCCCCTGAGCGGTGTTCCCTTGGAAATTCGGCGGGGTCTCTTTCACTTCCAGATCTACGTGAGTCGGAAGATTGATGTTGATCACCTTCCCTTTGTAAAAGACGGCTTCAACAACCATCTGCTCCTTCAGATAATCGAGGGCTTTGCCCAATTGGCTGACGTCCAGTTCATACTGGTCGAAAGATTCTTCGTCCAGGAAGTAGTAATAGTCCCCGTCGGTGTACATATACTGGGTCTGCCGGTTTTCGATGTCCGCCATGGAGAATGAGGTGTCGTATCTTTGGAAAGTCTTCTCTACTACCGCTCCGCTGAGGAGGTTCTTCAACTTTATTCTGGTAACGGGCGCCCGCTGCTGCATCTTGTGGCGCTCGTAATCCATTATTTGCCAGGGCTGGTCGTCCAACTCAATGACCATTCCCTTGCTTAGATCGCTAAAGTTGATGCTCATTCCAACCTCCATTCCGGTGACAAGCTGTCAGCCATCCGTTATCAGCGGTCAGCTACTGTAGGCTGAGACCTGAAGCTCTTGCCTCGTCGAGGCGGCAATTCGGATCCCGCCCGTTCAGTGTCCTCGTTACTGCGAATCTTCATCCCCTCGGCACCGGCCGGTTCCTGATAGCTGATTGCTGAAAGCTCTTATTTGCAGGCTTTGCTCAGGACCTTTGCTCCATCATCTCCAAGGACCACGATATCCTCGATCCGAACGCCACCCCAGCCCGTTAAATAAATGCCGGGCTCCACGGTGAACACCATGTTCGGCTCCAGGGTTTCCAGGGAGTTGGGGCCAACTCTTGGGCTCTCGTGAACCTCTAAGCCGACGCCATGACCCAGACTGTGGCCGAAATTATCTCCATAACCAGCCTCGGCGATGACCGTCCGGGACAAACCGTCGCAGTCCTCACCGCTCATACCGGCCTTGACCGTATTGATGGCGGTGAGTTGGGCCCCCAACACGATGTCGTAAATCTTGTTGAAAGTATCGTCAGGCTCGCCGACCACCACGGTGCGGGTGATATCCGAGCAATACCCGTCTGCTATTGCTCCCATGTCGATGACTATGGGCTCCCCGGCCTGTATGGGCCGGTCCGAGGGCATATGGTGCGCCATTGCGCCATTGGGACCGCCGGCCACGATGGTTTCGAAGCTGATGCCGTCGGCGCCAAACTCCCGCATCGCCATTTCCATGCGCCACGCGACTTCCTTTTCAGTCATGCCTTCTTGAATGGTAGGGCAGACAGCTTCCATAGCCGAGTCCGATGCGTCGATGGCCTTTTGGAGCAATGCCATCTCTTCCGAGTCTTTAAACACTCGATGCTCTTCAGCGATGCCGGAGGCCGAAACCAACGAAACTTTACCCAGATTCCCGTCTTCTTTCAAGGCATCAAACACTTTTTCATAATTAGCCACGGTCATATGCCGGCTTTCAAATCCAACCCGTTGAACACCGGTCTCCTTGAGTTGCTCCACCAACCAGCCCCAACCGCCTCGCACCTGAATTACCTGAAAGTCGGGAGCTTGATTGGCGGCCTGCTCGGAGTAACGGGAGTCGGTAAACAACATGGCCCGGCTGGGGGTGATGAGCAAGTATCCCGAGGACCCGGTGAACCCCGAGAGATAACGGCGGTTTTCCGGAGCCGAGATCAGAATCGCGTCCAGATTTCTCTCGGCCAATTGGCCCGCCACTCGCTCCAGGCGGTCGCTCATTGCACTCCTTCTTCCTCGGTTATCGCGGCAAGAATGTCCAGAGCCGCAGTATAGCTTCTCCAACCAAACCCCGCAATCTGGCCTCGGGCGATGTCGGTTACGACGGAATGGCGCCGCCATTCTTCTCTTGCGTAAGGGTTGCTCAGATGAACCTCAATGATGGGCACTCCGGCGTCGATGAGGCCGTCCTTTAAGGTATAGCTGTAATGGGTCAAAGCCCCGGGGTTAATGATGATCCCTTGGATGGTCCCAAAATGCTCTTGGATGCAATCAACCAGGTGCCCTTCCACGTTGGACTGGAAGAAAGTGACCTCCACTCCCAGCTTATCGGCCAGTTGAGACACTTCCCGATTCACATCGTCCAAGGTCATAGCGCCGTAGATACCAATGTCCCGGCGGCCTAACGCGTTGATGTTCGGTCCGTTGAGCACTAGGAACCTAGTCATCAGGGTCAGTCTCCGGAGGTGCTGACGAAACCGGCGGCATATCGGAGCGGGGGTGGTTGGTAAGATAGGCCGAAAGGGCCTCCTGCTTGGTGACATGGGTGTATATCTGGGTGGTGCTGGGGCTGGAATGTCCCAGCAACTCCTGGATCACTCGCAGGTCCGCGCCCCCTTCCAACATGTGGGTAGCGAAGGAGTGCCGCAGGGTGTGGGGATGTACGCCCAGGGTTGTCTGCGCCTGGATTCCGTAGCGGCCGACCAGTTTTTCCATGCTCCGGCGAGATAGCCGGGCGCCGTAACGGTTTAAGAAGAGCGCCGATTCAGGGCGTATCGCCAGTTCGGGCCTCCCTTCGTCCAGATAGCGCCGCAATGCCTTGGCGGCAGGCTGACCGAATAGCACCCATCTTTCTTTAGAACCCTTGCCCCGGACCAGAATCTCCAGACTGGTGAAGTTCACGTGAGGCAGGTCCATGGTTTGTATCTCGCCGAGCCGAACGCCGCAGGAGTAGAGCACTTCCAAGATCGCCCGGTCCCGCAGTCCCAAAGGAGACGCTTCATCCGGGGCATCCAAAAGCCGGGCCACATCCCGCTGTCCCAGAAAACTGGGAAGGGGTTTTTGGACCTTCACGCGGTAACTCCGGCCCGACGGCACCGGACTGGCTTTGAACAATCCTTGTTGCACGAGAAACAGGTAGAAGGAACGTAACACCGTGAGTTTACGGGCGATGCTGACCCGGGCGTATCCCTTGCCATCCAGGGCATCGGTGGCCAGCCAGGCCATGTATCCCCGGAGCATCGCCCGGTCCATATCTTTCAGAGTTACCTCTTCCAAACCGAGGTATTGCCGGAAGGAGGCGATGTCGTCCAGGTAGATCCGGACCGTGTTTTCCGACAGCCCCCGCTGCCCTCTGAGGTAATCAGGATAACCTTCAACCAGGGCATCAAAGCGGGCCAACTCGGCGGAAATTGGTGTTCCGTGGTCAATCGCCAACTGGCGTCAACTCCGGGGACGGCTCCAGGATGGCCTCACGCCAATCGCAAACGGTGCACGAAAGCATGTCCCGGCCTTGTTGCACCATCATGCCGTTGCACTCGGGGCAGGGAGTAGGCACGGGTCGCTGGTTGCTGATGAAGTCGCAATCGGGGTAACGGGAGCAGCCAAAGAATGGACGCCGGCCGCCTCGGGCCTGGCGTTCCACGATCTCTCCGGTACAGTCGGGCTTGGGACATGAGACACCGATCTTGTTCAATATCGGTTTGGTGGTCCGGCACTCGGGGAATCCGGTACAGGCCAGGAACCGGCCGAACCGCCCGGTCTTGATCACCATGGGCTTGCCGCAGGTGTCGCAGACCTCGTCGGTCTCCTCTTCCACCTTGGTCCGGGGCATCGACTCTTCAGCCTTGGCCAGGGCCTTCTCGAAGGGACCGTAGAATTCTCCCAGCATGGGGACCCACTCCCGTTCCCCCCGGGACACCTCATCCAACCCTTCTTCCATCTTTGCGGTAAAGTCCAGGTCCATCACGTCAGTGAAGAACTCAAGGAGCAGTTCAGTGACCGTGACTCCCAGCGCGGAAGGCAAAAGACGGTTTTGTTCCTTGGTCACATAGTGCCGGTCCAGCAATGTTCCCACGGTTGGGGCATAGGTGCTGGGACGGCCGATACCCTTCTCTTCCATGGCCTTGATCAATGTGGCCTCGGTGAATCTGGGCGGCGGCTGCGTGAAGTGCTGCAACGCCTCCAGATCCTGGCAGCCCAAACGATCGCCGGCCGCCAGTTCAGGAAGGGATTGGCGGCCATCCTCGGACTCGTCATCGTCGCGACTTTCCAGGTAGAGCGCCCGGAATCCTGGGAACTTCAACACCGAGCCGGTGGACCGGAACATATAGACCTTGGACGTCCCTTTGCAGGCCGCTTCAATATCCACGGTAGTAGCTTCGGTCCGGGCATCGGCCATCTGGCTGGCCAACATCCGAGACCAAACCAAACTGTACAAGTTGAATTGAGGCCGGCTCAGGAAGGCTTTAACTGACTCCGGAGTACGTCTGATAGACGTGGGCCGGATCGCTTCGTGAGCTTCCTGGGCCGATTTGGCCTTGGTGGTGAACACCCGCGGCTTTTCCGGAATATAGTCCTTGCCGTAAGTATCGGTGATGTAACCGCGGGCCTCGCTGATGGCAGACGTCGACACCTGCACCGAATCGGTCCGCATGTACGTGATCAGTCCCACCGATTCTCCGCCACCCACTTGGAGCCCTTCGTAGAGTTCTTGGGCTATGGACATCGTACGGCGGGGGGTCAGCCGCAGTTTTCGGCCTGCTTCCTGCTGCATAGTACTGGTGGTAAAGGGTGCGGTAGGACGCTGGCGGACTTCCCGTTTTCGCACGTTGGACACCGCATAGGCCGCATCCTTCAACTCGGCCTCAAACCCGCGGGCATCGTCCTCGTTGGGTATCGACAAGCGGTTCTTTTGGCCTTTCACCGAGTGCAGAACGCCCGTAAAGAGGTTGGGCCGGGCGGCTGGGCTCTTTTCTTTGTGGAGTTGGGCCTCTAGGGTCCAAGATTCAACGGGAACAAAAGCCTGGATCTCCTTCTCCCGGTCCACCACCATTCTCAGGGATACCGACTGTACCCGCCCCGCCGACAGACCGCGCTGGACCCTCCGCCAGAGAAGAGGGCTGATCTGGTAGCCCACCAAACGGTCAAGGATGCGCCGCGCTTGCTGGGCGTTCACCAGATCCATGTCGATTTCCCGGGGATGCTGGAAGGCTTCTTCCACGGCCTGTTTGGTGATCTCGTGGAAAACCACGCGCTTGGGAGGGTCGGGCCTTTCGTCCCACTTTGCTGCCGTTTGCAGGTGCCAAGAGATAGCCTCTCCTTCCCGGTCCGGGTCAGTGGCTAGATAAATAGTCTTGGCCTGGTCGCCGGCCTTTTTCAGATCGTTGAGGATGGACCGCTTGTCCCGCATGATTACGTAGGATGGTTCAAACTCGTTTTCAATATCCACCCCAATCTTGCTTTTGGGCAAGTCCCGCACATGGCCCTGGGAAGCCACTACCACGTACTTGTTGCCCAACATCTGGCCCACCGTTCGAGCTTTGGCCGGAGACTCAACTATCACGAGCTGCTTCCCGGCCGCACTTCTAACGGAAGAGCCTTTCTTCGTTCCCTTGGCGCTCTTGGCGGTGGATTTACGGCTACCCGCTTTGGTAGCACGCGATTTCGAGGCGGTTTTGGCCTTAGTTACCATAGACTTGGGATACCTCCCGTAAACGGACATAGTGCATGCAGCCCACCTGCCGCACCAGGCCTTTCAATTCCAGCATGGTTAGCATACTGCTTACAGACGTAATGGGGATGTCCGCGATTCTTCTAATATCATCGATGTGTTGTGGATCGTCGTTCAAAAGACCCAGTAAAGCAGACTCAGGATCGCCATCCGTATCCTCCGGCAGGGGGAGTTGCACCTGCCGTGCCACCGCCGTCAAATTCAACTCTTCCAGAATATCGGTAACGTTGGATACCAGCTTGGCTCCTTCCTGAATCAACCGGTTGGTCAGCCGGCTCATGGGAGAGTAGATACTGCCCGGCACGCAGAAAACTTCCCGGTTCTGCTCCAACGCATGATACACGGTCCAGCGGGCCCCGCTGCCTTCTCCAGCCTCAACCACCAGAGAACCCAGGCTGATGCCACTGATCAAACGGTTCCGCCGGGGAAAACTCCGGGAATCGGGCCGGACGCCCGGAGGATATTCGCTGACGATGGCGCCACGGTCCACGATCTGTTGGGCCAAGTTGGTGTGTTCCCTAGGATAAATCATGTCCAGGCCATTGGCCAGAACGCCGATGGTCCGGCCGCCGCTCTCCAGAGCCGCTCGATGAGCCACTCCGTCTATCCCTCTCGCCAGGCCGCTGACGATGACGATACCGTTGTGCGCTAATTCGGCGGTAAGTCCCGCCGCTGCTTCCCTTCCATAGGAAGTCGGACCCCTGGTCCCAACTACTGCGAGCGACCTTTCGTCGGACGGTAAGAGCGTTCCCTTGAAATAGAGGACTGGCGGAGGGTCCGCGATCTCTTTCAGCCGCGCGGGATAATCATCATCGTGCCAGCAAACCAGATTTATCCCGGCGCGTAGATTCCTATCAAGCTCGGATTCCGGCGTGGTCTTGCTACGAAGGGTTATCAGGTCTCTGGCAGTCCGATCATCAAGACCCGCCGCCTTTAACTCGCCAAGGCTTGCCTGCCAAGCCTTTTCCATGTCTCCGAAGTAGGCCTCTAGCTTGCGAAACCTTACCGATCCTAATCTGGGCACAAGGTTCAACACCGCCCAGTATTTTATGTCCACCATGTTAGCGATTCTAGCATACCGCTGAAGTTTGAAACAACGCCGCCGGGGACATATTATTCAACATTATCCGGCGCTAGTTAATTGACATTAGACCGTGCCTGCTGTAACATTCGAGGCGCTACATCAGATATGAACAACAACCCTACAAGGTTGTTTACGCTTGACCTTATGGCTCCCCCTCAACCGAGGCTCAATTTTACCTCGAACGGCGCCATGGGGCTGCTCCAAACAATCACCATGACAGCCGCCACTAAATCTTTATTCTCCAGCGTGGCGCGACAATTGTTTCTCCTTTGCCATCCCCAGCCCTTGCATGCCAATCGGCTTAACCTTAAAATCCAATCTGCCCGATACTGACCTAGGGAGAAATACACATGGAAATGCGTGACTTCGTCGTCAGGTTCGCCGGTGAAGGCGGACAAGGGGTGGTTACTTCGGCAGAAGGTTTAGCCCAGGCCGCCACCCAAGTCGGCTATCACGCTCAAACATTCGCTACTTTTCCTTCCCAGATTATGGGAGGCCCCACCTGGACCCAAGCCCGGATCGCCGTGGACCCGGTTCTAAGCGCCGGTGACGACGTGGATGTACTGGTGGCCTTCAATCAGGACGCCTACGACGAGCACAACTCCGATGTTCGGGATGAAGGCGTCATCATCTTCAACTCCAATGAATTCCAACTTGAAGGCGACTCTCGAGGCTTTGGCCTTCCCTTCGACGAACTAGCCCGGTCCACGGGAAACAACCGGGCCGCAAACATGGTCATCATCGGAGCTCTGGCCCACTTGGTGGATATGCCCCAGCAGTATCTGGAAGAGTTCGTTACCAAGAGATTCACCCGCGGCCGATCCGGTGACGAAGAAATTATCCGTTCCAATATTCAGGCAATGACACTGGGCCGGGAACACATCTCCGAGAGCGGACTCGCTCTGGGCGCCCTGGCTGCTCCAAACCCGCCAGACTTCGCCCAATTGATGCTGAAAGGAAACGAAGCCTTGGCCCTGGGCGCGCTGGCCGGAGGTTTGGAATTCTACGTTGGATATCCTATCTCCCCGGCCACGACTATTCTGTTATACATGGAACGGAACCTGGTCGGCGAGGGGAAATTTGCCCATCAAGTAAGTTCGGAGATCGAGTCGATCACCGCCATCCTGGGAGCGGGATTCGCCGGTAAAAAGGCAATGACGGCCACCGCCGGACCGGGATTCTCCCTGATGAGTGAGGGTCTAGGGCTAGGTTGGATCGCTGAGATTCCCTTGGTCGTCGTGGACGTGCAAAGGGGCGGCCCGGCCACCGGTCTACCTACCAAGACGGAACAATCGGACTTGATGGCCTGCATGTTCCCCGCCCACGGCGATGTCCGGATGCCAATCATCGCGGTGGGCACGGTGGAAGAGTGTTTCTACGGCGCGATCAAGGCTCTTACCTGGTCCGAGCGGTACCAAGGGCCGGTGATCTTGATGACCGAGATGGCTTTGGCAGAGCGGGTGCAAAACATCGCCAAGCCTGACCTTTCCCAAGTTGAGGATCAGAGACGGCAGGTCTACGAAGGGACCAACGGATACCATCGATACGCCGGCTTCGAGTTGTCCCCAATGCCACTACCCGGCAATCCGGGAGCATATGTCGCCAACGGCAGTGAGCATGACGACATGGGCGACACCACTCACTTGGCCAGCCGTCACATACAGATGACTGAGCGGCGTTTCAGCAAACTGAAGCTTCTGGAAGAAGACGAATACGAAACGGACAACGTCGACGAGTCCATCGTCATGATGCCTTGGGGCGGTTCGAAGGGTCCCGCGCTGGAAGCCTATAATCAGATGAAGGCTTCGGGGGTTCCTGTGGGCTGGTACTACACCATGTACCTGAATCCGCTGCCTCCAAAAATGCTGGAAGAACTCAAAAAGAAAGACTTGGTGATTGTCCCAGAGCTGAACTATCAAGGGCAGTTCGCCAGTATCTTGCGTTCCCAAGGGGTGAAAGCCGAGGCCATCACCCAATATACGGGCCTACCTTTCAAAGTGCGAGATCTGGTTAAGCGAATCACCGAAGTGACGGAGGCCGTTAGGAAGGAGGCGGCTGGGGTATGAGCAAGAAAAACGAAGAGTACGATTTCAAGTGGTGCCCAGGTTGCGGAGACTTCGGGGTCCGCAGGGCGTTGGAAATGGCGATGATTGACCGTCTCGAAGAGACGGGGCTTCCGATTGAAAACAACGTGGTGGTCGCGGGCATCGGTTGCTCTGGCAATCTGGTTCATCTCTTAGAGGGCCGCCAGCCCTATGGCTTCCACGGTATTCACGGCAGGTCCTTGCCCATCTCCCTGGGCGTAAAGATGGCCAGGCCCGAGTTGAACGTGGTGGTTGTGGCCGGCGATGGAGACTTCCTGAGCATCGGTGCCGAGCATATCGGACCTCAGGCTGCCCGTAACCTGAACATCTGCGCCGTGATCATGGACAACGGAGTATACGGGCTTACTAAAGGCCAGAGTTCCCCAACAACCAAGCTCGGTGAGATAACCAGTTCTACCCCCTTCGGCAAGATCGAGTCCCAACTAAATCCCCTGGAGCTGTATCTAACCCTGGGTGTTTCCTTCATCGCTTCCGGGTTTTCCGGACAGGTCAGGCCGCTGGCCAAGCTGATTACCCAGGGGATGGAGCATAAGGGGTTTTCCATAATACACGTACAATCTCCGTGCACCACCTATAACGATACCTTCGAACTGCTCAAAGGGAACGTACAAAAGGGGATTGAGCCAGGACTGTGGGAGATTCCGGAAGATCACGACACCAGCGACAAGGCCGCTGCCCAGCAATTGATCCAGCAAGGCGGCGTTCCCGTGGGAGTGCTTTACAACGACACCTTCCGCCCTTCCATGGATCACCAAGTGGAGCAGATGTGGGCAAGGGCGAATCCCAAGACCGTGCAGGAATTGATGGACGCGTTCGAATTCTGACCTGAACACAGCCTCAGAAACTGTAAAGCCCCCCGCATAAAACGGGGGGCTTTTGTTTTGAAGGATTCTATCCGCAAGACAGCCCGCCCGGCCGTGCTACTGGTTGGCGGTTAGATATTCTTGAAGGTGTTCCCGAAGGAAGATGCGTCCCCGGTGGAGCCGGGCCTTCAACGACGAGACGGATATATCCAGTATTTGAGATGCCTCTTCGTTGCTCAGACCCTGGACGTCCCGAAGCACCACTGCCGTTTTCAGGTTGGGCTGCAGCATGTCCAACCCCCGCTCAAGGTGCCCCCTCAGCTCGCTGTTCAGCGCCAGCTTCTCGGGACCTTCGCCCGGGCTGGGTAGATCTATCTCTTCATATCCTGTTTGGGTGATGTTCCGCCTAGGCCGCTCTTTGCGCAGCTTCATCAAGGCAGCGTTGGTGGCGATGCGATACAGCCATGTGCTGACCCGTGATTCCCCGCGAAATCGTTCAAAGTTACGGTAAGCGGCTAAGAAGGCATCCTCGGCGTCGGCGTGGTTCCCCAGGATTCGATAGGTGAGGTTGAATACGAAATCACCGTATTCGGTTACGATGTCTTCGAAAGTTTGTGTGGTCTGAGATTCCATTGGTTGTCAAATTAATTAAGGAAATATACCTTTAGCCTGCATTGTGCATCTAAAGTAATGAGTTTGTCTATAGAACGCCGATTCGCTACTTGGGCGAAGACGCTGGGGAGCGCCACCCATCACAATTATCGGACGCTCTTTGGAATGAGGACGGTTGCTGTCGGTTGGACATGAGATTAGAATACCCTGGGGGTTGTTACAGTGATTGGACTACTGAACAAGCTATTTCACCGAGGCGACGCCGACTGCAATGAGGTCCGCAAGCTTTCGTCGGACTATTTGGACGAGGACCTCGCCCCAACCAAGCGGTCGGTTATCCAGGCTCACCTGAGCAATTGCGGCCCTTGCCGTGCCTTCGTCGACACTTTGGCTTCCACCATCGGATTGCTTTCCCGGATCCCCAAGGTGTCAGCGCCTTCTGCCTTCCACGACTCGGTCATGGACCGCATCAAGCAGGAAAAGAAATAAGCCGGATCCCTGATTGTGGATATCGGCCGCGGGGCAGTAAGGGTTAGGCCGGCAAAGACGTCTATCAGCTCCGTGGTAGTCTGAAGGTTTCTCGTCGCCTTGCCCAATAGACGTGGATAATCACCGCGTTTCGATTCTGGGCGGTCAGCTAGACAGCAGCGTCTCTTCCTGAAGCGATTGGTACTTGGATGGGCACTTCACCAGGATGGCGTCTGTCTGAAAGATCTGGTCCTCGCCGTAGCTGCCTTCCAAGATAACCTCGGAATGTGGGTTGAAGAACAGGTCGGGCAGTACCCCCACAAATGTCGCGGATAGATACTCCCCGGCCGACTCACCGTTCTCGTCTCGAAGTTGGAAGTGGGAAACCGTTGTCCTTCCCTCTCTCTGGAAAGAGTCAGCCACCAGTTTGCCCGACACCCGGAGCGTTCGTCCGTCATGGACATCTGTTTTGTTGATTAGCTCGCCCACGGTCAAGAAATACAGGGCATTCCCAGGGAAAGCCGCGTATATCATGTAACCAAGAGCCAACGAAACCACCGCCGCGAGAATCAGGAAGCGGGTCCGGTGGCTCTGGTTCTCCGGCTCTGCTTCGATTTCAACTTCTGTCCAATCCGGCCAGTCCGGTTCCAAATCATCTCCCTCTCGATCCCCTGCCATCCCAATTATATACCGGAAACCTAGCTAGCGTCCTCCGGTTCCTGTTGCTCCAGCGTCCGGCGCAATTCGGCGATCTCCTTACGCAACTCCTGTTGGCGCCGGCTAACGAAAAACGCGTAGGCGAAAAAGGCCACCCAAGCCACCGTGAACGCGGCAAATAGGAAGGGCAGATTAGCTGCCGGCAACGTGGCCTGTAGCAGAACGATATGCATATAGCTTAACACCTCAAGTCAGGAGAAGAGAATTCAGACTGGCATCAGCGCCCGGCCCGTCGCGCCACCAGCCGTATTCCCAGGAGCCGGTCCTCGCTGTTCCTCAAGGCTGTGCGTTCCACCACCAGATAGGTAAAGAGAATTAAGAACGTCACCATTGAGAACAGTAGGATCCACAGCATTATGGGCTCCAGGGCATTTGCCTGGGCGAAGGGACCCACCACCGGAGACGGGTGTATCGAACGCCACCAAACCACCGAATAGTAAACTATCGGGACATCGACAAACCCCACGATTCCCACTACCGCCGAGTAACGGGCCGCTTGTTGCTGGTTAGACGCGTAAGAGCGGATCATCAGATAGGAAACGTAGATCAACCAAAGGATGAGGGTGGTGGTCAGTCTGGGCTCCCAGGTCCACCAGGTGTTCCACAGCGGCCTGCCCCAGATTATCCCGGTCAGCAGCGCCACGGTAACAAACACCACGCCAACTTCGGCGCACGAGTGAGCCAGCCGGTCCCATTTCCCGTCACGCCGCACCACGTAGGCGATGCTCGCTAGGAAAACCAGGAAGAACGCCAGGAAGGACATGATGGCGATCGGCACGTGGAAGTAGAATACCCGCTGGACATGGCCAAGCACCGCATCCGTGGGAGCCACCACAAAAATCAGGTACAGGTCCGCCAGCATGAACAAACCGCTCAACACCACCAGATAACCCGTGATATTTTGGCGGACGCCATTCCCCAGCAACCGGTCCTACCTCCTCTTTTCTTCCAGCGTCATTCCTCTACGACTACGGCGAAAACCCACGGACATATTACTAAGAATAAGGCGTCGAAGATAGCTAGCAGAGGCAGCCATCGGTTCAACCCAACGCCCGGCTCGGAGCCAATCGAGGCCGAAGACGCCTCAACCGCGGCGATGATTACCGGCAAGATCACCGGGAAGAATAAAACCGGGAGCATGATCTCACGCGATCTGGTCTGAACGGCGATAGCCGAGAACAGAGTGCCAACCAGCGCAAACCCCAAAGTGGCCATCACGATGGTTAGCACCAAGGTAAAAGACAACACTGGAAAATTGAGCAGAGCGCCGAAAACCGGCAACAAAGCGGCCTCAACCAACAGCATGAATAGAAAGCTGCCCAAGGCTTTCCCCAAGAAAATGGCGTCACGGCTTACCGGGGACAGTAGCAACCCCGCCAACCCCCCCTGCTCCATCTCCCTAACGAATGAACGGTTCATGGCCAATGTTGCCGCGAAAGCAAAGGTCACCCAGATGATCCCCGGAGCCAGCACGGTAACCTGCTGGGGTGTGACGTTTAGGGCGAAGTTGAACACCACTACGATCAGTAGGCTGAATACCAACATCGACACCACCAGGTCCCGGGAACGCCACTCCAGCAGGATATCCTTCCTTACCAATATCAGGACCGGCCTCAATAACTGCATCATCGGCTGGCGCCCAGAGATACGGTTACCCGCCGGCGAAAATCGGCAGAGTCGCCGGACCCTTCCGGTCCACGGAGATGGAGCTTCCCCTCGGCCAGCAGACCCAGTTGGCCGGTCCACGAGAACCCCAATTCGGTATCATGCGTCGTCATGACCACGGCGCGCCCAGAGGCGGCCCACTCTTGTAAGAGTTCTCTGAGCAGCTCCACCGAGCCACGGTCCAGCCCGCTCTCCGGCTCGTCCAATAACAGGATAGAAGGCCGATGCATGATAGCCCGGGCGATAGCTACCCGTTTCTGCATTCCATGGGAAAGGCTACGTAAACGCTGGCCGGACCGGCGGTCCATCCCCAACCTGGAAAGGGCCTCGTCTGCCTTTTTTTCAGGGTCATCGAGGCCGAACAGGCGTCCATAGTAGACCAGGTTTTCAAGGGCAGTCAGATCGTCATACAGAAAGGTTTGATGGGCAACGACGCCAACCCGGCTCCGTACCGCTTGGGGGTTGCGCCGCAGGTCGTAACCCGCAATCAGCGCCTTTCCCGCGTCGGCCCTGGCCTGGGTTGACAGGATTCGTAGCAAGGTCGACTTGCCCACGCCGTTGCCTCCGAAGATGACGAGAAATTGTCCCCATCCCAGGGTCAGATCCAAGTCCCAGAGCACCGGCCAGTCGCCGAAACTCTTTTCCAATCCCTCTAACTTGATAGCGTCGCCAACAGGGTTCACCGGCACAACGATGTTTTACCCTACCGCTTCGGCTAACCGGAAATAAGAGAAAGTAACCAAGTCAGACGGTTCAGAATCGCCTGACCCACCGTTGAAAACCTTGCCGCCACGATAGTCCAACGCATAACTCCCCGCCGTCCTTCAGGTACGGCTAGTTATCCAATGATAGCCCTGAAGGAAGTCGCAATACAAGCTAGAGGCGTTCTGGGAAGTATCTATGAAGAGGACAAGAAGACAGCCTGGGACGCACAGGGAAACTTACCCCTTTTCGTAAAGGGGGCAGGAGGATCTAGTCTCCAGCCACAAGTCACAAGACCGATAGCGCCCATTGCGGGAAAATCCCTTAAGCGCTGTCCCGGATGTAGGTCAGGACCGCCTGGACCCTGGGGTGAAGGCTGCCGTTGTGGCCCAAGTGGAGTTCTTGGTAGATGGCGTTGATATAGTTCTCAACCGACTTGGTGCCCAATACGAGATTTTCGGCGATGGAGGAGTTGTTATAACCCTTGGCCATCATCGACAGTACTTCTTGTTGGCGCGGAGTGAGGCCGGCTGTATCCGAGCCTCTACGCGGCTTCATGCTATTGACCACTCCCTGGTCCATCACCACCAATCCGCAAGCCGCTCCCTCGATCGCGCGAACCAAAGCTCCGGCATCGGTCACCGACTGTTTCAAAACGTAAGACCACCCGGAGAGATCGTCGGAAGCAATCATGCTGACGTACTCCCGCTCCTTATGGGCGGAGAGAAGAATCATACCCATCTCAGGATGGTTTGATTTGATAGTTCTCCCAGCCTCGATACCGTTGGGTTCGCCGCCCAATTCTATGTCCATCAATACAACATCGGGTTGCAATTGGCTGGAGGTTTGGATCGCTGCGTGACCGTCGGACACCGCGTCAACGATCTCCATATTGGGTATAGAACCCAAAGAGATCTTTAGCATGTCTCTAAAGAGACCTTCGTTTTCCACGATAAGAACTTTAACCATCAATCCCCCTCGAACCGCCCTTCTCCGTTCCCACATCCGGCTCCTTGTCCTAGTATTCAAGGGCCTTATATCGGATTCTATGAAAGTTAATTTCTTAACGCAATGTCATAAATGAGGACGTATGCGATTCAAACGACGCGGTGTGGATTAATCAGTCCGGGGATCTTAAGCAGCGAGCCCTCACCCTGGCTTCGATTCCATCGAAACCGCCCCTCTCCCGTGGGGAGAGGAGACGGGGGTGAAAGTCTTATTTCCGATAGCTAAACCAAAAGAACCAATCCGTGGAAAATCACGGGTGCTTGATACTTATCCCGCCGTCCACCGCCCATGTCTGCCCGGTGATGTAGGCCGCCGCCGGGGAGGCCAGGAACACCGAAAGATAACCCGGTTCTTTAAGCTTTCCAGTCCGGCCCAAGGGGATCTGCTTCGCGGCAGTGTCCTGGCGGGTCTGATAGGCCTCGGCGGACATTTGGTCTGGGTCTGGGAACGACCCAGGCGCAACCGTGTTGACCCGAACACCATATGGCGCCCATTCCTGGGCCAAGCATTCGGTGAAGCGCATCAGACCGGCTTTGGCAGCGTCGTAGGCCGAGTACTCGGGGCGGCCCCGGAAGGACGCCCAACCAGAGATGTTGATCACGCAACCTTGGCGGCGCTCCAACAGGTGGGGGCCAACGGCCCGGCATCCTTGAAAGGCCTCGGTTAGGTTTATGTCAATCACGTGATGCCAATCTTCTTCGGTCATCCCTTCGATGTCGCCACCGGGAAGTTTCACCACGGGCTTGTGTATGGAGTCGCCGACGCAATTGATCAATGTGTCGATATGGCCGAACTCCCCCAGCACTTGCTCGGTTATCCGGTCCATGTCGGCCGTCTTGGTGGCGTCACCCGCCAACGGGAGCGCGGTGCGTCCCAAAGCCCGGACTTCCTTGGCTACCTGATTCACACCGGTCTCGGTCAATCCGGTGATGGCTACATCGGCGCCCGCTTCGGCGAACACCATCGCGATGCCCTTGCCGATTCCCCGGCCTGCTCCAACCAACAATACCTTTTGTCCGGCTACGTCAAATTCTGGAATACTCATATCGTTGGAGTCACCTCTTTTACGCAAATATCGGGTTGATAGACCGATCCGGTCTGCCGTTAAGGTCCTTACGATGGCTGGAAGTGTAGCCGAGCACGCAAACCCAGTCAATCGAGGGCTAACCGTGCGTATCCCCAGTCCGATTCCGTCCGAGGCATGGAGGCGTATCGGTGATATTAAGGTTCGTTTTTGAAATGGTTGCAAAGGCTGGTGTAGACGGAGATAATCGTTGAGCCCACGCCGTTGATCCTGCGTCCGGCGCGCCCGGTTGAGGCCGGATAAACCGTCCAACTCCAATAATCAGGAGAAACACAGATGAGAATCGCCAGGTATCTCGCCCACGGCCAGATCAGCTATGGGATCATTGACGGCGACAACGTGAAACAGTTGAGCGCCAGCCCCTTCGAACCCCACGAAGTGATCGACCATGTTCATCCCTTGACGGACGTCAAGCTGTTGGCGCCCTGCGTACCCGGCAAGATTCTGGCCATCGGGCTTAACTACTCCAGCCACCTCCATGACCGGCCGGGTCCACCCGTGCCCATGGTCTTCTACAAAACGCCCACTTCGGTCATCGGACCGGGCGACACCATCATCCGGCCCAAAGGAACGAATAAGCTGGACGCTGAGGCCGAGCTGGTTGTGATCATGAAAGACAGTTGCCGCAACGTCTCCAAAGAGGACGCCATGCAGCACGTTCTGGGTTACACCTGCGGCAACGACGTCAGCGCCCGCGACTGGCAGGAGGAAGACCGCAATTGGTGGCGAGCCAAGTCCTCGGATACCTTTTCCCCCGCCGGTCCGTGGATAGAGACCGACTTGGATCCCCACAACATTCGAGTGACCGGCCGGATAAACGGTCAAGAGGTGCAGAGCGAAAGCACCAAATACCTGATATTCGACATACCGACCCTGGTGTCTTTCTGCTCGGAGTACGTCACCCTGGAAGCCGGCGACATGATCTACACCGGAACGCCGGGCACGCCGGGAGAGATGAAAGACGGTGACATTTGCGAGATCGAGATTGAGGGGATCGGGGTGCTCAGCAACCCCGTTAAGCTTGAAGCGTAGACGCCCGTCCTAGGACCCATTAGTCCGGTACACGTCGAGCTTGGTAGGTGTGGCGCACTCCCATCCCTTCGGCTGCGCTCAGGGCAGGCTCTAACCTTCCCCCGTCGAGGAAGAAGGGATTTGTTCTCTCCCCTTTTATGGTGGAGAGTTCGAGTGGGGGTGATGTGTTGTCAGCGATCGCCGTTTACTGAACAGGGGACTAATCCAACTCCACCTTTCGGACGATGAAGGCGTCGGAGGCCATTATTTCAGGTATGCGTGGCGGCAGATTATCGAAATCGTCAGCTACGGCGCTGATCAGCCGCCCACTCAGCTTGCCAGAATCGTCGCTGGCGAAAAACACGGCTAGATCGGCGGCCCGATCTATGGATGCTCCGCCGCCGCTGGTCACCCGTTTTCCCAGCTCAAAGAGGTCCTGATCGCCGACTAACTCCGCGCCGTCACGCAACTGCTCCCACATCCGGGTATCGATGGAGCCCGGCCCCAGGGAGTTGATCTGCACGTTCTTACCATCCAATTCCAGCCAGATATTTTCGGTTAAGCGGACGACGGCCGCTTTGCTGGCGCAGTAAGCCGAGGTGTTACGCCAGGCCGCGGTGGCGCCGGCTCCGGCCAGGTTGACTATCTTACCTCTGTCTTGGGCAATCATCACCGGCAACACCGCCCGGCAACATAGGTAGGTCCCCACCACGTTCACTTGAATGGTTTGAATCCACTCGGCAACGTCGTTGTCCTGAAGCAACCCCACCGGCCCCCCGATACCTGCGTTGTTCACCAGGATATCGACGGTGGAAAACCGGTCCACAGTCTGGCGGACCATCTCATCAACGTCGTCCTGTTTCGTCACATCGGTCAGCACGATATGAGTGGCGGCCCCCAACTCCTGAGCCAACCGGGCCGTCTCTTCCAATTCGCCGGCGCTCCGGGCCGCCAGAGTCATGGTAGCCCCTTCCTGGGCATATGCTAGCGCGATGGCTCGGCCGATCCCCCGCCCGGCTCCAGTAATTATCGCGACCCGGTCTTTTAGCCGCATAGCGATGCTCCTTGCTTCTTCAGCTTCCCACTCCTCCAGCACCCGATCGAAGAGGAGAACCAAAGTCTAATATAGGTATTTACGTCTGATTCCGCCAGGGGTATACGATCGGCGCTTGCCGTTGGTCCGGAGGACCGACAATCACTTTCCGTCCCTGCTGCCACTGAACTAGAACAGTAGAGCGTCCGAACTGACAGCCAGTGACCGGGTCAATCTTGAACCGTCCGTAGAAAGTTGAGAAATCAAGGCGTCCAGCCGTTTCCCGCAGTGCCGAGTCTTCCAATGTCCCCGCCTCGTCCACGCATCGCTGGGCCACCAACCCAGCGGCATACGCCTGGGCCATCGGATAATCCACGGTTCGATATCCCTTATCCTGCAGCGACGCCATCACCTCGGCGCTGGTGGGGCCGTAATCTCTGGGATAGTTGCCGGAGGCCTCCCACTGGCTGGGACCGACGAATCCGTCGGCGGCTTCGCCCAAGTGGTCCCTGAATTGTTGTATGGGGGCGGCCACTACCGCTACCCCTTTTAAGCCCAGTTCCCGCCGCGCCAACTGCCCGGCCAGCAACAGGTCATTTTGGATACGTCCCACGCCCAACAACAGATCCGGACGGACCCGTTCCACCTCGTCGAGTACGGCGCTGAAATCGTTGATGGACGGCTCAAATTCTCTTAACAAACTGATCTTGAACCCCAATCGCGCAGCCTGGCTTTCCACGGTAGAGGTGACTGCCTTGGGAAACGCCCCGGTGCTTGCCCGCACTATCGCCAGGGAGTCGGCGTTAGGATCGGCCCCTCGGATCAAGGCCAGCCACTCCGCCAGGTAGCGGCTGGCCGGCGTGAGTACACCCACCACCCATTTGAGTCCTCGTTGGTATATGGTGTCGGATGCCCCACCCTGGTTCCACAGCAACCTGCCATGGCCTTCCGCCACCTGGGCGGACGCAAGGGCCAGAACGCCGGAGTACGGCCCAAACAGAAGGTCTACGCGGTCGCTGGTAATGAGGCGTTCGGTGGCCTGGCGAGCTTGGGCTGTTTTGCTGGCGTCGTCGTAGTAGACGATGGATATTAGCCGTCCGGCATCGGAATGCCCAACTTTGACGCCGCCTGCCCGGTTTGCATCCTCAGCCCAGGCTTGCAGTCCAGCCAAAGCCTGACGTCCCTGCACCTGAAACTGACCGGAGAGCGAGACGGGGATGCCCGCCTTGAGGGTATCGGAGCCGGCCATCCTAATATTGCGTCAAGTTCATTGGCTTGCATTGCCCGGTTGTAGAAGCCCGTCATTGCTCCAAAAATAGAACTGCCGACCTTCGGCCGCACACTTCGTCATTCCGACACCAGCCCTTCGGCGGAAGGGAGGCGAGGAATCTCAGGTTACCGTTACAACCAGGCATGAGACTCCGATCCTTCGGCGGAAGGATCGGAATGACGAAAGAATCTGGGGTGGTGTGGTTCCGCCCATCCTCAGATTCCTCCATACGGTCGGAATGACATTAGGCATTTTTACTTAACCAGACTACTAGCCATCAACCATCGACAGCACAGCTTGGAACCACGGGACGGACCGGAGAACAAAACGCTAAGATTTAGACCGGAAGATGCCGAAGGAACTGGTGTAGCCGTGGAGGAACGTAGTCCCGCTTACCGGGCCGATCTCGCCATTGCAGAAAAAGCCGCCCAGGGGCACCGAGCCTAACTTGTCATGGAAAATTCCGGAGTCGTGGTTCGGCTTTCCGTAAAGATTTTCTCCCCGGCCCAGGCATGAAAATAGCAGCGCACCCTGGATCTGGTTCTCCCGGTTTTCGGTGGCGTACCGCTCCAGCACCGCAGTCAAATCGTCGGTGGAAGTCTCGGCGTCCCGAAGATGAAACTGAACCACCTGTCCCTCTTTCAAAAGCTCGCCTATGGCCAGGTTCCCGGTTCGCTCATCCATTCCCACGACGTTGCGAATCAGGAAATCGCCTTGCTTGGGGTCGTCCAGAAGCTCGTCCATCACAACACCCAAGAACAGGGAGTTGCGCATCAAGCCCCGGTCCCGCTCGCCGGAATTTTCGAATAACTCCTTGAGCACCACCATCGGCGTTTGCCCGTCCAGTCCGACCAGAATGTTGCTGCGGCTCTCGGTTATCCGCATGGTATGGCCGACGGGACGGCAGCCCTGGGCCACCACGGTATCAACGGCTATGTTGCCATGAAAGGCCAAGCCGACCGCTCCCGAATGGTAGGTCTGATCGCCCAAGAACAAAGCGTTTCCGCCCTGTTGCTGGGCGCCGCTGGCCAGCCCGCCGATCTTGGCCGCCCGGCTGAAAGCGAAATCCAAGCCCAGTATCAGGTTCTGCACCGGGAACGAATATGGGTCGGCCAACACCACGAACTGGGGATCCTGGCTGTCGGTTACATTCACCAATGCTTCCCAGGTATCCGGCCCGGCGTCCAAGTCAGGAAGGCTGTCGCCGTCCAGATGGAATTCAACGATCTCCACATCGGGCAAGACGGCGGCGGTGATGGACAATCCGGCCCGTTGCTCCACCTCTTCCCCATTTCCGATGATTCCTCCGCCGGAGCAGCCAAACGCCCGAGCCGAAGGCAGCAATTTCCTTATCATGGGAACCACATCATCGTATCCGGACTGGTGATGGGGCGAAGCGAAGATAACCGCCAGGTCGGGCTCTTCATCCCCCAGTTGAGCCCTAAGGCCGGTGACGCACTCTTGGATGGCGTCCTTTAAACCGCTCTTTTCCGAGATTGCGGAAGCCCACTTCATTCGGAATACCTCCCCTGGCTGGTTCAATATGCTGGGTTAAGTATACCAAGCGGTGAGGTTGGCGGCATTACAAGCCCTCATCGAAGGGGTTGGGCCGCAGTAGCAAGGAAACAGCCAACCGGACCGTGTCCTTCAAGAGGTCCGGATTCACGTGCTCCAATGTATCGTCTGGCAAGTGGATCCGAGAAAAATCCTGGGCAGAAAACATTAATACGGGGATACCTGCCCGCCGAAAACTGGCGTGGTCGCTGCTG
Source organism: Dehalococcoidia bacterium (assembly GCA_022450395.1). Taxonomy (GTDB): domain Bacteria; phylum Chloroflexota; class Dehalococcoidia; order Lucifugimonadales; family UBA3495; genus UBA11650. Next base: position 4,796 of record JAKUQE010000028.1, on the reverse strand, counting down.
CTGCCGCGCCGGTCTCTTCCCTTAGAAACCACGATTCCTTCCTTCTGCGCCAGTTCCGCCGCCCGGTCGACTAACTGCCCATCACCCAGAATCTCGAGGCTTTCCCCGCCACCTAGGGCGTCGAAGTTGAGCATAGCGATGATTTCATCCCTCTGTCCGCCGGACAAGGAGTCAACGTAGTGGGCGCTGCCTCTTAGACCCACTTCTTCGGAACCGAAGGCGATAAAACGCACCGTAAATGGTAGGGTATGCCCGGCCAATTTCTCAGCGATGGCAAGAAGGACCGCGGTCCCAGACCCGTTGTCGTTGGCTCCTTGAACGCCGGGCACGGTGTCGTAGTGCGCTCCTAGAACCACAACACCCGGCCCAGAGCCGGCCTTTTCCGCCAACACGTTTTGCGAAGGACGTGAATCCACCGTAACCGTAACCGTGGCCCGCACTTCGTCCGCGGCGATAAGCTCCAGAAGCCGCTCCCCGTCCTCCCGGGAGATGGCGACCGCGGGTATTTCCCCTCCTTCGGCGGATAGAACTCCCTGAAAACTGCCTCGAGAGTTGTTGTAGATGACGGCTCCAACGGCCCCCGCCTCGGCTAACCTCCGAACCTTCTCGCTAAATCTGATGAGGCCCCGCTCCACCAAAGCGACTTTCCCTTCCAACCCCTCCTCTGGGATGTCCTCCTCCCGGGCCAGCCCGGCGGATGTTAATCGCCCGGCAGCCATACCCGTTGTGGACCTGACCAGGGGAATAACGGCCACTTTCTCTACGGCAGCTAGATGCAGAGTCAATCCGGACAACTCCGGGGATAGCATCTCCGTCGTAAATTCCTGGAAACCGGTTTCGTATCCGAACTCTTCAAAACGGGCCGCCAAGTATTCTGCCGCCACCAACTCCTCGCTGGTGCCGCTGGCGCGGGGCGCGAACTCCGTAGAAAGCACCGTCAGGTACCGGAAGGCCGACGGGCCGTCGTTCTTTGATGAGGATGCCACGGTGGGCTCCGGAAAGGATGTTGGAGTTGGAAGCGGCGTGGCCGTGGCCGGTGATGGCGCCGGTGTGGCCGTGGTAAGAGAGACGGACTGGGGCGAGACTTTCTCCGGGGCTTGGGTCGGCGAAAGTAAGCTAGTGGCTGGCCTGGTTGATAAGGATGACGAGGCTACGGTGGGCTCCGGGGGAGTGGTGGGCACAGTACCGGAGCACGCTAAACCCACCGCCACCACCACTACCAGGATTAATATCGGAAATCGATTTTTCAAAATATGGACTGGCCTATTAAATTGAAAGTCCCCAACCAACCAGGTTGAGGTTATGTGTAAAAGATATGATGCAGAGGCATCAAGGAAGGTTCAGGTTGTGTAAGAAACGGAATCCATTCCGGACGCGCCTACGCCTTGAGTATCTCCCGTCTGGACAGGATGCGCTCCATCAAGGGCCTCATGCCCAGTTCGCTGGAAATAGCCAGCGACTCGTCCAGCAGGGATACGGCCTTGGCGGGGTCACCCTCCGCATCTCGCTCTTTGAGCATGTCGGCGTAGTCGCAGCAGGCCCAGGCCAATTCGGGCCGGTAGCCCGCCTTGCGGCAGAAAGTCAGGGAGTCTTCAAAGTGCTCTGAAGCCTGTGCCAGGTTGCCCATAGTCTGGGACAGGAGGCCAAGCAGGCGGTCGGCCGAAATGACAGACAATATCATCGTGCCTCGTTGACCCTGAAAATAGGCATGATGCTCCTCCGCCGCAGACTGGCCGCCCTTCTGAATCGCCAGGAGGGCCAAACCGGTATTGGCGTACAAGGCACGGAAAGGGACAACAGACTGTTCTAAGAGGACCGCCTGGGCAGCCGCCTCGGCTATGTCTAAGCGGTTGGGTACACCGGTGACTCGGGCAATCGCGGCTATCGCCATTGACACCCTCGCAGCCGCAATCGATTGGTCTGGACCGGGTCGGCCCATCGCCTCGAGGAGCCGCCCCAGGTAGACCTCTCCTTGGGCGGACTCCCCCGTCTCATGTTCCAATAGAACCCGGGACAATAGGAATTGCGGTTGTAGGGGCGCCACCTCTAGGACTCGGCCGCTATATCCACGACCTGCTTTCCAGTCGCCCTCAAGACACGACAGCAAGGTGATCGGGTCAAAGCCGTTATTAGCCAGCTGCCGTGGGGAACTTCGCCTGTCCGCCAGGTCTCGCATCACCAAGGCGTGAGGGCGGGCGCCATTAAGATCACCCATAGAGAGTAAACTCTTCGCAGTCCAAAAACGAGAATCCACTTCAGACCAGATGTTTTCGTCACCGGGGGCCAGTTCAATGGCCCGCAGCCCATTCTCTACACTCTCTTGCCATCTGAGGTGGTTCGAGTTCACAGCAGCAGCATACGTCAGGGTCTGCATCTCCAATGGCAGGTCGCCCTCACGCCGGGCAATGTCTATCGCCCGCCCCAGGGCCTGTTGAGCACCTTCGTAGTCACATTTCACTACCCCAAGGACCCCGCCGTAGCGGGAGAGGATGCGCCCAGCCTCGTGGGAATTTGGCGGGACCAGTGTAAGAGCACGAGCCATAAGTTCGGGGGCGCCAGTGACCAGATTACGTAGCGGCGCGATTGGGAACTCCGCAGCGGCTACCGCCAGGGCGACGTTCCCCGCCTCGGCGTAGTACTCGAAGGAACGGCTTAGATTGTTGAAGGCTTCTCCTAATCGATGCCCTTCTAATGTAGAGGACTGGGCCCGCGCCAGTCCGAACAGCAGGGCCGCGGCCTCGTCATCGGACGCCGTCTCTGTTCCGGACAATGGTATGTCCCGGGCAACCAAGCCCATCTCAAAATGAGCAAGTGCGTCCTCGTAGGCATAAGAGGCCAGCGCCCGCTCTCCGGCCAGTAGGGAATAGCGCGCCAGTTTTTCGGTTCCTGTCATCGCCTCGGCTTGGGAGTAATGGTGGGCCAATTCGGCAGCGTGGGACTCCGCATCGTCTCCGTACAAATCTTCCAAGGCCTGGGCGATACGGGCGTGGAGGCGCACGCGCCGGGTCAAGGACAGCTCGGCGGACAGAGTTTCTTGAATCAGAGCGTGGGTGAACTGGTACCGCCCCACGGATTGAGGCAACTCCTCAATGACCCGAGAGGACAGCGCCTCTTCCAGAACCTCAAACAACCGGTCTTCGGTGATCTCTTCAACCAGCGGCCTAATCTGGGCCAAGGTGAACTCCCGCCCGATTATCGACGCCACGGTCAGGGCTTCGTTGCAACGCTGGGACAGCCGGTTCAAGCGCCTTCCGATCACCTCCCGTACTCCCTCAGGAATGCGTAAGGTCCAGGATTCTCCATCTCCGGTTTCCCCTCTCCCTGACGGAGAGGAGTCGGGCGTGAGGGTGCCCTCTTGCACCAAAAGCCGGACTACTTCAGTCACAAACAGGGGGTTGCCTTCGGTCTGAGTATGTACGGCCTCGGCCAATCCCCGTGGGGGGGTGTTGCCCGAAGTCATCTCGATGAAACGTCCCACATCGTCTTGGGTCAACCCTCGCAACAGCACCCGTTGGAACAGGCGTTCACGGGTCAACTCGCCCAGGGCTTCGGCCAGTGGATGCTGTCGAGACAGCTCCATGTCCCGGTAAGTGCCGATTATCAACAGGCGTGCGCCCCCCAACACCCTCGCCACAAACTGGAGCAACGCTAGGGACGGCTGGTCGGCCCAATGCAGGTCGTCCAATACCAGCACCAAGGGTTGGCGTTGAGACACGCTCTTTAAGAAGGCGGAAATGGAGTCGAACAAACGGAATCTGGCTTGCTCCGGCTCTAGTTTGGAACCCTGTGGCAGGCCGGGCAGGCGTTCTCGAACGTCGGACACAATCTCGGCGATGTCGGCGGCTCCGGAACCCATCTCTGAGCTCAACAGCTCCGGTTCCCGTTCACGGACGTAGGACCGGATGGCTTGGACCCAGGGCCAGTGGACACAATCGGACTACCGATTTAGCTTTACGGTACACCGGTAAAATAACACCCTGAGGAGATTCCCGGCAACGGGCTTTCTGGGGTTGACCAGCAGCGCCTTCGAGACGTTATAATCCCCCTTGGAATGACTTCCTACCCATTGAACCAATGGGGAAGCCATGCGGGTGATGCCGGGATATATGTGGCCACACTAAAGGAGGCACTCCTATGACAAGTGACGCTAGTAAGGGCGAATTATTCGTTATCAATGCTAATAGTCGTAAGAATGACAGCCCACTTTTTTTCAAGGCCGATCTGGGATAGTGGAAATCGATCGTGAACCCGGAATTCCGGCTGATGAGGATCATGTCAGGGTAGAGTGGCTAAACGGAGATTCTCCGGATGCTTGGCGCGAAAAGGAAGTGGACACAGGGGCCGGTAAGTTTGTCGGAATGCCCTATCAGGAACTAGGAAGTGTAGTCGTAAAATGGAAGAAAGCTAGAGACGTTAAGCTTGATTATGATACTACTCTTGAAGAATTTGTCACTGTGCTCGGACGACATGAATCGTGGCCGGCTCGAAAGTTCACAGAATCGGGTTGGGCGCTTGCGACGGACCCGTGGGGAACTGAACATTGGTTACCACCCCGCCGTACGATAGTTAGGAGGGATGGAAATGGAAAAGAAGAGGTTATAGACCAAGATTACTGTTTTCACAGGGAGGGCGGCAAATTGCGTTACGAGCTCGCTATGCAATCAACTAAACAACCGCCGCTTAAAGAATAACAATACTGGGATTTGGGCGGGAAACAATACGGACCCATACCCAAAGACGTCCAAATGCACACATTCTCTGAGACGTTCGGCACCGTCTCGAATTGCTATAGAGGT
>JAKUQE010000279.1 GCA_022450395.1 Dehalococcoidia bacterium | reverse complement strand
AAGGTTGCTTGTGGAGAACGCTAGGCAGCTTAGGGAAGATGGTGGTGTTGTGGTTGATGAAGACGGCCAGGTAGTTACGGAGGAAAGGGAATGAAGTTACCAGTAGTTCTAGCTGTACTCGTTGGAATCTTTGCACTCGCTTGTTCTAGTGCTGCTCCGGCTCCAGCGGAATCTACTTCCAAGATTAACGCAACGGTAGAAGCGAGGCTATCGGAAGACAAGCCTTCCCTGCCCACGGCCACCCGAAGAGTGCCACTACCTACTAATACACCTAAATCAGGGCCTACGAATACCCCGGTGCCCACGACAAAGCCTACGCAACTTCCTGATATTACACAGATCAGAAAACCAACCGAATTCGTTTCATCGAAGGATTACATGGAGTTTGACACGGGTTTGCGTACTCTATAGCCCAAACACACGGTCCGCTGCCTCGAACACCGGCAGCGACCTTGGCCTATACACGATCACTATCCTCATCGAGCATTCCTGAAAGCTTGATAGGTACATCAAACACAAAACGGCGGGGATTCCCCGCCGTTGAATCTGTCTGGATATAATCTTTATCGAGCGACTGCCCGAAGCGCTCAGAGCGTTAAGCGGGCCCTAAACGGGACACTCCTTACATCCTGGAATTTATCACCATTGAACAAACATCGGTATGTTATTCCGCGGGTGCTTATGACTTTCCAGCTATCTATCCGATGAACCCGGTAGAGGTAACGGTCTTGGAACTGCCGTGAGTATATTAGATCATCTTCCCAGCACCACTAGGATGACTCCGGCTATCGCCAGCAGGGTTCCAGCGACCAGTTTGGGAGTGACCTGCTCCAACTTCGCTAAGAAAGTGTGGGACAGGAACAATGTGATTAAAGGGCTGCTGGAAACTATGGGACTTACCACCACAACGTCGGCCCGCTGTACCGCAAAAGCCACTGCCGTTACCGCAATGCTCGACGTCAACCCAGCGGCGGCCAAATAGCGCAGAGCGAAAATCGAACGAAAAAATCCCTGGCCCCTTGTTCGTACAACGCCGCTTTGCGACGCACTAGCTCCTACCAAAGGAGAAATCGCTAATAAACCGATTAGCATGCTAAAGGCAGTAACCATGAATGGAGAGTCGTAAATCCCTATTGCCTGCTTGGCCATGACGTTGCTCGCCCCGTATGATGCGCCCGCACCCATGGCTAGCACATAACCTAACAGATGGATCTTGTCCGTACGCCAACCTTCCATAATGGAACCACCACTCGAAAAAAACAGACCACAGACAACCCCCACGGTGCCTAACGCAATCAGGCTATTGGCCGTCTCTCCGGTAAAGGACACAGCTAATATGGCGGCGAAGGGCGCCTGAGTCGATATGAACAAGCTAGACCTAGACGCCCCTATGAGATTGGCGGCCAGGAAATTCTGACAACGGCCGCCTAAGTAGCTGACTACCCCCAGGCCAATAATCCATAGCATTGCCTCTTGCGGGATGCGACCTATATCAGAGGAGGCAAACAGTAGGACCATGACCGAAGAGACGGTAAAGCTAACCAAAAGAGATATCATGACGCCGGGGAGGGGGTAGATAGCCTGCATGCCCTGACGAGCTAATACGGCCGAACTGGCAAAGCCGAAAGCAGCAAGGATAGAAAGGCCTATGGCCGCCATCTATCTGGCTACCTCTCCGGCAGCATGGCCTTCCATGCCGTCGGCAACTACTAGTAAGGCGTCGATACCCTGAGGGGATTTCTCCCCCCAGAGCACCCGATACGAGTCCTCGTTCTCTGCCCGGATACGGCCCACATCTGTCTGGCCTGCGACCGATAGCTGGGGTGATGACCCAGATCTGCTTTTCCCTCGAAATGGCCAGATACGAATTCTCATCGTCACTGCTACCTAGGCCGCCGGAGCCATCATCTTGATAGTCGTTCGCCCGACGCTGACGGTGTCGCCGTCGTTCAAGAGATGCCCACCGAATGTTGTTCCATCGATCTCAGTACCAGAGCGGCTGCCCACATCGAACAGGGTAATGACCCCATTCTCGCAACGAACCAAGGCGTGCTTGCGGCTTACCGACTCATCCGACAATCTGACGTTACAAGACGGGTCCCTTCCGATAAAGTTGTCGCCTTCAGCGAGGTTGTAACTCTTCCCTGCGTCTGATCCGGAACGGATCACCAACACCCCGCCCGACTGGCCCTGTAGGTCCATCATTGTCTCGCCGTTGCCGATGTTAACCCCTCCTTGCTGAATGCGGTCTACCGGGATTAGGGAAAGTTCGGTCTCGCCCAAGCGGATCACACTATCGGGGCTGACATTATGACCGTCGATGCGTGTTCCGTTGACCTTGGTCCCACCCTTGCTGCCGACGTCGTAAACGTAGCTCTTTCCGTCTTCTACACGGACCATTGCCTGGCGGCTGCTGACGTAGGAGTCACCAAGAACCAGGTCGTTTTGATGGTCTCTTCCAACGGAGTTGTCCCCTGCGTGCAGTTGGAGAGTCTTGCCAATGTCGGGACCTGTCGTGACTGCGATCCACGACGCAGTCTGTTGCTTACCAATCACCCGGGTCGCGGCTTCCTTGGCCAGCAACTTGGCAGCGGCGGCGCCGATCCCTCCGGCGCCGCCGCTGATCAGGGCAACTTTGCCTGCAACACGCATGGTCTACCTCGATTTGGCTGGTTGGCTGTGGGTGGGAATTATAGCAGGCAGTCCCGATACCATCGGGACCGTCAGGTAATTACGCTTCTGGGTTTGATTCCCCATAATTGCCTACGGTCTCAGATTGGCTTAAGAGGGCAAAAATAGCCGATCAAGAACAGTGTTGGCAACCAGCAAAAGTGGGACACTTTCGTAAAGGAGAGATCAGGGGGAGATGGCCGTGTTCTGGGACTCC
>JAKUQE010000278.1 GCA_022450395.1 Dehalococcoidia bacterium | reverse complement strand
TGTCGATGCCCCAAGTAGCGTCGTTGCCCATGACGGTGGTTATGGGCAGGTTGTGCCGAATGCAGGTGTCGTATTCCATGGGGTAAAACCCGAACGCGCCGTCGCCGATGAACACCAGCACCTTGCTGTCGGGGTAGGCCAATTTGGCGGCCATGCCGTAGGGGATACCCGCCCCCAGGTGGCTGAGGGGCCCCAGGCGGATGAACCGGCCCGGCATCCGCGCTTTCAAGTAAGAGCGGCCCCATTGTACGTAGTCGCCGCCGTCCATGACGATGAAGGTGTCCCGGTCGATCAGATGCTCTATCCTGGTGAATATGTCCAAGGGGTGCATCGGTTGCTCCCCGGTGGCTTTGGATCGAAGCGCATCGTTCCAGGCCTTTTGGTCCTGGCCCAGTTGGTCAACCCAGGAAGAGATGTCTTGCTTGCTACCCTTGGCCGCCGCGGCGGTGATCTGGTCCACGATAGCGCCCAAATCTCCAAGCAGCCCCACGGCTACGCCACGGTTCCGTCCAATCTCGGCGGGAGATGGGTCGGCTTGGATGAGCTTGGCGGAAGTGTTGAAGATCTGGCCGTAGCGGTATCGATGGTCCAATCGCTTCCCCAGCAAGAGTACAACATCGGACTCGCGGAACCGGCGGGCGGTGGGGTTAAGAGCGCCGTCGGCGTAGCCGAAACAAAGGGGATGCTCGTCGTCCAACAGACCCCGGGCCTGCTCAACGGTAAACACCGGGATGCCGGTGGTTTCGGCCAGCTTCTCCATCTGTTCCGCTGTGATGGAATAGCGGCCAGGATTTCCCACGATAATCACCGGTTTCTGGGCCTGGCTTAGCAACGAGGCGGCCTCATCGATCAACGATGGATCAGCCTGGGCCCGGCCCATGGCTCGGTATTCGTGAGGAAGATACTGAGGGAGTTCGTCCTCGGAGATCTCCTGCTCCTGGATGTCTATAGGTAATGTGAGATGCACTGGTCCCGGCCGGCCGGACATGGCGGTGCGGAAGGCAGTGGCCACGAATTCGGGGATCCGGCGGCGGTCGTGGATCATCCAGGAGCCCTTGGTGACCGGAGCGGCCATGGCTACCTGATCGATCTCTTGGAAGGTGGTCATTCCTTTCTCAGGAAGCTCAGCGGCGCCGGCCACGAAGATCACCGGGCTTTCCGAAGTGAAGATGGCCGGAAGACCCGAGATGGCGTTGGCGTAACCCGGTCCGCCGGTGAACATGGCCACGGATGGTTGTCCGGTGATCCGGGCGTAGGCGTCGGCCATATGCATCGCCGCACCTTCGTGGCGGGTGTCGATGAACTCGATACCTTCGTCAGCGGCGGCGTCTACCAGGGGCAAGATGGTGTCGCCTACTATAGTAAAGATCTTCTTAATGCCTTCTTGCTTTAAGCAACGGATGAACAGGTGCCCACCGGTGAGTTTGGCCATTCTTTCTCCTTAATGAATCCCACTCCGGCTAATGCTCTAACGGCGGTATAATCTAGCCGGTGATATAGCTAGATAGAGCTTACCGGCCCACTTCCATGGGCGCAAGAGCGGTGGTGGATGACCTAGAGCGATGGGCAAGTTGTACGTAGTCGGCACCCCCATAGGCAACCTGGAAGACCTTACCCCCCGGGCGGCGCGAGTCTTGGGAGAGGTGAGCTTGATCGCTGCCGAGGACACCCGGGTGACCCGGCGCTTGCTCAGCCACCTTGGCTTGCACACTCCCATGGTTAGCTTCAACGAACACAACCAACACCAGCGGCTCCCGGCGTTGCTGGAAGCTCTGGGTTCTGGCGGCGTGGCCTTAGTCACCGACGCAGGAATGCCCGGAGTGAGCGACCCCGGCGCCGAGCTGGTGTCCCAGGCGGCCGCCGCGGGTTTCCCGGTGGAAGCGGTGCCCGGAGTTTCGGCGGTTACCACGGCCATGGCGATGTCAGGGATGTCCGGCGATGAATTTCTTTTCTTGGGGTTCCTGCCCCGAAAGGCCCGGGAACGCCGCGCTCGGCTGCAGGAACTAACCCGATCGACTCATACCCTGGTGATCTTCGAGGCCCCCCACCGGCTGCAGGTTACGCTGAAGGATATTCTGGCGGTCTTGGGGGACCGGGAAATGTCGGTGTGCCGCGAATTGACCAAGTTTTATGAAGAGGTGTTCCGGGGCAACGCCTCGGAGGCCCTGACCCACTTCAGGGAGCCCCGAGGCGAATTCGTTCTGGTGCTCCGTGGCGCCGCGCCAAGCCCAACGGACGACGGACCGGCCCCAGACCAACTGGAAGATGCCGCGGGATGGCTGGCTAGCCTCCGGCAGGAAGGGGTCCGGGCTAAGGATGCGGTGGCTCAGGTGTCCGAAGCCACGGGTATGACTAAGAACAGGGTATACCAGATGTGGGTCGAGTCTGGCCGAACCGCGGGATGATTCCGCGAAAGCTCTTCACCCTGCTCTTTCCATGAATGCGGAATTCGATCAGCTTTCGGTGACGTCTATCCCTTGAATCTCCTGGGTCTCGACGGGTGTGGACCGCTCGCCGCCGCCTCCGGACTTCACTTCCACATTGGCCAGCGCGTCCAACACCTCAACCCCTGAGGAGACCATGCCGAAGATGGTGTAGTTCGGCGGCAGTCCGGTGTTGGCGCCATGGACGATGAAGAACTGACTGCCGTTGGTGTTGGGTCCGGCGTTGGCCATGGCCAGGGTGCCCTTTACGTACTGACGGGACACCGTCTCGTCGTTGAATTTGTAGCCGGGTCCGCCGGTGCCGTCCCCCTTGGGGCAGCCTCCTTGAACCATGAAATCTTTGATCACCCGGTGGAACTTGCCGTTGGTGTAGAAACCTTCCTTGGCTAGGAAAACAAAGTTGTTGACTGTGGCCGGCGCGTCAGAAGTCAACAGATCCACGGTGATGAC
>JAKUQE010000277.1 GCA_022450395.1 Dehalococcoidia bacterium | reverse complement strand
CAGTTGAACCACTCTTCAATCAGGTCCACGTTGCCCGTGGTAGTGGTCACGAAGTAACGGTCTTCGGCCAACTTGGTCACAGTGCCGTCGTCCATGATGTTGCCGTTGTCGGAGCAAAGCAGACCGTAACGGATTCTGCCGACTCGGAGGTTGGAAAAGTGGTGGGTATACACCTTGTCCAGTAATACGCCGGCGTCACGGCCGGTGACCTCCAGCTTGCCCAAGGTGGTCACGTCGATGATGCCGACCCGTTGGCGAACAGCTAGACATTCCTCTTGGGGAGAGCCGTAGCTGTGGGCCCGCTGCCAGGGGCCAAGGTCAACCATTGAGGCGCCCAGGTCTCGATGATTCTGGTCCATGGGCGTTCGCTTGACCGGCATGTAGGAGGGCCCGGCCAGGGCGGCCAGTGGTACTGGTTGTACCGGGGGCCTAGCCGTGGTGCCGCCCGTGTCGCCAATGGTGCGGCCGATATATTGGGCGCATAAGCCAACCAGGGCTTTCAGACACATCTTTCCCTGGCAAGGACCCATCGTAGCGGTACTGTACCGCTTTAGCATTTGGATGTCCTCGAACCCTTCCTCGATGGCTTGAGAGATGTCTTTGACAGTCACGTCCTCGCAGAAGCAGACGAAGTTTTTCTTTCCTTGGCTTTCTGTCGGAGCCGCAACCGGTGGAGCTGAGACCGGCGACGGAGAGATGATTCCTGGATCGGCCTCCAAACCGTTTAGCCGTTGCCTGACCCGGCCAATTTCTTCTTGGTTGGAACCCGGGCCTGAAACCAGACTTGCGGCCTCCAGTCCAGCCAGCCTACCTTGAAGTAAAGACGATGCCAAATCATGGACTCCGGTAACTTCGCCCGCGGCATAAACGCCAGTGGGCAAATCATAGGGAATCCCCTCACCTGATTTCTCGTCGTAATTCAGCGAACCACCGGCGTGTTGGAGCAAAGCGTTGGCGGGCTGGAAGCCACCGGCCATGCAAACCAGGTCGCAGACTATGCGGCGGGCCGAGCCATCAGGGCTTCTTGCGTTCCGCCTGGCCACAACCACCGCCCTAACTCTTTTCTTTCCCGTGGCCTCGGTTATGGCGTGACCAGCCAACAGCGGCACTCCACGGGATATTAGGGCAGTAGCGGCTTCCAAACCGTGTGAAAATGTTGGCCGCACATCCACGACGGCAGCCACATCCACGCCTGCGTTCAGCAATTCCAGTGCCGCCTGGTAACCTTGGTCGTTGACCGTCGCCACCACGGCGGTGTCGCCCGGCTTGACGCCATAAAGATGGATCAGCCGTTGGGCCGCTGTGGCTAGCATGATGCCCGGCAAGTCGTTGTTCTGGAACTGCAAGGGCACTTCGTAGGTACCGGTGGCCAACACGACACTCTTGGCCCGGAGCTTAACCAGCTCATCGCCGTGGAGTATGGTCAGCAGATTGTCATGGTAGTGGGCAAAGACCGTTGCCCCGGAAAGGATCTCGATATGGGGCGACTCTATTACCCGTTGGACCAGCCTGTTCGCGACCTCTGGCCCGGATCCGTCAACCAAGTCTGGAAGACCGCTGAGGTTCCTAGAGTTGAAGAGCAAGTGACCGCCCAACTCCGGCTGGTCGTCAACTAGGGTCACTCCTACGCCCTGCTCCGCCACTGCCAAGGCCGCCGCCAGTCCAGCCGGGCCGCCGCCGACCACCGCCACGTCTGAGTGGTGGTACCGGTGGCGGTAGTTGGTGACCGGGTCTGCATCAATGTCGATGGTTCCCAGCCCCCCGACCTGGCGAATAACTCGTTGGGCCAGGCCCCAAAGGAACTTCGGCCGGTGAAACGCTTTGTAGTAGAAGCCCACTGGCATCAACCATTGCAGGCGGTCCAGGACGGATAGGAAGTCCAGGTTCAGGGAAGGCCAAGCGTTCTGGTGCCGGACATTCATCGCCTGGCGGACAGGCTGAGTGCATGCTCGAACGTTGGGCACACCGTCCACGTTCACCAGGCAGTTGGGGCAGCGGCCTGCTCCGCACAGCAGACCCCTGGGCCGGTGGTACTTGAAGCCCCGGCTCAGGATGGACACACCTGCGGCGTGGAGAGCGGAAGCAACTGTGTCGCCTTGATGGGCGTTGACTCGCCGGCCATCAAATTGAAATTCCATGCGTTCGTTGCGGTCAATCAGCTCAGTGGGCTGGGGCTTGAGTCTTTGGTTTTGGCTATCGCCGGCCATAGCTCTAAGAGCCCCCCTTTGTTAAAGGGGGGTTGGGGGGATTTCCGCCCCGGCGACCACAATGCACGGGTTTGCTCACGGCCAGAAAGTTTCTTGTATCTGGTTGCTCACCGTGTCGCGCAGGGCAAAGAACCACTTACGGCAACCATAGCGGTGGTTCCACCACTCTCGCTGCACGCCGGCCACGTTGTCTCGGTTGTAGAAATAGCTGATCCAATCGTCGGGCGTGCTGTTGGGCGTCGGCCGGGACGTTGCTTCGCCGCCGAAGTGGAATTCATGGACGTTTCGTTCCCCACAGTTGGGGCAGTTTAGAAGAAAAGCCATATCTCTGGAGACCGCTAAAACATCGTCAAATATCGATCAAGCTCCCACTGGGTAACCTGGCGGTGGTACTCCCGCCATTCTCCCTCTTTTACCGTGGCAAACTCGTCGTATATTACGCCCAATGATGACTGGACTAGTTCGTCTTGCTTTAGCTCTTGCAGGGCTTCTGCCAGGGTCTGGGGCAGGAGGCGGATTCCCCGGCGCCGGATTTCCTCCAGCCCCAGGTCGTATAGGTGGCCCAGGTGGGGTTCGCCCGGGTCCAGCTTGCGCCGGATGCCGTCCATGCCCGCCGTAACGTAGGCGGCGAATGACAGGTAGGGATTGCAGGCCGCTGACATCGTCCGGTCTTCCAGATGCCCAGGACCGGCGGTGCGGATCATTTGAGTCCGGTTGTTGTCGCC
>JAKUQE010000276.1 GCA_022450395.1 Dehalococcoidia bacterium | reverse complement strand
AGCAACCGCAGCATCACCCCCGCCGGTAGCGCGGCTACCAGCAACAACGCAATCGGTAGCAGACCTGCTTCGACGCGTAAGCCCAAGAAGATCCCGGCCAGCCACGCAGCCGCCATTGAAGCTAGTTTCACGCCCTCACCTTAATATCTGAATCCCTCTCAATCAAGTAAGCCCCGCGACACCTGATATTGAATGCCCATTTTTACCCACAGGTCCCCGTAGTACAATAGAAAGTATCATCAGGGCCCCGACGATTTGAGTCTAATACGGGGTCTGGGACTCCTGATGAAGTAAGAAAAGGGCGAATCCCATGGTGGCTTTGGAGATATGATCGGTGGCGACTAAATTAGCCATTCTGTTCGTGATTGGCACTGTGGTGGCGGCTTGGTATTTTGTAATCTCTTGGCTATGAGATCTCAACAGCGGGACGAAGAGATAGGGAGAGGCCGAATCCAGTTGTGGCTTTGGTGAAGCTATAGAACGATGAATTTAGACGCGATTTTCAGAGTATTCTCTCGGCGACGAGGCCCTGATGAAAAGCCGGTTGGGAAACCCCTGACGACAGAGTTTCGAAACCGATTCATGATGGTGAGCAGGAACGCCATCGAAGGAGTTGACGGGCCAGCCTTCTTTTTAGATATTCACAAGAAGTTCCAAATGCTGCTTGGGCGATTACGACTATCCCCACAATCCCTAATTCAAAGGCCCGACCTCGACGACCTAATGGCATTCGTGAATCGATGCAGTGACGACCAGTATTTCGACTTTGTGGAGATGATATTCGGATCCGAACATCTAGGGCGGTTCGGTTCGGACGCAGAACATGATCGTTTCGTCGAGGATGTCAACCGTTTGTTCGAGGTGGACGACTTACCATACGCCCTGACGGGATTCGTCCGTCAAGAGGGAGTCGGTAACTACCTTGGCATGGAAAGAAAGGTTCTGAGGACGGTCGCCTATCCTCGAATTATCCTCCGGAACAGCCAAGTCGAACACACTGAAATAATTGAGCCAACACTAACGCTGTTGACCGGCGCTGACTTCAAAAGCGCAAACGATGAGTTTCTTGGAGCGCTTACAGATTACCGGAAGGGCGACTATGGGGATTGCCTAACGAAATGCGGGAGTTCCTTCGAAAGCGTGATGAAAGTCATCTGCGACCGAAAGAAATGGCCTTATAACCAGACCGACACGGCCTCGACCCTCCTCCACACGATTATCCCGCTAACGAATTTGGATCCTTTCTTTGAGACTCCGCTTTTGCTGATAGCTACTTTAAGGAACCGTATCAGCACGGCGCATGGCGCAGGCACTCAAGTGAAGAACCCCCAAGGCATCTCGCCAGATACGCAATCAACGCAGCTGCTGCGGCGATTCTCCTTCTTGTCGACGAGACGGGATAGGCTGGGAATGGCTGAGGACCGACTCTTTGCGGGCACAGTCGACGCTGCCGAAGGAGACTAACAGGTAGGACCGATAGAGGTGCTTGGAGGTACACCCTTTGGACTGGAAATCGTTCACCGTCGCCATCGTTGGGGCATTAATTTGGCCGATTACCGTCCTAGTTGTATTGTTGATATTGCGCCGTCCAATCACCACTTTACTGGAGACGACAAGGAGGTTTAAGGCGTCAGGATTTGGATCAGATATCGACGTAGACTTCGGAGCGCAGGCGGAAGGATTGGTCGAAAGTGGAGTTAGATTAGTTGCCGAGCATGTCGATGGAGCGGCAGACGGGGCAGGGGAGGGAGGGGACCCTTTGCAAGGCAATTTACTACCAGACCTCGAGGACCGTTTCAAGGATCTATCATCGATTGTCTACATAGCCCCACAAGGCACCATCCTAGAGGCCTGGACGATTATTGAGCAGGAGTTAATTAGCTTGGCCGAGCAACACGGGACGGAGCAGCCAGGTCAACATCGCTCTATGAGGCGAATGATAAACGATATGACGGACGCGAGCATCCTGCACAAGTCCGAAGCCATCCTGCTCGACGAGCTACGTTTCCTTCGCAATCAAGCTGCCCATCCGAACACGAAGAACGAATTATCGCCAGAAAGTGCCCCTTATTACCTGGAAGCCTCTAACTTGGCTCTAGCGCTGCTGCGTTCACATTGATGTTGTTGGGTTGGGATTGGTGGCCGCTGTCACAAATAGGGGACTGAATCACACCCACTCCCTAACCAACCCCAGCTACGGCAACCCACCAACGGTAACCAACTCCCGAATATCGTCAAAAATGGCCGGTCCAATCCCTTGGACCCGGGTGATCTGCTCAATGGTGAGGAAAGGCCCGTTCAACTCCCGGTCGGCTACAATGTCTCCCGCCCGCACCGGTCCGATGCCTGGTAGAGATTCCAGCAGCTCGGCGGACGCTGTATTCAGATCGATCAATCCTCCAGAGGACTGACCCTTGTCGCTGAGTGGGTTTTGAGAAGCCGCCGGGGTCGAAACGACGTTTGACTCGGGATCCGGAGTATCTCCGATCCTTGGGATCTTGTATTGGGCCTCATCTTGAACCCGGAGGGCCAAGTTGACCGCTTCCAGGTCGGCTTCAGGGGTCTCGCCGCCCGCCGCCTCCACTGCGTCGATCAACCGGTCCCCTGGTTTTAACGTGTAAACCCCCGGCCGCCGGACCGCGCCGCTGACGTAAACCTGGAGGTCAGGCTCGGCTTCGGTTGTCTGGGGTGATTTGGTTCCGGCCGGAGCATTCCCGCCAGCCGAATCTTGGGGTGTGGGTAGGATTATCCGCACCGGTGTGTTGCCGCCGCCACGGCTGATTAATGCCACCCCGGCGATCACTATGATGACCACCAAAGCGCCCAGAACAACGACCGCTAATATTTTGGATTTCGATTCAGGCATGTCCCTTCTCAAAGGCTTGACGGTTGTCTTGTGTTTAACGCCGGTATCCGATTATAATTTACCCCAGTTTTTGGCGAAAGGGGTCACAGTTG
>JAKUQE010000275.1 GCA_022450395.1 Dehalococcoidia bacterium | reverse complement strand
GATTCCCTGATTCACGAGTTCGGCAGCCACGAGACCGATGCCATTCTTCAACTGGGATCCACCAGCCACAAGTTAAAGCTGTTGAAAGGACTGGGCAAAACGATCTGGGATGCCCAATTTGAAAACTACTCCCGGTTCATCGGCAAGAAACTGGTCTACAAATCGGGAGACGAGACCATCGATAACATCATGGAAGGCGCCGGGGCGATCTGCTCGGAAAAAGTGCAGGCGCTGAAGTTCCTCACTGATCACTACGGACTTCAGTCGGAATACATCATCGCCGGGGAAAACGCTACCGGCCCCGTGCCTGTCGAGAAACTACGGGAGCTTCTAACCACGTTCGATTTTCGCTTTTCCAAGCGTTACATGCGATTCTGGCAGCACACGGCGTTGTTGTATGATATCGATGGTACTCAGGTCTTGGTGGACGCCACCAATGGAAACATACCCTTCATATTCCTTAAGGACGACGCGGCGGAACGCATCTTGGGTTACCAAAAAAAACTTCCGGTCACGGTTAAGATGGTTGAGGCGGATGAAGATTTCTACTACCATCGCGTGCCCCAGGATATTCCCGAAAACTTATTCTTCGCCCTGGAGGGCTGGGTGTCCTTCTCCGACCTGATGCAAGTATTCGATAACGAACTGGGATTATATCTGTCCAGCGAATTCTACGTGATGCCTTTAGCCTTCAAGGGCGAAACAGAGTTCGACAGAGAGCGTCAGGAGTACCTAGACGTTGCCCAGCGGGCCGGGCTGCTATGTTCGGTCACCGCTGACTGGACACTGGACTCGCATTTGGGAGAAGAGTTCCGCCAATCTGAGCCGGCCGTCGCCGATAAAATCTTGCGGGCCGGGCAACATTTATTGACCCGCCTCGACGAGTGCGACGGCGCCGGCCACCAAGCAGGGCTGGTCATCATGAAGCTCCGGAATCAAACGCCGTCCACTCTGGACCGCTAACCCACACCCGAGCGCCGCAACATGTTCTATTCAATCATAAAGATAATGCATCGAATCCGGCGGAGGAGAACCCTCGGCTTTCTCACCATGTTGGCGGTGTTGATGACCAGTGTTGTTGGAAACGCCCTGACGTTTTTCTTCTTTGAGGGCCCTGTGCAGCCGGATCTGACCATCGGGGACAGCTTCTGGTATAGCATTATATCTATCACGACCATCGGATACGGGGATTTTTCCGCGTCTACTTTCGGCTCCCGTATTGGAACTGTGATATTTATCATCCTGGTCGGCCTGGTGGCCTTTACCACCACCGCCGGGATGTTGGTTGACTGGATCTTAGACCTACGCATGAGGGAGCAAACCGGTATGGCGACCGTGCAAACCAAGGGCCACCTGCTAATCATCCACTTCCCCAACGAAACCAGGGTCCGCCACATCGTGGAGGAGTTCGTCTCCGACAACGGCCACAAAAAAGATGACATCGTTGTGGTCACCGACACGATACAATCTCTGCCATTCAGCCATCCCAACGTCTCTTTTGTCCGGGGGTCACCGCTGGAAGAAGAGACCTACCAGCGGGCCCAGCTCAACAAGGCGTCCCAAGTCATCATATTGAGCACCAACTATGACGATCCCAACAGCGACAGCGTGGTAGCGTCGGTAGCTTCGGTGATCAACCACCTGAGCCCCCATGTAAGGGTCGTCGCCGAATGCCTGAGCCTCAGTCACGAGCTCTTGTTCAGCAACTTGGCGGATATCTCCCTGGTTTATACGATACATATGGCGAACAATCTCTTGATCCAGGAAACCCAGGACCCGGGCGTGACCATCTTGGCCCAGGCCATGACCAGCAATAAGATCGAAGGCACAATGGCCAGCACGATGGTTGACCCTCCGGTTGGAGAGCCGTTAACCTACCAAGAGGTAGCCGTGAAGCTGCTGAGCAAGGATATAAACCTGCTTGGGGTGATCCGGGATAAAAAGCCCCACTTCAAATTCGGCGACCTATTTTTGTCCCCTGGAGACCTATTGGTGTACATCAGCTCGAAACGCTATACATGGCAGGGATTGCGGGAGGCAATGGTCTAGGTGAATTCCTTGGTGGGATCATCAGCGTTGACGTTTGGGCCGGTCAACCGGGGACCGGACACCACTTCACAGCCGAAGCTCGGGCCGCCGAAAGACAGCCGGGCGGTGTTGGACGCGATTCGCCGGCACGACGTGACGGCCTATTCCGACACGGATCTCAAGGAAGCGATGGCGCGCCTACGGGCACGTCCGCCGCATCCGAGCATCAGTCAATTCCTGCCGGAAGTCTTCGCAATCGTTAGCGAGGTCATCAGCCGCCGCCTCGGCGCCTGGCGGCTGTTTGATCCCGGCTTCGACCGGAAATCCCTCCCTGAATCCATACAAACCTGTTGGCGAACGGCAGACCTCTCCCGAGAATCATCCGGGACAGCCGCAACCGGCCCCGATCAACAGACCATCATTGATGCCATGTTAATGGTGGACCGGGAAATCCAAGTTAGGCCGCCTTGGGACATCTCCATGCCCGCCGAGTTTTACCAAGCATTGCGAAGGCAAGACGAGAAAGGGCTTCTCACCTTTGAAGCTACCGAGGAGCAGTTATTGGCTGGGCTGCACCTATTTCAAGGGAATATCGTCCAGATGAACGCCGGCGAGGGCAAAACCGTCGCCGGGGCGTTTCCGGCGGTGTTACATGCCGTGGCTGGGACCTCGGTTTATGTCATCACCGCAAACGATTACCTGGCGGCCAGGGACGCCGACCTGCTGGCCCCCGTTTACCAGTCACTGGGCATCACCGTAGGGGCCGTGCTCGGCTACATGGAGGACGACGAACGAAGATATAACTACCAGATGGCGATCGTCTACAGCACTATGCGGGAGATGGGGTTCGACTATCTCCGTGACAATCTCAATACAACCGACTCCTCCCGCGTTCAAGGCAAGCTGGATGCGGCCATCATCGACGAAGCGGA
>JAKUQE010000274.1 GCA_022450395.1 Dehalococcoidia bacterium | reverse complement strand
GGCGCATCCGCACCGACCAGAAGTTCATGTCGCCTCGCTCGGTTAACACATCTTTTACGATGTCATAGTCGCCCTTGGAAACACCGGCGGAAGTAACGATAAGGTCGCTGCCCGCCGCTTCTGTTAACTTGTTGTTCAGGTCCTCCATGTTGTCTCGGGCGATTCCCAGTACGCGGGGGATGCCGCCGCAGGCAAGCACAGACCCGGCAACGCTGACGCTGTTGCTGTCGAAGATCTTGCCCTCTCCCAAGGACCGTCCGCTGGCCACTAGCTCATCGCCCGTGGCCAGGATGGACACCACCGGCCGGCGGATGACCCTGGCCGAGGTCAACCCCAGCGAGGCCATGACACCTATCTCCGCAGGCCGTATCGGGGTTCCGGCATCCAGCACTTGCTGCCCCCGCCGGACGTCTTCGCCTGCCGGCCGCACGTTTACGCCCACGGGTAAGCTGGAGTATATCGCCACTTGGTCCAGTGGTCTGCCTGCTTGGCGGCGCTCCACCTCGTCGGTTTCTTCGAAGGGTACGACGGCGTCGGCTCCAGCAGGGATGGGAGCGCCCGTCATGATGCGGATCGCCACGCCGGAGACAACGGTCTGGTTGGAAACCTGGCCCGCCGCGACCAAGCCGATAACTTCCAGGTTACGGGGCGATTCCGGAGAGGCACCCTGTATGTCGGCGCTAAGCACCGCGTAACCGTCCATGGCCGAGTTGGACAGAGGAGGCAGGTCCAGCGGCGATTGGATGTCTTCGGCCAGCACTTGGCCCAAGCAGTCCAACAAGGAAACGTCTTCGGCTTCCAGGGGGCTAAATGAGGCCATGATGCGCTGGAATGCTTCCTCCACGCTCAACATGTCCTCTTCCGCGTGGCGATGGCCATGTTCGTGGTCTTGAGACTGCTGGTGGCCTTCACGGTGGCTGTGGCTTGCCATATGGCTCCTCTTTGCTCTCTTCAGGCGCGCAACGTGGCCCCAACCTGCTGTTCCAGCGTGCGGAGCAATCCTTGCAGCGCCCGGTTGACTTCCTCAGCGGTCAGGGTTCGTTGGTGGGATTGGAAAAACACATGAAAGGCCAGGGACTTGGAGTCCGAGGCGATATTTTCACCGGAATATACGTCGAACAACTCCACTCGCTCCACCAGCCGTTGTTTTGAGACGATCTCCTGAACCTGGGCGGCGGGCACGCCGGTTGGCACTACCAGGGCCAGGTCCCGAGTGGCGGCCGGGTACCGGGACAGGGATCTGAACTGGCGGCTGATCCCTTTCTGGGACTGCAAAACCGCCGGGAGATCCAATTCCAACAGAGCAACCGGTTGGGCCTTCAAGTCGAACCGGTCTAGGATGGATGGATGCACTTCCCCGACGATGCCCAGGGATTCCTTTCCAGCCAAGATACGGGCGCACCTTCCTGGATGGAAAAATGGGTCATCGACGGGCTCGAAGACGCAGTTGATACCTAGATCGTCCATCACCAACTCAATCGGGGCCTTGGCATCGTAAAAGTCCAGAGTGCTGTCGTCAACTAGCCAGGATGGGTCCCATCTCCTGCCGGCCAAGACGCCGGCGGCCATTTCCCGCTCCTCAGGCAGTTCGGCCCCGTTGGGATTGAACACCCGTCCCACTTCAAACAACCGGAAGGGGCCTTCGCTGTGTCCCTCATTGGCGGCCAACGTGGCCAACAGGCTGGCCCGCAACGTGGGCCGGAGGTATTCTTGCGCGGCGCTCATCGGGTTGGCTATCCGCAACGGAGGTTCGGCCTCGTCAAGCAGGCCTACCCGGTGGAGATCCGCCTCGCTCACTAGAGGATAGCTGATAACTTCTTGCATCCCCGCAGCCACCAAGGCGTCCTTGACCGCTCCAACGATGGAGGTCATCGGAGTGGTCTGCTGTGATGGAATAGGCGTGGAGAGCATGGTGGTGGGAACGGAATCGTAGCCGATGATTCGCACCACCTCTTCGACCAGGTCTTCCTCTATGTTGATGTCGTTGCGCCAGTAAGGTACGGTTGCCTCCAGTCGGCCGGGACCGGTTCTCTGGCACTGGAACCCCAGCGACTGCAAGACACGCTCGACCGTATCCAGGTCGATGTCCATCCCCAACAGCTTCTTCAGCCGCTCCGTGCTCAATCCTACGGTCTGGGGAGCCGCCCCTTCGCCCGGATAGACATCGATGATTCCTTGAGCGACCTGACCTCCGGCCACCTGCTGAATCAGCTGGGTGGCCCGGCGTAGAGCGATGGGAGCCAGTTCAGGCCGGAGTCCCTTCTCGAACCGCAGCGTGGCTTCCGTGCGCAGGTTCATGCTCTGGGCGGTCTCCCGGTTGTTTTGTTCGTTGAACGTGGCCGACTCCAATAACACCGATACCGTGTCCGGCCCGATCTCGCTGTTGGCGCCACCGATCACCCCGCCGATGCCGATGGGGTCGTGGGCATCGGCGATAACCAGAACGTCGGGGGTGAGCTTACGCTCCACGCCGTCCAGGGTGACCAACGTCTCGCCCGCCTTGGCCCGGCGCACGATGATGGTATGATCCTTGAGACGGTCGTAGTCGAAGGAGTGTAACGGCTGGTTGTATTCCAGCATGACGTAGTTGGTCACGTCGACCACGTTGCTGATGGGGCGATACCCCGCCTTGGTTAATCGTTCTTGCAGCCAGCGGGGCGACGGGCCAATCTTGACGCCGGTGATAAGGCTGGCGGTGTAACGCCGGCACAGGTCTGGGTCGGCAACCGATATGGACACCTGGCTGCTTATAGCCGGTCCATCTTCCGGATAGCTTATGTCCGGCTCCCGCACCGGCTGTCCGGTCAACGCTCCTACTTCGTGGGCCACTCCCAGCACGGACAAGCAATCCAGCCGATTGGGAGTCAGTTCCAGGTCTAGCACCGTGTCTCCCAGGTAATCGTCCAAGGGCATACCGGTGGGAGCGTCGTCAGGGAGGACCACGATACCTTCATGGTCGTCGCTCAACCCCAACTCCAACGCGGAACA
>JAKUQE010000273.1 GCA_022450395.1 Dehalococcoidia bacterium | reverse complement strand
GACGTGCGCCGCGCTGGCCGGCTGCGGCTCGGCATCGGCATCGGATGGACCGAGGGCGAATACGAGGCGCTGGGCGAGAATTTCCACGATCGGGGCAAGCGCAGCGAGGAGCAGATCGAACTGTTGCGCCTGCTGTGGACCCAAGAATCGGGGGACTTCAAAGGCCGGTACCACAAGGTCACCAACGCCGGCATCAATCCTCTGCCGGTGCAACGGCCTATCCCCATCTGGCTGGGCGGCGGAGAGGAACGGGTGATCCGGCGCATCGGCAAGATGGCCGACGGCTGGTTCCCCCAGTTCCAGCCCGACAGCGCGGGTCAGGAGAAACTGGCCCAGATGCGTGAGTACGCCACCAAAGCCGGCCGCGGCCCCGAGTCCATCGGCATCGAGGGCCGCATCTCCTACGCCGCCGACGACCAGAGCACCTGGGAAAAGATGGCCGCAGCCTGGGACGAAGCAGGCGCCACCCACCTCTCAGTCAACACCATGAAGGCCGGCCTCCAAGGCCCGGACCAGCATATAGACGCCATCAAGCGTTTTAAAGAGACTGTGTCGGGGTAGGCAGCAACCAGAACGAAAAACTGTCTCCCATCCTTTCCCGGAAAGAGGAGACGGTTAAGGTGATGGCGACGGTTTGATGGCAATCAAGATTGCCATGGAGTGGTGTTGTGCAGGCCATTCATCGGCGTCAACCCGCCAAAAACACGGCTCCGAATTCCGTAGCCTTCTGAGTGTCTCCCTTGAGGGTGAGACCTTCTGGTAAACCGCCTCGCTCGTCGGAAGGTGCGGTTAAGATATTCGCCAACCTTTCTGGGTCCGATTCGATGACGACGTCCGCTCCATCGTCCGCGCCCGGATGGGCGGACCAAAGTTGCCCGTCGAAGCGGAGTGTATGCGCCTCATCGCTTCCGAAGCGAAAGACCCATGTTACTGGATTATCCGGCCACGCTAGCAGCCGTCGATTCAGGGCAACCACTAAGCCTTGCAATATTATGTCAGAGTGAACCCTCTCGCCCGGCAGCGGCGGACGCATGGCGTGCTTGATTCCCCAGACGACCAACGACTCCACAACCGGTTCCAGGTCCCGCCCAGCCTCGGTCAGTTCGTACCAAACCTCTCGTCGGCCTTCCTGCGCGTCCCGTTTCACGATGCCGGCTTCTTCCAAGTCCCGTAAACGGGCCGTGAGCCATTTTGGCGTGATCGAGTTCAGATACCGCAGCAGATCGCTAAACCTTTGGGGACCGCGCAAAAGGTCACGTACTATCAGCAACGACCATTTCTCGCCTATCACCTCAAGCGAACGCGCTGCGGCACAAAAGTGTTTGTAATCCTTTGTTTTTGCCATGTGAATCCTTTTGCCACTTGCCAACATCTCATGTGGGGTACAGTATCTTTAAGATAATATATTAAAGATACTGTTCAACTGATTATAGCAGGTTGAACCAAAGGGGGCAGAAAATGTTTGCAGCTTTAGGGTGAAACACCTACACCTACCGAAAATGGATAGTCGCCACCGGCGTTGTGATTTTCCTATTGGCGGTTGTGTTCGGGACCGGCGCGATCGACCGGCTGAAGCCCGGTGGCTTCGAAGATATCAATTCCGAATCCTTCATCGCCAAAGAACTTTTGGAAGACGAACTGGGCCAGGGTCAGTCGAATCTCTTCGTTGTTTTCTCCGGCGGCGGGACCACCGTTGACGATCTCGGATTCCAAACCGCGGTGGAAGAGGCCTTGGAACCCCTGGCCCAAGACGCGACGGTGGCCGGAGTTGCCACATTCTATACTACTGGAAGCCCGGCCTTCGTATCTGAAGACCGGACCAAAACATTCGCCGTGGTGGGGTTGGCCCATGACGCAGATGCCGCCTCAGAAGATTTCCCCAGATTGCGCGCCCTCTTATTCTCAGAGGAACTGGAGATAAACGTAACCGGCGAACCCGCGGCC
Source organism: Dehalococcoidia bacterium (assembly GCA_022450395.1). GTDB lineage: Bacteria > Chloroflexota > Dehalococcoidia > Lucifugimonadales > UBA3495 > UBA11650. The sequence goes on along the minus strand of JAKUQE010000273.1, from coordinate 1,079 downwards.
GCTCGAGAGATTCAGGATAAGGCCGAATCAGACCTGCAGCGGGCTGAGCTCTTTGCCTTTCCGATCGTGGCCATTCTTCTGGTGTTGATCCTGGGAAGCTTGGTGGCGGCAAGCCTCCCTCAGGCCATGGGGGTTTTATCTGTCGTCGCCGCCCTCCTGGGTCTACGGATGCTAACTGAGGTCACCGACGTTTCGGTATTCGCTCTTAACATCACCATCTTGTTGGGATTGGGCCTCTCCATCGACTACGCATTTCTCATCGTTGACCGCTTCCGCAAAGAGCTTCGGACCAAGGACGTACCGGAGGCGTTGCAAACCACTATGTCCACTGCGGGAAAAGCGGTCGCATTTTCAGGTTTAGCCGTAGCCATAAGCCTGCTGGGACTGCTCTTCTTTCCCATGAATTTTCTCCAGTCCATGGGGCTGGGAGGCGCTTTAGTCACTGGATTGGCCGCCATCGGCGCTCTTATGGTGCTCCCCGCTATCCTGGCGATCCTGGGACCAAAAGTGAATGCCCTGAGCGTATTGCGCCAAGACCCCGGCAAAGAGGGCGTTGGTTTTTGGTATCGCCTCTCCACCGGCGTCATGAAGCGTCCGATCGTCGTGATGGTTCCTGTGGTGGCCTTCCTGGTGCTCCTCGCGTCACCGGCGCTGGACCTGAGGCTGGGCAGTCCGGACCCTTCGATACTACCTTCCGGAAACGAGATTCGATGGGCCTCCTAGCAGTTGGAAAACGACTTCGCCCCCGGCGAATCAACGCCCATCAACGTGGTAGTTCAGACAAGAGGCGATATCCTCCAGCCGGATAACCTGCTTGCCTTGGACCAGTTGGCACGAGACATCGCAGCGACACCCGGCGTAAGCAGGATCGACGGCTTGGCGAACGTATCCCCCGAGTCGATAGATTCCCTGGCGCCCCGTTTTGCCTCTGTCGACTTTACGTGGTTGTCAGTCATATCGGGACTGGACCGCAACTCTGATGAGGCCCAGAATTTGGTCAAGGCTATCAGGGGCATCGCCCCAGCCAACGGCCTGGAAATTCTGGTTGGGGGAGAAACGGCACAGCTAGTAGACACGAA
>JAKUQE010000272.1 GCA_022450395.1 Dehalococcoidia bacterium | reverse complement strand
CATCCCCTGCAACGAGTGGACCTTGGCTATCGGGTCTATCTCACCGACGCTGAAAAAACTTCGGCGATCATCAATCAGGTGATATCCTGTCATGAACTGGGACAGCCGGTCTTGGTGGGAACCCTCACGGTGGAGCGATCCCAAGAGATCAGCCGGATGCTCTCGGATAAAGCGATTCCTCATAACCTGCTCAACGCCGTCAATTCGGACACCGAAGCGGAAATCATCAGGAATGCCGGCTCCTTCGGCGCGGTCACGGTAGCAACCAACATGGCCGGCCGGGGTACCGACATCCTTCTGGCGCCGGACTTAGACGCCCAGATCGCCCAGAGTTGCATCCGATTGGTCCACCAGACTCTCGAACGAGAAGGCGGCCCCGTTGACATCAACTGCCTGTCTCGCCAGGAGTTCAGCGTCTTGGAATCTCAACTGATAGCTGATTCCGGCCCTCGCTTAGAAAAAGAGGGTTCCCCGAACGGCCTCAGGCTCACCGTGCGGCTCCATGACACCTCAGGCATTGCCGCCGGGCCGCGATTTCGGGACTTCGCCTTAGGTCTTCGGGTGATTGGCACCGAACTCAACGAAACTCCGCGAATCGACCTGCAACTGAACGGCCGCAGTGGCCGACAGGGCAGCTTCGGTGTGTCCCAAACTTTCCTGTCTTTGGAAGACCGGTTGCTTAACCTTCACGTGGATGGCGTGCTCAAGCTGACCAAGCGCTGCTATTTAGATGGAATGGGCCGAACCTACTATTCGGGCGAAGAGGTCGACCGGCACGTTCAAGAGGTGCAAGGTATTTCCGAACATGAAGGTGAAACCCAACGCGCCTTGGTACAGGATTACGCCTCGGTGCTGGACCACCAGACCAGGTTGTTTTACCGGCGGCGTGGGAAAGTAGCCGTTGCCGATTCGCCGGACTCCGGTCCGTCTTTATGGCCCGATCTGGCCCAGGAAAGGGCTCTTGAGCTCGTGTCCGCCCACTTTCCCCAGGTCACTCTGGAAGAATACGATGCCCAGTTCGACCGGCTGGTCGAAGAAGTTCAACTGGACTACCAAGTCGATTGCTCCTCACTGAGGGGATGGGACATGAACCTCCTTCCCCAAGAACTTGGCCACTTGTTCATCGACAGAATGGCAGATCTGGAGAGTGGCCTGGGCGCCAAAGAGTACGCCGCCCTCGCCCGTTCGATCTACTTGAAAGCCTGTGACGAGATATGGAAGGCGCACATCGTCGAGTTGCAGGACTCTATCTCCAACCAACTACTGGCGTCCACCGACCACAAGTCGGCGGTGGCCCACTACATCCAACACAGTTTTCAAGCGTGGCAAGGCTTTTGGGAGCGGGTGAACGCCGAGTTCATGTTTCGCCTATTTGCCTTCCCGTCCGCCAAGGGATACGCCCCCTCTACACCCACGGTTCAGTTAAACGACGAGGTACAAACACTCATAGCAGACCGGCCAATGGCCCTGGCTGGGGATTCGGGATCGACAAGGAGGAACTAGATGGCTGACAAACGTTTCAGCAAGTGGACGGCGGTTTCCTTGGGCGGCGTCGTAGCCGCAGCGCCACTGATCGCGGCATGTGGCTCCGGAGCATCCTACGACAACTGGGCAGCCACCGACGGCGCGGCGGGCCGGATCAACCTGGACGACGTTCAAGAGGCGTTCAAAGACTCCAAGAGCGCCACGGAATTCGAGGAAAAAGTCAACAAGATCTACGAAGGTGATGGCCTGGTTCTGATCCGGGCCAAGCAAGACGGTGAAAATCTGACTCTGGAAGGCTGGGAAGACCTAAGCGGCAACAATGAGATTGACGATGAGTTGGACGACCAGTTGTTCTCCATCGTCCAAAGCACCGGCAAGGAATACAACATGCGCGGCTACCACGGCAACGGGTACTACCGCAGCAGCTTTGGCGCCGGAAACTTCCTGTTCACCTACATGCTGATCTCCGCCATGTCCCCTCGTGGCTATTACTACTCGACTCCCATCTCCCGGGGCTCCACGATGAGGAACCAGCGGTCCCGGTACCGGCAGTCCTCGGCTTATAGCCGGCAAGCGCAAAGAAACAGCAACTTTAACCGCAAGCAGGCGTCATTCGCCGGGTCTCGATATCAGCAGGCTAGAAGCAACGTCAGCAGCAACCGCCAAACCTATCAACAGACCCAGAAGACCAGCGGGGCGTTCAAGAAAAGCAGCGCGGTTTCCCGCACCCGGTCGTCAAGGTCCTCCTTCCGCTCTTCGGGTCGCTCCGGGGCGAGAGGGGGCGGCGGAGCCATGCGGATCAACACCGGACGCCGTCCTGGATGAACAACGGCGGCGCAGTTTCCGGCCCAGATCCATCGTCACAACATTCCACGCCGGACTCAGGTGGCAAATTTGAACTGCATGTGGCCCTGGACGGTATGGACCCAGAGGACGGGCTGCGCATCCAAATGCCGCTCTCGGCAGCGGGAACTTCCCTGTCCGACTTCCTGGACCAGGTCTTTCCCGAGGACGAAGAGCAACAGCAACGAGTGACCTCCCTGTTGGACATCCGCGCCAACCCAGACCTACCCGACATTTATGACTCCATCCTGGCCGTTTTCGACGAGTGGAGAAGCGGCCGCTCCACCCTATCCTTCCAAAACGATGCCAACCAGCCTCTAGACCTAGCGGCTCCAATCGCGAACCATCTGCAACCAGGGGATGCAGAGCTCCCCTTTCGAAAAGGGGAGTTGGGGGGATTTCACCTGCACATCCACCGCCGCTACCAGCCGCTGGAATACGCGATACAGCAGGGTTTCTGGGACACCAAAGCCGAACTTCTGGATTGGCTGCAAACGCACACCCTTCTCTACTTCATTGACAAACACGAGCTCCGCCTCCAGGCATCTCCGCCCGGCGGCGTTGAACATGCCTTGCTACCCATAGCCCACTCGCTCCAGGCACAAGAACTGATAGCCCTCTCTCCAGAAACCAACACCTTCGCCATCACCCGAGAAGGCAGGAGGTTCATCGGATGCCTGCTGGCCGAAACCGAG
>JAKUQE010000271.1 GCA_022450395.1 Dehalococcoidia bacterium | reverse complement strand
GTTCGGACAGAGATTTATTCGCCCGGGGTAGCCCTGAGGATTTTCCGGAAAGCCCGTTTCATCCGGACTTTCGCGTCCGGAGATTCGGTGCAATGCAACGACACACTAAGCAGGACTTCGCCGCCTGAGCCTTTGCGCTCTTTGGCGATATTCCCCGCGACTTCCGTCCCTGCAATCGAGTCTCGATCGTGCTTCTGGTTCTTGCGGCCCAAGGCTAAAATCCTCTCTGTTTAAACCTTGCCTTCAGGTTAAATGAATGAGAATATACGGGTCAATCTCGCAATTAAAGAACATAAAATCACTTGCTATGTGTCTGATAGGCTGATAAACTTCAGCCATCAGGAGTGAAGGGATTACAAATGCCGAAGCGTAAAATTCCAGAAAATATCGTTGAAGAGGCCGCAAGTCTCAGAAGGAAAGGCCATTCATTCCGGGCCATTGGTGCCGCCCTGGAGATCGACCCCCGCACCGCAAAGGGACTGGTTGACCGTGTTGCCGCAGGGAAGAACAAAGACCATTGGGCAAACGTCGACCTGCAACTGGACTCCCAATACCTGGGGGAGCACTTTCACCTGTTGCATCAGACAGCTGCCGGGGTGTTGCAGGCGGTACAGACCCATCCTAAAACCACGGGCCCGACACTGGAGTCTGGGCAATTGCTTGCTTTCAAAGTGGGCTCGGCACTGGCACAAGGAGGGACCGCCGTGTTGATCGGGCGTGGGATCGCAAGAATGTCTAGCTTGGACGAGGACATCGACGTGCCCTTGAAAGTGTCGGGTTCATTGTTGGAGGGGTTGAAGGGGCATGAGAAAGGATTGACCGAGGCTCTGGATGAAAGAGGTGGGTGGAGCAAAGGGTGGCGGGACTTCCAGAAATACCGCTGCAAATTGATCGATCAGGCTCGCCGTCTATTTTTACAAAGGGGTTACGAGGAGTCAGCTTCTTCCATGGCGGAAACTGTGGTCAAAGCATTGATGCAACAGGGCGGTGAATACACCAAGAGCACCTGGGTCGTTGGGGAACCTCCATCACCTGACACCCCTGAGATCGCTGACTACGGATGGGTACTTGAACAGATCAGCCTACGTAGATTCCAGGAGCGCCTCAAGGAGTTAAGTGAACGTGTTGACGAGGCCGCCAATCAGGTGGCCAATGCTGTTGTGGAGTTCCAACTCCGCGGCAAACCTGAAGGTCGCTGTTCTCTGTGCCCGTCAAGAACTGGCCCATAGTTCCCGGCTGTTATTGTGTCGAGTCGAATGAAACAGATTGGATGGTATCGTGACCGGAGAAGGAGCATTTTATGCCGATCGAAACACGGGCTGCGATTTATGCCAGGGTCAGTACCGACCTTCAAGAGAAGGAGCACACCATCCAGAGCCAACTGGAAGCGGTACGGGCATATGTCTCGGAGCGAGGATATATCATATCCGGCGAGTACATCGACGACGGGTTCTCCGGCGCCACCCTCGAGCGTCCTGGACTCGACGGGCTTCGCGACGCCCTGCGGTCGGAAGAAATGGATGTGGTGGTCTTTCACTCTCCTGACCGCCTTGCCCGAAAGGCCGTGTATCAAGGCCTGGTCCTGGAAGAGATTGAGAAGGCCGGTATCCGTGTAGAGTTCCTCAACTACCCGGTGGATGATTCCCCGGAAAGCCGTATGCTGCTCGGCATGCAGGGCCTTTTCGCAGAATACGAGCGGGCCAAGATTATGGAACGGACCAGAAGGGGAAAACTCCAGCGGGCGAGGGAAGGGGCTCTGGTTGGCGGGCATGCCCCATTTGGGTACCTTTGGATAAAAAGAAACGAATCCAGTAGGGCCAGGTTGGAGATCTCTGATTACCAGGCGGCGATCATTCGCCGTATGTACCGCCTTCTTGTGGATGATCAGCTAAGTACACGGGCCATAGCCAGGAAGTTGACTCAAGACGGGGTCGCGACGGCGATGGGAGCAGCCCAGTGGCAGCCAACCGCTGTCTTCCGTATGCTGACTAATCCGGCGTATAAAGGCAGCTACCGTTACCGTCAATCAGGTCAAGAGGAGATCTTGATCCCCGTCCCCTCCCTGGTGGACGAGGCCACCTGGCAGGCGGCCCAATCCCAGTTGGTCGCAAACTCACAATACTCCAGCCGCAATAACCAGCGCCACCAGTATTTGCTCCGTGGTCTGGTCCGCTGCCCACGTTGCGACGGTACTTATACCGGATATACGCGAAACAACTACAGCGGGTACCGTTGCAACCGGGCCCACTGGGGCTCATCGTCCACCGGGCAGAAGTGCCCCCCTGGTGCCATCTCCGCGGAGTCCCTTGAAAAAGCAGTTTGGGAGGCAGTCTCCGGGGCCCTCCAGGACCCACAAGTCCTGCTTGATGAGTACCGTGATATGGTGGCCGTTTCGGACTCGGGTAGCGGACTGGAGCACGAGCGCCGGCAGGTTGAACTAGCGCTGAAGCAGGTCCGCATAAAAGAAGACCGGATCACCCAGGCGTACGCTAACGAAGCCATGGACCTGAAGCGCTACAAGACAGAGATGGACAAGCTCCGAGCCAGAATCAAAGAGTTGGATGGGATCGCCCGCGACTTGGAGAGGAGATCAGAGCAGGAGCGGGGCGCGGAGAGTGCGCTTCAGCAACTGCAGACCTTTTGTCACCGCGTGTCTGAGGGGCTGGATAGAATGTCATTCGAGGAGCGTCAAGAGCTTCTTCGACTAGTGGTCGATCGAATCACCGTAGAAGACGAGACCGTGAGGATCGAGACGGTCATTCCCCAGGGTGACGACTATAGTCAATTGCGTACACGCCATGGTGAGCCCGTCGAACCACCGCGCTCACGAGTAAACCGTATTTGTGGCGCAATACCGTCCTCCGACAGGCTCAGGATGAGCGGATGAAGATGGCTGCGTCTCTCGAAAGTGCTAACTATCCGCGCAATGATTTCGATTGACAGGATGTTGAGTCCACCATAGGATTGCGGCTGAACGGCTATTTGCCTTCCAAAGATGAAGCACAAACAAAATCAGCGGAGGCATCAAGATGGCCTTTAAATACCCGGATT
>JAKUQE010000270.1 GCA_022450395.1 Dehalococcoidia bacterium | reverse complement strand
TCGACAAGCAATCTCGCCCCGGTTGGCGATCAAGATCTTGTTAAACACCGGCGATCCTTTTCAACTCTGTGGAGCGGCCGTAGGCTTCAAGCTGCTCGGGGGCCGGTCTTCCGAGTTAGGGGGATTTATTCAAATTCTCACGAATATACGCTAGACTTCTCCTCCAGGTGTAGCTGTTCTAAAAACGAGTTAGACTGAATTTGCTTGTCCAGCCAATATTCGATGCTCATGCTGAGCAGCGATTTGATCTCTTGGGCCAAGGAGTCACTCAGCTTCAATGACGGTATTTCTCTAAGTTGGCTGCGGTCTAACAGCCGCAGAACTTTCAGGGCTCGGAGGGATAATGGCCGAACATGGGCATCGGCCGGGCGGCAATCCGGGCACAGGCAACCGCCCACGTTCGGGCTGAAGCGGTGACTTCCCGGGACAAGGTCCTTGCGGCATTCCACGCACCGATACAATTCAGGCATCAAGCCTGAAACCTTGAGTAGGTGCAGTTCAAAGTACCTTAAAGACAGTTCGGATTCCGGGTCTTGGCCGATGGCGTTCAATGCTGCCACGGCCAGATGATACAGGGGTTGGTTCGGGTGGGCCTCAGAGCCAAACCCATCCACTAACTCGGCCACGTAGAAACCCTTGGTTATCGCTTTTAGGTCGTCTTTCAGCGGGGCGAAGCTCTCCATCAGCTGGGCTTGCGATACGTGGTCCAGACCGCCGCGGCCCTGGGCTAGGGACAAGTTAACCTGAGTCAAGGGTTCCAGATGGCCGACCAGTTTGCTGTTGGACCGGCGGGCGCCTCTGGCCACGGCGCGAATTTTGCCACGTTCCCTGGTGAAAAAGGTGACCAAAAGATCGGCCTCTCCGAAGGGAACATGCTTGAGGATCAATGCTTCGCAATGGTACGTCCGTGGTGGAGCCATGCTTAAAGCTCCTGGCGGCCTTGGAAGGCTCTGCTGAGGGTCAGATCGTCGGTATATTCCAAAGAACCGCCCACCGGCAATCCCCTGGCTAAATGAGTGATCTTCAATTCTTGCCCGGCCAGGTGACGGCGGATGTACATGGCCGTGGCCTCACCTTCCAGGGTTGGGTTGGTGGCGATTATCAACTCTTTGACCTCTTCCTGGATCAACCGGCTGAACAACTCCTTCAGTTTGAGTTGGTCCGGCCCCACGCCGTTTAATGGGGAAATTACGCCGTGCAGCACGTGGTACAGGCCCCGAAAGGCTCGGGTGCGCTCCAGAGCCAATACGTCCATCGGGTCCTCTACGACGCATATCTGCTCCTGGTTACGTTGCGGTTCGGCGCAGATCCCGCAGGGTGATGAGTCGGTCAGGTTTTGGCATTTCTGGCAGAAGAGGATATTGCTCTTGACGGCGCTGATCGCGTCGGCCAGGGCCAGGGCCTCCTCGTTAGGAAGGCGAATAAGGTAATATGCCAGCCGCTGAGCGCTTTTGGGTCCGATTCCCGGCAAACGATTCAGCTCCTGGATCAACCTGGCCAGGGAGGGCGATGCCGCGGGTATGGCGTCAGGGGTCATGAAGACGCTATTCCTACCTGGACACCCGTTACCCAAGCCCCGGGATGTTCAAGCCGCCGGCCAGGGGGCCCATCTTTTCGGAGGCCAGTGCCTGGGTCTTGGTGAACGCGTCGTTCACCGCCGCGGCCACTAGGTCTTGGAGCAGGTCCACTTCTTCGGCGGCCTCAGGGTCAATGGACACCGATTCCACCACCTGCTTCCCGGTCATCACTACTTTTACCACGCCGCCGCCGGCAGTGCCTTCAACGGTGAGGGTTTCCAGTTCCTCTTGGATCTTCTGTAGTTGAGCCTGCAACCGTTGGGCTTGGCGCATCATGTTGCGGTTCATTCTACAACCTCCTCGATGATTCTTGCGCCCATTCCCAGGGCGACGCGAACCAGTGGGCTATTTTGAGAGTTGCCGGGGCCGTTGCTGTTTTCGCCCCTATCCTCTAGCAGGGTAAGCCTTAGGGTATACGCCCCACCGAAGTTTTCGCTCACCACGGCGTCAACTTGCTGTTTTCCAACCGGATCCGCCAGTTCTTCCTGCATGCGTTCCATGTTGGCCCGATGGGCGAAGGCCAAAACAAGGGTGTCGCCTTCTATGGTGATCGCGTCGGACCGGCAGTCGCGCATCAGCGCGCCCAGATTGAATTTTTTGCCCTTGTGCCGGCCCAGGGTCTTGACCGTTGCCGCCCAGTTGGCGGCGATACTGCCGGGTTCCGGGGCGGGGACCGGCGACGGCTCCGGACGGTTTGCGGCGGGCATTGGTGTTTCGCCGCGTTGGCCGGCGGGAGCAGGCTGGGCGCGGTCCGGCGGCCTGGGTTCCGGGGCCCTGGCCGACGGCGCTGGATTTTGCCTGTTGGGCCGTGCCCTAGGTGCGGCCGGCGCCGGGGCTTGGGCGGGCGCCGGCTGGGATTGGGCCGCCGGTGTGCTGGCCGCCGCCGGGGCTTGGGCGGGCGCTGGCTGGGATTGGGCCGCCGTCTCATGGTCGCAGATCTCCACCGACGCCATCTCCAGCGGAAGGGTGGACGGAGCGTCGTATCGCATGTTTACTTCGCCCCAAAGCTTCAAAGCCCTGATGATTCGCCAGCCAGGCAATTGATCCACCAATTGCCGCATCTGTGACAACGTATCCTCCGGCAAGTCTACCTGCGCTTCCGGCCCGGATGGCCCTCCGGAGCCCCATTGGATGAGCATGGCGGCGCGCATAAGCTCCAGGGTTTGCCGGTGAAGCTGGCGGAGGTCCGTACCGTCCCAGGCGGCCTGGTTGATGACGCCCAAGGCCCCGGAAGCGTTCCCGGTCAGCAGGCAGGTCACCAGGTCCAGCCATCTTTCACTGTGGCCCAATCCGAGGAGTTCTTCTACCTGCTTGATGCCGACACCTTCGGAATAGGAGATCGCCAGCTGTTCCAACAGGTTCTCGGCGTCACGTAGACTGCCCGCGGCGTAGCGGGATACTAGGCGGAGGGCATCGGTCTCCGCGGTGACACCCTCTACCTTAGTGATTTCCTCCAACCGTTGGTTGATCAAGTCCGAAGGGATACGCCGAAAGTCGTA
>JAKUQE010000027.1 GCA_022450395.1 Dehalococcoidia bacterium | reverse complement strand
TCGTGAACGATTATCTCGATGGGAGCCAGTCCTATTCCTGACAAATCCCTTACTGAATCATCCACGGTAACTGTCTCGTGAACGATTATCTCGATGGGAGCCAGTCCTATTCCTGACAAATCCCTTACTGAATCATCCACGGTAACTGTCTCGTGAACGATTATCTCGATGGGAGCCAGTCCTATTCCTGACAAATCCCTTACTGAATCATCCACGGTAACTGTCTCTTGAACGATTATCTCTATCGGAGGTGAGATTAGTACCGCGGCCGTGACTTGAACACTTTCTTGCACTAGTAATTCGATGGGCATCAGCGTGGACGTCGTGTCGGTTACGGTGATTTCTTCCTGAATCAAGATTTCAATGGGAGGCAGCCCTTGCCCCGACACTGATTCCGGAAACGATGCCCATAGCACTATAGCTAGCATCGACATCGCGAGAACGGAAAATGACGCCAACAAACGTTGCTGTCCAATCCGGCTGATCGACGTTAAGCTCACTAGCTCTAAGGGAGCCAATTTTCGTCCGTTATCCGTTGGGTAATTTCTAGGAGAAACTGAACACTACGGTGGTTAATATTTGCTGGCCAGTCCGCACTCGGACGTCGTTGAAATCCGTAGTACTAAAAACGCTACCGTCTTCTACGTCAACTTCCAAAGAAGCAGGACAATCCGCGGGGGCGACGGATGCGGGACAAGTCCTAAAATTTGATTGTACCCTAGTGATATACCCATCCCGTGCAGCAGTAACCGTCCCGCTGAGGACCAATTTATCCTGGTTAGGACCTGATTCTGGGACCTGTACCGTGAGGTTGGGGAAGAAAGCACTCGGAGCGACTCCCAGATCCGGCCCTTCGATGATTGTACAACTAACAGGGCTACCATCAGGCAGGAGACACGCCCCTCTTGCAGTCACGCCTATATCTGACATAGTGATCCACCATTTTCCCACACTACTTCTGCGACCCAAGACCATTGACAGGCGTTTAGCGCCACCGGCTTGCAGGTCGTTATCGAACTCCTGGCGGCTTACTAACGCGCCGTCGGGCTCCCGTACCTCAATGGTCCAGTGGCCGTGGACCTGGATACCCTCGGAATGGCCGGCAGAATTATTGCTGGCAGGCGATCTTTCGGAGGATTTATCACCGGTTCCTTCCGTTGGTTTCGAGTAGAACTTAGAGGATTTATCATCGGTTCCTTCCGTCGTTTTCGAGTAGAACTTAAGGGAAGGACTGGGAGAACTATTGCTAGCTGCCAATCTCTCGAAGGATATCTCTTCAGTGACTTCCGGTGGCTGCGCTTTAAACTCTAGGGCTAATATAGTCGCGGTGACGGCAACAGCCACCAAGGCTACCAATCCGGCAAATATCCTTATCCCTTTCATGATGACCTCCCATCAGGGAAATACCGTTCTATGTGACCTTGTAAGCGCTCGCTGGCCATGGTGGGGAAATAGTACGTTGGCAGGGGCAGCTTGTCTACCGGCCGGCCAGGGTCCCAGCCCTGGCATCCCTTAGCGGTTGCTGAGGCACTTGTAATCTACCGCCACGAGTTTGATTTCCTAAAGGCGTTCTGGCCGAGATCTGCTACCTCACCGGTGCCCCTCAGTGACGGCTAACATGCGATCGGAATGACATCGTACATACAGGAATCAGTACAAAGACGAAAAATAATACCTGGTCAACAAGCTGACGCATCGCAGCAGTCTCAGCTAACTTTCGGCACCGGAATTTTATGTGGGTTGCTCCAAACGCATGAAGGACAATCCCCGATCGTCTAAGGCCGGTATATCTCAACCGATAATATTGATCCGCCGTTATTGTCTTTCCCACCGATATTTAACACGCTCCCATCCGACAGCCCTACCATAGCATGGTTGGAGCGTGGCTGGTTCATCTCTTTTACTATTGACCATTTCCCGTTGGGTCATGTACCTCAGCCGATAATAAGATGTGATTCTCCGAGTTTCTGCCTCCTGATACTAAGACTATGCCACCCTGCAGATGTGTCGCTGCATGGCCGGTCCGTGCAATCGCCATTGGTGATGTACCATTGGCCGGCACATCGAACGTTGTTGACGTGACTTTGGAAAATGGCGTCCATTTAAGGTCCTCGTATACTTGATCACATAGTAACAGTCGATAACTGTACGTTAAGTCCGAGCAATCATTTTCGTCTAAATACTTGGTCGAGTCTTGGTTACTCGGTAGTGCAACTCTAACAGCCTAGTAGTCCTGGTAAGTCTTAAACCGGGATGCGGTTACTTCGTCGCTCTCGACGCCCAAATCGGCGATTTTTATCGGCGGAATATTGATCGGCCGCCGTTGCCATATCTCCCAGCATTGACAACGTCGTGCGCAGCATCGGCTCAACAGCGGGTGGAACGGCGGTCACCATCACCGGCTCACTATTCGTCGATGGGGCCACCGTCACCTTCGGTGGAATCAGCGCCACCGGCGTTAAATTCGTCAGCGCCACGACAATCACCGCCGTCGCCCCGGCCAACGCGGTGGAAGGCCCGGTGGACGTGGAGGTCACCAACCCGGACACCCAGACCGGCGCCAAGGTGGACGGCTATACCTACGAGACCGCCACCGGTCCAGTCACCCTTAGCTTAATAGTGAGCGCCGGGGATGACGACGCCGACCAACTGGAAGGCGGAACGATGGATGTTTCCAGTTCCTTGGTAGATCATGTTTCGTCCCCCTCGGGCGCCAACCGGAAGCACAGCGGTTCCGGTTCACCGGCTTTTCCCTCCCCCAGGGCTCGACGATCAATAGCTGTATGTTCAAGGCGTTCGAACCCAACTTCAACCGCAAGATCGATGTCGATCTTCGCATGGCCAGGGCGGCGGCTCCTCCCGCCTTCGGAGGAGGCAATTTCGACATTACCAACCGCCCTCAGACCGGGGCCAGCGTTCGCTTTGTAACATCTAACACGGACCCCACGGTTCAGGTTTCACCGGACTGCTCTCCGGTCCTCCAACAAGTGGGCAACTCCTTTGCGCCCACCGCCATCGTAGTGATACTCAACGCCAGGGAAACCAGTCCTGGTGAGGCCGCGGGCGAGTACGAGGCGTTCGAGGCCTTGGGAACCCAGCCGGCCAAACTCGTCGTTAATTTCAGCCAGGAGCCACCTCCCAACATAGACGATGTGGACCCGCATGGCGGCTCACCGGCGGGCGAAAAGGTGGTCACCATCACCGGCTCGGACTTTGTCAACGGGGCTACCGTCACCTTCGGCGGAGCAAGCGCAAACAGCGTTACCTTCGTCGACTCTACTAAGCTCACGGCCACCACCACGTCCCGCGCGGTGGGCACGGTGGACGTGGTGGTCACCAACCCGGATACCAAGAGTGGCACCAAAGTTGACGGATTCACGTATGAGGGCATAAGAGGTACGGTTAAGGTGGAGGTCCTGGCTGCGGCAATAAACGACCCTCTCGTTGAAGCAACAATCGAATTGTTGCAGGCCGGAATCGTAATAGATTCGACAGCCACCGACTCCAACGGAATATACCTGTTCCCCGACGGGCTTGAGTCAGTCAATCCAGGGACCTATACGATTCGAGTCAACTTCCGTCATGACGACCCCGCGTCAGGCAGGCCAATCTTGAGGGTCCAACACGGCAACCCAGGCGTGCCGGTAAGCGCGGAAACAGGTCCGGTTACCCTGACTGCGGGGGAAGTGGAGATAGCCGACATCACTTTCGATGACTTGGGGACTACCACATTGACTACAGATGTAACAATCCCTGTAGATCGGCTGGATGATTTGGCGGTTATATACTTCCATTCCATGCAAGCTTTGAGGTACGGAACCGATGTCCTGGGAGTAACCCACGACCTCCTGCTTCCAATAGATGTATTCTCGTACTTCGGTGTTGGCGGCGCGTTTTATGCTTGCGAGAACTGTAGTCCAACAGGAGCGGATGTATTTATTCCGGTGACAAGAGCTGATGTAACACATCCGAACCGCCCGATGAACCGGGAGTGGCACGAAATGTTTCACGAGCTAATGGACGATTCTATCGGTCTTCCAAACCTGGGAGGAGAACCGTCTCATAGAGGGTTTGCCAATTCGTTAACGGCAGGTTCTTGGGTCGAAGGCTGGGGGACGTTCTGGTCTACGCAGCTCTGGGAGTACCTGGGTTTGCCGGACTCTCGTCTTTACAGGTTAGCTGGTGGCTTCGTCGATCTCGAAGCTAATCAACTGGCATTTGAACCGGTAAGCGGCGAACGAGAGGAATATGCCGTTGCTGGTCTTCTTTTCGACCTGTTTGATGGCATAAATCCCTTAGAGAATGATGCTATCGATATTGACCCGATAACCCTATTTGCGTCCATCGGGAATACTCCTCTGGCTGATATGAAAGCAGTATACGACCGACTGACTGACGACAATATCGGCGCCGGAGATCCCGACTGTGACGGATTGACTAATCTCGACAATATATTTGTAACCCACGGATTTTTCGTGGACGCAGATGGAAATGGCGGTTTCGATCCGGGGGAAATATTCGTTGACGCAAACGGCAATTGTGTGTTCGACCAGGGGGAAGTGTTTATAGACACAAATGGCAATAATGTGTTTGAAGAGAGAGAAGAGGTTGGCCGGGCCGCCGATCCGCCGCGTGCGGCTACAAGAAGTGAGGTACCTCCTATACCAGGTACCAACTTACTCATCAGTGTGGTTGGCGAACTAGGACAAGCGGTTCAAGAGGGGACAGTAGAGATTTCGGTCCAATACGAGCCCGCATTCGCTTTCTACAACGACACGTTCACGATGAGCCTTCAGTCCGATGTAATTGACGGCCTGTTGGGGCTTTATCCTCCGCCGGCCAAATATATAGCCACGATAACGATACGAGTGTTGACCCCAGCCGGAGGAATAAGTGACGCTTTGGTGATAGACAACGTCGCTTTTTGGCAGGCCGTTGAGGGCACGGAAAACGACTTTGTAGGAGGACATGATTTTGACCTCGCAAAAACTGATGAGACTACCGTCCTTACCTTCAACCAGGCGCCGGTCGCAAACGCGGGCGCGGACCGGACTATCGAATGGGAAGGACAAGACGTTAGCCTGGACGGCGGCGGCTCCAATGATCCAGACGGCGCTGAACTGGCCTTCAGCTGGACTCTCACTGGGGGTCCACCAGCCACCATCGCAGACACCGGAATCGCCGTGACAACTTTCACCCCGTCGGACGTCGGCACTTACACTTTCACATTGAACGTCACCGACCCCAGTGGCGAAGTTGACCTTGACGAAGTTGTCTTCACCGTCGAAGACAACACCGCGCCCGAAATAAATGAGCTATTCGCTGATCCAAACATATTGAGGCCGCCAAACCACAAGATGATACCGGTAACAATCTCTGTCGATGTTTTCGATGCCTATGACGCCGAACCCACGTGCAAAATCATAGACGTCACCAGCGACGAGGCGGTGGAAGGCGAGGGAGACGGCAATACCTCCCTTGACTGGCAAGACACTGGAGACTTGACGCTGGACCTGAGATCCGAACGGTCGGGGCAAGGCGACGGGCGAGTGTACACCATCACCATCGAATGCACCGATGTTTCAGGGAACCCTTCCACCCAGGACGTTACGGTTACGGTCTCTCACGACCAAGGCAAAGGTGGCGGCAAGAAAAAATAGGGTTATTTTCCCGTCACCAGCCATATGGTGATATGGGCAAACAAGATCGCCGCAGGTTGGCACGAGAGACTCAGCACTCCCGCGAATCACCGCAGCGTAAACTGGCGTGTCCTTGGCAGAGTCGCTGGCGTCTTAGAAATGAGCACAGTATGCGCGGCCATCGCCTGATGCCCCAAGTTGGACGTTATTGTTAGACTAAGGCAGCAGACGGAGCAACGTCAGTCATCACGCCGAAACAGGTATTTAGACAGAATCTTGACCAGTATTTTCCCGGTATCATTCGGGGGAGAGCGCCGACCGGTTAAGAATGAAAAACGGTCCGGGTGCCCCAGTGCCTTTTTTTGTTCAGATAGTGATTATCCGTATTCGATTCACGGGTTAGGTGGTCTATCCTAACTGGATCCCAACAACAGGAGTGACTCATGGTTTTTCTTGGAGTCCGGCTGGGCAACGAATCCCAGTTAAATCCCGCGGAGATTCAGGAATTGGCGGTTACCGCCGAGAACCTTGGCTACCAGGAGATCTGGATGACCGAAGGCGCGGGGCGGGATTCTCTAACTCAGTTGACCGCCATCGCAACCGCAACCAACCGGATCGTGGCTGGCACGGGAATATTGCCCATATTTTCGCGGACCCCTTTGATCACGGCCATGTCGGCGGCAGGAATAGCCGCCGTTTCCTCGGGGCGCTTCATACTAGGGCTGGGGGTTGGGAACGGTCCGGCCACTAGAGATGGACACGGCGTTCCCTTCGCCAAGCCCATGGACCGGCTGCGGGACACCATTACAATCGTCCGGCAGCTGTTGGAGGGCGAGAAAGTAACCCATCGAGGAGCGGCATTCCAAGTTTTCGACGCCAGTCTGGGAGACGCGGTGCCCAAAGAAAAAGTGCCGATCTACATAGCTGCCCTGGGGCCTGGAATGCTGCGTTTGGCTGGGGAGATGGCCGACGGGGTCCTTTTGAGTTGGACTCCATCGTCATATTTGAAGCACGCTATCCAACTGGTTCGGGATGGGGCCGAACGAGTGGGCCGGGATCCCGATGAGGTGGAGATCTCCGGCTATGTTCGAGTCTCGGTGACCGCTGATATGGAGGCTGGCCTGGCGGCTTTGCAGAGCGAGGTAGCTCGCTACTCCGGAAGCTCCCACTACCGGAATTTCTTTAGATTCACCGGTTTTTTCTTGGAAATGGAAGCAGCAGAGTCCGCCCGGCGACGAGGCGACGATGCCGCCAGGGTTGGAGCGATCAGTGAAGATATGCGGGATGAATTGGGCTTAGTGGGCAGCGCCCAGGAATGCCGAACCAAATTGGAGGAGTTAAGGTCTTTGGGACTGGCCAAGCCAATCATTGCCCCCCTGCCCGTGGGAGACCTCAAGACGGCCTACGAAACCACCATACAAGGAATGGCGCCGAACGCTTAGGCTGATTTTATTCGCATATAGGAACTTAGGCAGTCCAGATACCTGAGTTTCTCGGAAACAAGCGGATCGGCCGGGTAGAACATTATGGGAGCGCTGTCTCGAAAGCCTCTTATCGGTCCTGGGTCGACGCGTCATTGGCGACCCGGCCGCCGGTGTCCACCAACATACTGACTGAGCATAAATCGGTTCCCTTCGGTATCGGCCAGATCGGCTAGCCTGATGGGCCCTTCCGGCCGGCCGGAAGGGCCGCTCAATACCCTGCCTCCGCCTTCCACCACCTCTTTACGGGCTGCCTCGATGTCATTCACTTGAAAGCTCAACCCGGTGGAGCTGGATTCTCCGGATCCGCCGCCGTGTAGGGCGATGATGGCGTTGCCGAATCCCAATTCGGTCCACATCTCCGATTTGGAATTCACCGCGATCCCAATGATGTTCTTGTCGAATTCGATCCCTCTTTCCATGTCTTGGGCCATGATTACGTACTTAACCGCTTGCACCTTCATCCCGCTGTCACCCTTCTCACCGGCTTTCAGTTTGGCCGCCGCCATCATTTTCGGTAGCCATAGCCGGTATTGTCTGCCCGACGGCTGCCTGAATCGCTCCTGGACCCACTTCGACCAATGGCTCAGGCAGGTAACGCGCACCCCATGGCAACGGCCCGCCGCGCTTTGCTGGACAAACCCCCTTTGGAACTGCTGCCGGGAGTGGGGTAATACTTCTTGCATCGTCGAATATAACTCCAGCGCTGGTTCAATTCCTGCGACCTGCCCAGTTCATTGGAACTCAATGCAAGGTCTCAGAATCGTTCATGCTGGTTGGCGCCAGCGCCACTGCCCACGAAAATGGGCGATTCGTGTCACTCCGATCCTTCGGCGTAAGGAGAGGAGTCTCATGCCTGGTTGTAGCGGTCACCTGAGATTTCCCGACTCCGCCAGGGACTCGCGACGAAGCCGGAGCCTCGCCGCCCTTCCGCCGAAGGGCTGGTGTCGGAATGACCAAGTGTGCGGCCGAAGGTTGGCAATTCTATTTTCGGAACAATGACTGATATTTTCCCTGAGCGATCAGGCGCTGATAATATCCTAGACCTGCATCACGAAAACCTGGATATAGCTGGCGGCCATTGCATCAAACAATGCGATCGCGTCGTCTTACAGTGTATTGGCGGCTCCACCGGCGGATCAGAAATCGCCCCGTTCGACCTCAGTGCGGGTCTCCAATATAATGTAGGTTGGTATACTAGGCCGGGGCGATGCTCCGGCCTTTGGATTTGGGGTTTTAGTTTTGACGGTGGAGAGGTGATTTGACTACCGATTTTGTGACTAATGAAGAGATCGTGCAGGAGGCGCGCAAGCGGTTGGGGCAGGGGCCGTGGGATTATTTGGTTGGCGCTTCCGAGTCGGAGACGACTATGCGGCGGAACCGGTTGGCTTTCGACCGTATCGCCTTTCGGCCACGGGTGTTGGTCGATGTATCCAAGACCGATACGTCTACCAGTTTCATGGGTCATGACATGCGGATCCCGGTTCTGCTCGCTCCGGTTGGTTCGTTGCAGGTGTTCATTCCGGAGGGTGGGGCCGCCGCGGCCAAGGCTGCCGGGGAATTTGGGGTAGTCCATGTCGTCAGCTCGGTTACCGAGCCCTCGCTTGAGGAGACGATGGCGGTCACGGACAGCCCCAAGATATTCCAGCTTTATATCCACGGCGATTGGGACTGGACTAAGGAGATGATTGACCGGGCGAAGAACGCCGGTTACCAGGGTCTCTGTATCACAACGGATACGGCTAACTACAGCCGGCGTGAGCGTCCTTTGCTTACCCGTTGGACCCCTTTCTCCCAACGCACCCCTCGAAACCCGGTCTGGGCGGCGTCGGTTACCTGGGAGAGCATCGATCGGATCAAGGAGTACGCCGATCTTCCCTTCATGTTAAAGGGTATCGCGACCGCCTCGGATGCAGCGTTGGCGGTGGAGCATGGCGTAGATGTGATTTGGGTATCGAACCATGGCGGACGCCAGTTAGATCATGGGCTGGGAACGATGGAGATGCTCCCGGAGATCGTGGACGCGGCCGGCGGTAAGGCCGAGATCGTCGTTGACGGCGGGGTCCAACGAGGCAGCGATGTTTTGAAAGCGGTAGCCATGGGCGCCAAGTCTGTGTCCATCGGCAAATTGCAGGGTTGGGGCCTAGCCGCCAATGGAACAGCGGGACTGGTGCGGGTGTTGGAGATCCTGCAGGAGGAGATCAAGGTGGCCATGGGCTTGATGGGCGTCACCTCCATGGACCAGCTCTCCCCGTCCTACATTTGCAAAGCGGAAGCCACCACCCAGCCCCACGAAATGAGCGCCTGGGTCAACATGCCAGGGGGAAGGATAACCTAGACAACTCTCAAGAGATTTTGCTCCAAGCAAATCCGAAGCGGCATTGGGGGCTTTCTCACGGGATGTCTTCCCCCCCAAATAAAGATTCCGTTCAACGGGCGCCCGTCTATGTCGCAAACCTCAGCTGTATTTATTGCCAAATGACAGCCCATACTCCAAGTGCCCCATGTCGACCCACGCCCGTAGAACGTTGGCGTTCGCTAGCCGCACCGGCTCCGGAGCCAATTCCGTCTCGCTTCCGTAAGCCGCCCATTCGTCTCCGGGTGCTTTATCCAGGTTTTCCAGGACCCAGAGCAGGAGGCGCACCCTTTCCTTGTGAGTGTTCGATGCATCAGCCATTGATCTCTCCCAATCGCAAGGCTGGCCAATTCCGCAGAGGTTATTAAGAGTACCACCGGCACCTGTATCGGAAGTAATCGGGATCAGCCGGGACACCGCATCGCCTAACACAGCCATGATGCAGTTGTGGCCGAGGGCAGGGTTTACGTCACATGGTTGGCCGGGACGGCATTGAACAAATAGTTGTCCTATCATGTTGTTCGTGTCTATTGCCCAGGTGTTTGATAGATTCCAATCCGTGGAATCCGCTATCCCAACCACAAAGCCTTGCCGTCGAGTATGCTGAGGCTTGGGCGATTGATGTCCAACTACTTGAATATGAGGCGGCGAACCGTATCTATTGTTTATGGGTGGACAATGAATCAAAGGGTCAGATATAATACCTCGGCCCGCCACAGAGGTGTAGTTACCCGTGATTCCGCATGTTTCGTACTAATCTGTGGTTAGGTCAATTGGTGAAACATCGTGCGCCGGCCTACTCGGGGAAGTGTCGGAACTGGTAGACGAGCATGATTTAGGATCATGTGCTGAAAGGCGTGGGAGTTCGAGTCTCCCCTTCCCCACCAGTGACAGAGACGCCGGCAGTTCAAAAGCCGGATTGATCGTAAGCCCTTTAGTCTCAAATAAAAGACATTCTAGGGCTGATGGTTATTGAGGAGAGTCAATTGCCGAATATATTAGAGGTAAAAGACCTACGAACTTATTTCTTCACCTATGAAGGTGTGGTCAAGGCGGTGGACGGCGTTTCCTATGAACTTGAAGAGGGAGAAACGCTGGGGTTGGTTGGCGAAAGCGGCTGCGGGAAAAGCGTTAGCGCCTTGTCGGTGATGCGTTTGATCCCCGACCCACCGGGAAGAATCGTGAATGGCGAGATTCAGTTCGAGGATGAGGACATCCTGAAGATCGACATGAACGATATGCGCCGGATCAGAGGCGGCAAGATCGCCATGGTGTTCCAAGAACCCATGACCTCCCTGAACCCTGTGCTCACGGTTGAGAAGCAAATCACCGAAACCCTTGAGCTACATATGGGAATGACCCGGGCCGAAGCCCGAAGGGAAGGAGTGGACTTGCTCGCCAGGGTAGGCATCCCCGATCCAGACAAGCGTATCAAACAGTATCCTCACCAGTTCAGCGGCGGAATGCGGCAAAGAGTGATGATTGCGATGGCTCTTAGCTGTAACCCCAGGCTCATAATCGCCGATGAGCCTACTACCGCGCTGGACGTGACCATTCAGGCGCAGATCTTAGAGTTGATGAAGGCGCTGACCACCGAGTTCGGCGTGGCCTTGATCATCATCACTCACAACCTGGGTGTGGTGGCCCGCTACGCGGACCGGGTGAACATAATGTATGCCGGCAAGATTATCGAACGAGGCTCCGCTCGAGAAATCTATGCCAACCCCCGGCACCCCTATACTGTGGGTCTGCTCCGGTCAGTGCCCCGTTTGGACCTGCCGCGCCGAATGAGATTGGATCCCATTGAGGGACAGCCCCCGGACTTGGTTAATCTGCCGCCAGGGTGCTCGTTCCGGGAGCGATGCCGGTGGGCCATCGATAAGTGCGCAACGGACACTCCCGAGTTGATCCCAGCGGGAGAGGGCCATCTGTCCGCTTGTTTCCGGGCCGAGGAGTTAGGAGATCTTATAAAGGAAGTCGTGGCCGAGGAAGCGCGGAAATTCGGCGCTGACGCCGAATCTGAAGCCGCGCCTGAACCCGTTGCGTCCGAAGCGGTGGCGTCCGAAGAGAACCAGCCAGGAGAGGACGGTTAGGTATGACCACAACCCCCGAGGTTCAACCCCAAGGAGGCGCTCCGGCGCCGGAATCCGAAAACCTGATCGAAGTTAAAAATCTGAAGATGTACTTCCCCGTGAGTTCGGGGATGCTCTTCCAACGGACCGTGGCTAACATCAAAGCCGTCGACGACGTTAGCTTTGTGATAAAAAGGGGTGAAACCCTAGGACTTGTAGGGGAAAGCGGATGCGGCAAGACGACCACCGGCCGGTGCATCCTGCAGCTTTACAAGCCTACCGCAGGATCCATCACCTTTGACGGCCGGGAATTGGTGGGCATGCGTTCCCGGGAATTGAGGGCGATGCGGCGGGAGATGCAGGTAATATTCCAGGACCCTTACAGTTCGTTGAACCCCCGAATGACCGCCGGCAATATCATCGGCGAGCCTTTGGTCGTTCACGGATTGGTGGATAGCAAAGCCGAGTACCGCGAACGTGTCGCTAATCTCTTGCAAAATGTCGGTCTGAACCCATACATGGCGGACCGGTTCCCCCACGAGTTTAGTGGCGGGCAGCGGCAAAGAATCGGAGTGGCCAGGGCATTGTCGGTGAGCCCCAAGTTCATCGTTGCCGACGAGCCTGTATCCGCTCTGGACGTGTCCATTCAAGCCCAGATCGTTAACCTCTTGGAAGACCTTCAGAATGAGTTCAACCTTACCTACCTGTTCATCGCCCACGACCTGTCTGTAGTCCGTCACATCAGCGACCGTGTCGGCGTGATGTACTTGGGTCACATCGTGGAGATGGCGGACCGGAATGAGATCTACGTCAACCCCATCCATCCTTATACCAAGGCCCTCCTGTCCGCGGTACCGATACCTGACCCGGTGATCGACGCTCAACGGGAAAGAGTCTTGTTGACCGGTGAGGTCCCCAGTCCCTTGAATCCGCCATCGGGATGCGTATTCCACCCACGCTGTCCAATCTCCATCGACGAGTGCAGTCAGGTGACCCCCGAGTTGCGGGAAGTAGAGTCCAACCATTGGGCAGCCTGCATCAGGGCCGACGGGTACGGCGCTTTCTAACCAAGTTAAGCGCGTTATCTTATGATTCCGATCAGGGGCGCCCAGATGCGATTGGGGCGCCCCTAAACATTTGCCCTCGAACCTTGCCCGTCCAGCCTTGTAGCTGTATTTCCCCCGTGATACCATCGATAGTGCATGGACCCAGAACTAATACGAAATTTCTGCATCATAGCCCACATCGACCACGGTAAGTCGACGCTGGCTGATCGCTTTCTGGAGCTCACCGGGACAGTCCGCGCCGAGGACATGAGGTCACAGTTCTTAGACCAGATGGATCTGGAGCGCGAGCGGGGCATCACCATCAAGGGTAAAGCGGTGGCCATGTACCACCGCGCGCCGGACGATGTCGTCTATCAGTTAAACCTTATCGACACCCCCGGCCACGTGGATTTCAGCTATGAAGTATCACGGGCTATGGCCGCCGCCGAGGGCGCCTTGCTGGTGGTGGACGCCAGCCAAGGGGTTGAGGCCCAAACCATTGCCAATGCTTTGATGGCGATGCACTACAACCTAGACCTGATTCCGGTGGTGAACAAGGTAGACCTGCCTCAGGCCGAGCCCCATCGGGTGGCCAGCGAAATCCAGCAGGTGTTCGGCTTCCGCGAAGATGAAATACTCTACGTCTCCGCCAAAGAAGGCACAGGAGCCCGAGAGATCCTTGATGCCGTGGTGGCCCGGATAACTCCCCCCAAGGGAATCTCAAAGGATCCGTTGAGGGCGCTTGTATTCGATTCGGTCTACGATTCCTATAAAGGAATCATCGCGCATGTCCGCGTGCAAGACGGCCAACTCTCCCGGGATCAACGTCTAAAAGTCATGTCCTCGGGTAAAGTGGCTGATATCTTGGAAGTGGGCGTATTCGCGCCTTTCCCCAAAACCGTGGACACCATTTATGCGGGTCAGGTGGGGTATGTCGCCACCGGTTTCAAGGATGTCCGGGATTGCAGTGTGGGCGACACTCTTACAAGTAACAGCAAGCCGGCCATGGAGCCCTTGCCGGGCTATCTGCCCCTGCAGTCGATGGTGTTTGCCGGACTCTATCCTTCCGACGGCGAAGATCATAACAGGCTGAGAACATCTCTCGAGAAGTTGCAGCTGAACGATGCCTCGTTAAGAATCGAGCCGGAGAACAGCACGGCTTTGGGGTTTGGTTTCCGCTGCGGATTTTTGGGACTGATGCACATGGAGATAGTGCAGGAACGCCTGGAACGGGAATACGACCTGGACATCATTGTGACTTCCCCCAGCGTATCCTATCAGGTGGTTTCCCCGACCGGAGAAATCACAAATATCGACAATCCTTCCAAGCTCCCGCCTCCTCATGAAGTTAAGGAAATAAGGGAGCCGGTATTGGACCTGACTATCGTTGCCCCCGACCGTTACGTCGGCGTCATTATGGAGTTGATGCACTCCCGGCGGTCCGAATTCAAAAAAATGGATTATATCCAAGGCGGCATGGTCCAGCGGGAAGGCGTGGATTCAGATACGGCCCAGTCTCGGGTCGTCATGGAATACACGCTGCCGTTGGTAGAGTTGCTGGCCGATTTCTACAACCAACTCAAGTCCCGTACCCAGGGGTATGCCTCGATGGACTACACTCTTAAAGGATACGAGGCCGCTTCGTTGGTAAAAGTAGACGTGTTGGTAAATCAGCAGCCGCTTGAAGCGCTGGCGATGATACTCCATCGGGACCAAGCGGTTAGCCACGGCCGAGAGGTTATTCAGAGGCTGAAGGCGGCCATTCCCCGGCAAATGTTTGAGGTCCCTCTCCAAGCGGCCATCGGCAGCCGAATCATCGCAAGGGAAACCATTCGGGCCATGCGCAAGGACGTGCTCGCCAAGTGCTATGGAGGGGACATCACCCGGAAACGGAAGCTGTTAGAGAAGCAAAAGGAAGGAAAGCGCCGGATGAAGATGGTTGGCCGGGTAGAGGTTCCGCAGGAAGCTTTCCTGACCCTGCTCAAGATCGGCACGGAAACCTGATTCAGGAAAAACCCAGCGAGGCTCTTAGATCGCCGATCTGGTTCAGGTGCTCCCGCCAGTGTCCGTCAAATCCCCGCTCCAGCAGCATATCCACGGTTCGATGTTCGTCGACTCCCCGGCTTTTGAGATGTGCCAGAATCGGTTTGCCGGCCAAGTCGTCATCGGTCGCCGAACCCAACGCCTGCTCCAACCCTTGAAACAGGGTGTTGATGTCATCCAGCAACTGTGCCATGTCCTTGGCTTGCTTTTCCGGCGTCATGTTGGTCCGGCCGGCCCAGATGTCATACTCTTCTAGTTCTCCCGATAGGACTCCCCGCACGATCGTATGGATGCCGCCGGGCGGAGTATCCAGTAGGTGGCAGACGACTTCCCGGACACACCAAACGGAAGGCTCGGGTTTCCAGTCCAGGCAATAGTCCATTCCCTCAAGTAATTCCAACAGCTCGGCCCTGATACCGCGGGCCGTTGCCAGATGGCGGTCTCTGAGGCTGGTCACGGGCGCAGGACCATAAGGAACAGGATGAGGATAGGCAGCAGCGTCGCGATACCCCCGAACATCGACCAGCGCTTGCTGGTGCGGGTGTAAGCCGGGTCCAGCGAGCCGGTGGCCAAACCTTCCTGGGACAGTCTGACCATGCGCAATTGGAGAGGAATCAACACACCGGCCCAGATGAATGCCGTGACGAGCAACAGCATCAAAGATATACCTAGCCAAGGCTCTTGGAACCGCTCCCAGCCACTGAGCCCAGCCAGCAGGATTCCGGTCACAAGCAGAGTCGCGATGCCGGGTCCGGTAAACACGTAGTCCGCCAAAAGAACGCTCCGGGACGTCATAGCCATATTTTCAAGGTTGCCAGAGCGATCGGCGCGTACCTTCCAGAACGCCGTCGTGATCAGATTCCCTAAAAAGATGACCGACGCTAGGATGTGGATGGCTAAAATGAACTGAAACAATATTCCCCCCGTGATCTGAGCTCTCCGGCATCGAAAAAGCGCCCGGCCTTTGGGCTGGGTCACTCCGGCTGCAGCGTCTTCAACAGTGCCAGGACTTCCTGGCGGGTGTCTTCCCGCGCCAGACCAAACTCCAACGACGCCCGCAATAGGCCCAAGGGTGTTCCTCCGTCATAGCGCGTACCCAAAAACTCATAAGCGTAAAGTTCGTGATGCTCCAATAGGAGCACGAGGGCGTCGGTCAACTGAATCTCGCCGTTGGTTCCCGGGGGAGTCCGTCTTAAATCATCGAAGATCTCCGGGGGCAAAATATAGCGTCCGACGATGGTTAGGTTGGAAGGGGCTTCTCGGCGGGAGGGTTTTTCCACAAGCCCATGGATCTGATGAACGCGGTCGTCCACGGGAGTCGCGTCCACCACTCCATAGTTATGGACCCGTTCCCATGGCATCGGCTCGACGGCCACGACGCCGCCCCCGGTGTTTTCGTGCACCACCAGCATCTGTGCGACGACGCCGGGGCTATGCGCGATGATGTCATCGGGCAGTATTACAACGAAAGGCTCTCCGGCCACCGCTTCTTCCGCGGTCAAGACGGCATGCCCTAAACCCAATGGCTGTTCCTGGATTACAAAAGACACCTGGGCTATTTCCGCAGCGGCCCTAACCTTCGCCGCCAAAGCGGTGGCGCCGGAATCGGCCAGACGCTCCTCCAGATCCGGCATCGCTTGGAAGTAGGCGGCGATGGATTCCTTGCCTCTGGAGGTGACGACGATGACCCGTTCTATCCCGGCCTCCGCAGCCTCTTCGACCACGTACTGAAGCATCGGCTTGTCCAGAATGGGCAGGAGTTCCTTGGGCACCAACTTGGTTACCGGCAGGAACCTGGTGCCCAATCCAGCGGCGGGAATAACGGCGGTCCTAACTTTCATGTCGCGCTCCTGGAGCGGGCTAATTCTAACACCGGGCTAGGTAAGGGACAACGCAACCGGCCTGGGTTTGGCTGGACAAGGCTAAACCACGCACTTTTCCACAATCAGCGCTATATTTGTGTTTGACACGATGCTAGGGCTAGCCTAACATTATAGCGAGACCGCGCTAGACGGGGAGTTAGCGGTGCCTTGTACCCGCAATCCGCTATAGCGGGGTTGAATGCCTCTCCCAGGCATGACCATTAGGCCAATATTTCGGATAGATGATGTTGAAGGTTGGGTCCCACGCGGCGCAGACCTGCGAACTCCGCCAGGCCGGAAGGAGCAACGGTAAACAGTGCTCTGCGGGTGCCGTGGGAGCGCCTGACCCGAGTCACCTGCCGGAACATGCCTAGTGGCCAGCGTCGAAGAGAGGTGCGCGGTCTCTAACCAAGATGATGACGGTCCCGCGCTAGATGCCATCGATCAGACCTGGGACAATGACTCCACCACCAGGCCATCCAGGGCACGACACCGCAAGGCCCTTGGCCAGCACTTCCTGACCGACTCCCGGATCCTCAACCGAATCGTCGCCGCGGCGGAGCTTGTTCCCGAAGACCAGGTATTGGAGATCGGACCCGGACGGGGTGTGTTGACGCGGCGGTTAGTTCAGCGGGCCGGCCGGGTGGTGGCGGTGGAGATGGACCGCGTGCTGGCCGCTGAATTGCCGGCGCGTCTTGACCATCCCCCTAACCTGGAAGTAGTCCACGGCGACGCCCGGACGATAGATCTGGTCCCTTTGGTGGGCGGGGACAAGCCCTACAAAGTGACGGCCAATCTCCCTTACTACGCCGCCAACCCGATAGTCCGCCGGCTACTTGAGGCGGCGCCAAAACCGGAGTTGCTGGTGGTGATGGTCCAGCAAGAAGTTGCGCGCTCCATGCTGGCGAAACCCGGTGGAATGAGCATCTTATCAGTCGCAACCCAGTACTATGCTCGACCCTCCCTCGTGTGCCACGTCCCTCCCCGATCTTTTCGTCCGCCTCCGTCGGTGAATTCATCGGTAGTACGGCTGGACGTTAGGTCTCAGCCCGCGGTGGCTGTAGCCGATGAATCAGCCTTCTTTCAAGTAGTTCGCGCCGGATTCTCCGCCAAGCGGAAACAACTGCGAAATTCCTTGAGTCACGGTTTGGGCGTTCATCCCACGGCAGTTGGAGAACTATTGGAGGACTTGGAGTTGGACGGCCGCCGGCGGGCCGAGACTTTGACCCTGGACGAGTGGGGGTTGATCTACAGAGGCTGGGAGGAGCGGATCCGGGGAGCGGTATAGTCGTGGAAGTTCCGGCTTACGCTAAGCTGAACCTCGTCTTGGAGGTTCTGGGCCGGCGGTCCGACGGGTTCCATGAAGTCAGGACAGTGCTCCAAACCATCGACTTGGCCGATCGCCTTACTTTCCATCCGGCATCGGGCCTTCATCTTCAATGCGACGACCCTTCCCTCAACGGCGAAGCTAACCTTGTTTGGCAAGCCGCCGTTAGCCTGGCCAAGAGCCGCGACATACAACCCCGAGCGCATATCAATCTGGAGAAACATATTCCGGTGGCGATGGGTTTGGGAGGAGGAAGCAGCGACGCGGCGGCCACGCTGATAGCGCTGAATCAACTCTGGCAGCTTAACTTGTCCATTCTGGAACTGTCGGGGATAGCGGCGAGTCTGGGTTCCGACGTGGCCTTTTTTTTGGCCGCTGGAACTGCATCCGCGGCCGGCCGGGGGGAATTGGTCACTCCGATTCATCCTTTGCCATCGGTCCCGGTGACACTGATCTGTCCAACCGCGACGTTTCCGGACAAGACATCGAGAATGTTTTCACGTCTAACGCCCGGGCATTACAGTGACGGGGAGCGGACCAGCCGGCTTGAAGAGATCCTGGAGGGTGACGAATTCGTAGCAGATATGCAATATAACGTTTTCGAACAAGTGGCCTTCCAGGAGTTTCCGGAGTTGGACGAACTACGCCTGCGGGTCGAGTCGGCAACCGGTGCGGAAGTCCACTTGTCGGGCGCGGGCCCAGCGTTGTATTTCCTTCCTTCCAGTGAAGATGAATTTCAGAGGGTGTCCCACGCCTTGCAACATTCTAGTGCTCGGGTATACCTTGTACACACGATCTCGCCCGGCTCGGCGCCGGGAGTATCCGACTGAAACTATCAATCCTAAGATTATAGCGAGCTAGAACATGTATACCCTTGCCGCCATTTCCATCCCATTCGGTCCCAACATCTTCGAATTCGGCCCATTTATTCTGGCCTGGCACGGATTTTTCACCTTTGTGGCCGTGGCCACGTCGGTGTATCTGGCGGTCCGTTGGGGCACCAAGCAGGGTCTGTCGGCCGATGCCATATACTCGATCTCGGTTTGGGCGATTATCGGTGGGATCCTGGGGGCGCGAATCGTCCACATAATCGACTTCTGGGGTCTGATGTACCAGGACGACCCGATCAGGCTGTTGTACGTTTGGCAGGGGGGCATCGCGATCTATGGCGGCATATTAGGCGGATTCGCCGGCGGCGCATTGTATGTCATTATCCGAAACTCGGACCGATTTTTGGCGATGTGGGGTTCGCTATACAAAGTGCTGCCTTTCCTGGGGAAACCGAACAAAGCTCCACTGCCGCCGATCGGTTTAATGGTCGATATCACCACACCGGCGTTGCTGATATCCATGGCCATCGGCAGAGTTGGGGACATTATTAACGGGGAGCATTTCGCCAAAGCCACCGACCTGGCCTGGGGGTTCATTTACACCAACCCGTCCAGCCCGGGCTACCAACAGCCGGCCTCCCATCCGGCGGTGGCGTATGAGTTGATCTTCGATCTTCTATTGTTGGCTGCTATCTGGCCGCTGCGCAACCGGTTGCGTCCCCACGGGATGTACTTCGTGTTGTACGGGGGCCTTTATTCGATGGGCAGGTTCTTCTTGAGCTTCCTTCGCATCGAGCAGATACCCTACTTCGACGTGTTGAATCAGGCGCAGATCATCGCCCTGATCGTGATGGCGGTAGCGATACCCTTAGTGGTGTTCAAAGCCCAGTTCGTGAAGCCAACTCAAGATGCGGAAAGTGGGAGGCGGGGACAAAGGCGGGCTAGATAAGCTTGGCGTTAGTCTCTGTGGCCGGTGTTGGCGAACACCAGCACGGAGTTGTGCCCGCCGAAGCCGAATGAGTTGCTCATGGCCACGTCGATCTGCTTATGTTTGGCTTTGTTGGGAGTGTAGTCGAGATCGCAATCGGGGTCCGGAGTCTCCAGATTGATGGTCGGTGGAACGATCCCGTTATTTATCGCCATGATGCAGAATGTCGCCTCTAAGGCACCGCCTGCTCCAAGAAGATGGCCGGTCATTGATTTGGTGGAACTCATGGGCACTCGGTAAGCGTACTCTCCCAGAGCTAACTTTACGGCTTTCGTTTCCGAGCGGTCATTCAATGGCGTAGACGTGCCGTGGGCGTTTAGGTAATCCAAGTCCGACGGTTTGACGTCTGAGGCTTTCAAAGCCAACTCGATGGCTTTGGCGGCGCTCTGCCCGCTGGGTCCGGGCTCGGTTAGGTGGTGAGCGTCGGAAGTGGCGCCGTATCCCAGCAATTCTGCCAGTGGCGTGACCCCGCGCGCTTCGGCGCTCTGCTGGCTTTCCAGAACCAGTACCGCAGCCCCTTCAGCAATCACAAACCCATCCCGGGCGGCGTCGAACGGGCGGCTCGCCTTCTGAGGGTTCTCGTTGAACCGCGACAAGGCGCGCATGGAATTGAATCCGGCGACGGCGATAGGAAATATCGGCGCCTCGCTACCGCCGGCCAGCATCACGTCCTCTTGGCCGCGGCGAATCATCTCCCAGGCTTGCCCTAAAGCATCGGCGCCGCTGGAGCAGGAGGAGACTAGGCAGTAGTTGGCGCCCATTGCCCCGGTAACCATGGAAACCTGGGCCGAAGCCATGTCGGCCAGCATCATGGGGATCAAAAATGGGCTCACCCGTCTCGGACCTCGCGCGCTCAATACCTCAAATTGCTGTGATAGCGTAATTATGCCGCCGATTCCGCTGCCGATGATGACGCCCACCCGATAGGGATCCCCATCTTTGGGGTCCAGATGAGCCTGTTGGCAGGCTTCTTTCGCGGCCACGGCAGCCAACTGGGCAAATCGGTCCATGCGGCGGGCTTCTTTGCGGTCCAGGTAGTTCTGGGCGTCGAACCCTTTCACCTCACCGGCGAAGTGAGTATCGAAAGCTTCGGCGTCGAAGGCCGTGATGGTGTCAATGCCAGAGTGTCCAGCCACCAGATTGTCCCAGGTGGTGGACACGTCAAGACCCAAGGAGCTTACGACGCCGAGGCCGGTAATAAATACACGGCGAAGTTCGTTCATTTCAATCCAGGTAGATAATCTAACGCCAGCCACGTAAAGGGAACCATCAGGAACACATGAACTGTCACAGCCGCCTCTCCCCTAACACTTCAGCATCGGTGCCGCCGGTGGTTTCAGGTGATCCCGGAGCCCGGTCTAAGTCAGTCGCTTGTGGTAGTGGTCCTGCCGCGGCCAGAATCGGACATCACGGTATTCAGCATTTCGGTAAGGTCGTTGATCCGGCCTGAGATACTCGCCGCAAGTTCGCTGCTGCCGGCGTTAACCGGGCCGGAAAGATCCTTCAATGAATCGGCCAATTCGCTGATGTCGGCTCCGATGTTTTCTACCACTTCCCGGCGTGCGTTCGCCAGGGGCTGGGACACGGACCGCAGCTTCTCCGCCAGTTCGCCCACCCGTTGGGAAATGTTCTCACCGAACTCACGCCCGGCCATTGACACCGGGTCCGACCAACTCTTTAAGCTATCGTTGGCATCCGCCAACCGGGCGGTGATGCTGTCTCCCAGGTCACGGCTGGTGGATGCCAGACGCAACCGGTAGTTCCGGAGGATCCGGAAGATACGCCGGTACAGGTCGTCCACCGGGGTCAGCCTGGCCGAATACTGGTCGAACAGATCCCTGGTTTTCGCCATGGTCCAGCGCTCGTCGTAATGAACAAACTGCCGTCCGGTATATAGGTGATAAGGCCGCATCTGCCCTTCGGCAAGAAGGTCGCCGTTTTCGTCCAGCGGGACCAAGTCGGTCCAGTTAGACGTTGCCGGAAGGGGGGTGAGGAAGTTTACTGTCTGGTACTTGCTGACCTGAGTCACCCAGTCGGCCAATGCCATGATGCTTTCTTCCGTATCATAGGGAAGACCGATTATCGTCATTGCTACTAAGGAGAAGCCCATATCGTTCAGAGCCACCAGGTCGGTATGCATCTGGCCTGGCTCTTGACGCTTGTTCACCAGTTTCAAGTTTTCCGCGTTGTCAGACTCCACGCCGATGTACGCCATTTTGATATTGGCTTCCAGCATGGCGTTAGCAAGCTCGGGGTCCTGTCCGATCTCGGCCCGCGCCTGACAAATCATGTACATGTTTTGGGTGTGGTCTTTCCACGACTTTAACCGGGCAAGCCGCTCGTCGCGGTATTTTACTGCTCTCAAAGGCGGCGGGTGCAGATCGTCGGAGATAAATACCTGGAATTTTCCGTTCCTGGAGTGAATCAATCCGTCTGCCGCCATTTCCGTCATCTGAGTCAGACGTTTGATCTCAGTTTCCCGGGACACCAACCGATAGCCCAAGAACTGCTGAATCACTTGGCAGTAGGTGCACTTTTCGGTGCAGCCCCGGGTCGTCTCGATCACGCCGCCGGCCATGGGATTGTCCGCCGTCAGGTCTCTGATGGAGCGGAAGTCCGGCAACTCCACAAAGTCGGGATTTATCAAGCCAGACCGGCGAGTCTGAACCAATTGGCCGTCTCGTAGGTAGCTGATGCCGGGCACTTTGTCTAGGTAAGCCTCCCGCTCGCCGGGCTTGCGGGTTAGTAGTATGTCGCACAGTTGGCCGATGATGTCCTCGGCCTCCCGTTGCACTACAACATCGAAATCGCCGTTGTCGAAGGCCTCTTCGGTAAGCGGTCCCATCTGAGGGCCGCCTCCGATGGTAATAATCTCCGGATGATATTGTTTGGCCTGCCTGGCGATCTGATAGCCACGGGGCGCCTCATTGATCAGCGCCGTCACCATCAGGATGTCAATGCCATCCAGGTCTTTATCGGGGTCGATTACACCGCACCGGTCTTCAAACCAGATCTCCCGCTCGTACAGGAATTCGCCCTCCCATTGAGCTAGAGCGCCCGAGAGGAACAACATCCCTTGACGGGGAATGGCGATGTACTCAAAATTTCCACCGGCAGACGCCGGTTGTAACAGCACGACTTTCTTGATTCTTGACGTTACTACCACAGTCCCTCCTACGAAGGCTCACCACCTGAGCCCAGCTGTGTCAAGATTCAAATCCCCAAGAAGAAAACCTGACGGATATGATTGATTGAGCCGGCCCGCAGGCGGAATCAGTAAGCGAAATTGCTGCATCTAGTGCCAGCTTCGCCCGTATTATACCGGATTCAGTCAAATAAAACAGCAAGTAGTGAATTCTTAGCAGCCAATGTGTAGGTGTGTGTATCCCAGAAATCTGCTCAAACCCCACGTTCTCTAAAATGCGGGACGATTTCCTTGGCGATGGTCTCTAAGTGCCGGGTACGGTCTTCCCTGGGGCAGGCGACGCTGAATACGATATGGCGGGCACCCGCGTCGATATATTCCTGGATACGGGTGATGCAACTTTCCACCGGGCCCAGTAGGCAGTATTTTTCCACGATGTCTCTGAAACCACCCCCGTACAGGTAGCGGCCGCCTAAGGCTTCCGCGGCCACTTCCGCCGCCTCCTTGACCGTGTCGTATATCGAAACGTAAGGGAAATAGGCCCACTGGAAATCGGTCAGGTCCCGATTTTGTTCTGTGGCGAATCCGGTGATAGTAGCCACGCTGGACCGGTATCGATCCGGGTCGTAGAAGTAAGGCATCCAGCCGTCGCCAAATTTCGCGGCCCGGAGCATGGCGGGTTCTCGGCGTCCCGACACCCAGATCGGTGGATGGGGCTTTTGCGCCGGATGTGGTATGACGGTTACGTCATCCAACTGGAAATGCCGTCCTTGATAGGACACGTTCTCTTCGGTCCAAAGGCGGCGAAGTACCTCTAGACATTCGTTGGTCATTCGTCCCCTTTGTTTGACGTTCAGCCCGGCTGCTTCGAACTCCACGGGGAACTCGCCGCCGACTCCTACTCCCAAGGTCAGCCGTCCGCCCGACGCGATGTCCAGTGTATTTGTCAATTTGGCCAGAACAGTTGGATGGTAAAATGGCGTCAACAAGATAGAGGATAGAACGCGGATATTATCGGTCGCCCCGGCTGCCACGCCCAGCAGCGGTAACGAGGCGTGCGTGGGACCGGGCGGATTACCGCGCATGTAGTGCTCGCCGGCGGCGAAGTACTCGAAGCCCAACTCCTCCATCCACCTGGCCTCGCGGGCCGTTTCCGCGGCCCCCAGGGCCGTACCGGCGCCGAAGTGTAGCTTGTCGTCTGCCATAGGTACAGGTCCTCCGCCTTGAAATGCCCAGGCCCCGCAACGGGCCAAATTGCGGACCGATATTCGGTCCTATATTATAATAACCAGACCGATAGGTCTTCCTTCTGTTGGGTTGAATTTTTAAATATTACGAGGAAATGGTTTCGAAATCCAATAAGGTGAATATGCGGTAATGCTGGTTTTGGTAACAGGAGCCACCGGGTTTTTGGGCCGGGCCGTGGTCCGGGAGCTGCAGGAGCATCATCATCGCGTCCGCTGCCTGGTCCATACTCCCGGCAATGAACGGATGTTCCCCGACCGGTCGGTTGAGGTCCATTACGGCAGTGTCAGCGATCCCGAAGCGTTGGCGGGAGCGTTCTACGACGTTGAAGCGGTGATTCACCTGGTGGGAATCATCCGAAAGTCACGAAACCGGACCTACGACCTGATCAACCGGCAAGGTGTAGCCAACGTTGTCGCGGCTGCCAAGGAAGTCGGGGTCAAACACTTCATACAAGTTAGTGCTCTGGGCGCCACCAATGACGCCGGGTATCCCTACTTATATAGTAAGTGGCGGGGAGATCAGGAGGTGATAAACAGTGGATTGTCATATACGATATTAAGGCCTTCCATAATGTTCGGCCCGGGAGACGAATTTCTCAACACGCTGGCGGGGTTGGTAAGAACAACACCAGTCGTGCCGGTGGCCGGATCGGGCAGAAACCGTTTTCAACCCATCGCAGTGGCAGACATGGCCCGGTGCCTGGCGTTGACAGTGGACCGGGAAGACCTGAAGAGCAAGACTGTGGAGATTGGGGGACCTGATCAGCTAAGCTATAACGAAGTGATCTCGCTGATAGCCCGGACTCTGGGCAAGCGACGGTTGCGCCTACATGTGCCGGTATGGATGATGTACATCGCCACGGTGATACTTCAGAAGGTGGTGTCAAGGCCGCCTGTAACCACGGACCAATTGAAGATGATTGCGATCAGGAACGTGGCCGAAACCTCTATCGTCCAGGAGACCTTTGGGTTTACCCCGAGGCCGCTGGAGGGTAACATAGAATTCATTAGATCGGTGGGCTTCTGGGACGGTGTCAAGATCGCTCTGGGCTCCATGCCCGCCCATCTTCGCGACCACTAGCCGGGCAGCCGGTAGCTGGGTAGGGAGGGGCATCAATTGAAATATCCCGACGCCATCGACCTCTTGCTCTCCCTGGTAGACCACGAGCGTAACCACCCGGTTGGTCCCCGGCAAAAGGCGATCTTCGATCTGGGACGGATCGAGCGTTTGCTCCATCGGTTAGGCGACCCTCATAACGCCGCCCGTGCTATCCATGTCGCCGGCACCAAAGGCAAGGGCAGCACCGCGGCTCTCTGCGACTCCGCCTTGCACGCCGCCGGGTACCGTACCGGATTTTACTCGTCGCCCCACTTGCACAGCTTTCGCGAGCGCATACGTAGAAACACGATCCCCATCTCCGAAGAGGAATTCAGCGGGTTGGTGGAAGAGCTTTGGCCCCATCATGAGTGGGTCGGACGGCACGAAGGGCTGGGACCGGTTACCCTCTTCGAATTCATGACCGGTATGGCGTTCCAATGCTTCGCCGGGAATAAAACCGATTTCCAGATCATCGAGGTCGGATTGGGAGGTCGGTTGGACGCCACCAACGTTGTCAGTGCCGATGTGTCTATCATCACGTCAATAAGCCTGGACCATACGACGATCTTGGGAGATACCATCGGCGAGATTGCCCGGGAAAAGGCCGGTATTATCAAAACCGGAGGAACGGTCGTAGTCGCCCCCCAGAAACCCGAAGCGCTTTCGGTTATCCTGGATGTGTGTCATTCGCTATCGGCCACCTCTATCCTGGTGGGCAAAGATGTAACCTGGTCTCTGGGTCTTTCTTCGATCGACGGCCAAGAATTGACGGTGGCAGGCCGCGACCAAACCTACCAGCTGAGGGTGCCCCTTTTGGGCAGATTCCAGTTGGAAAACGCCGCTACCGCCGTGGCCGCATTGGAAGCGCTGCAAAATCAGGGCCATCCAATCTCCGATGAAGCGATACAGCAGGGATTTGAGAAGGTGGTATGGCCTTGCCGCATGGAGGTACTGGGCCGGGATCCCGTCATTGTAGTCGACGGCGCCCATAATGAATATTCCATGGATGCTTTGCTGGAATCGTTGGAGCGCTACATTAATTTCCGGCGATTGTTCCTGGTGGTAGGATTTTCCCGTGACAAGAGCGTCGCCAAGATGGTGGGCCGGTTGGCAAAAATGAACCCGGTGGTTTTCGCATCCCGGTCTCGCCACCCCAGGTCCACTCCCCCCGTGCAGATAGCATCCCTGTTTAATGAACACGATATCGACGTGACGGAGACTGCCACATTGGCCGAGGCGCTGACTCAGGCACGGGATCTGGCCGATGAAGGAGATCTGATCTTGGCTACGGGATCACTCTTTGTGGCCGCGGAAGTGAGGGAAGAAATATTAGGGATAGAGCCAGAGCTGTACCCGGACCTATTGCCCGCTGATTTGAGGACTAGCTAGGGGAGTTCCCGGATCTGTTCCGGGACGGACCGGACCTACCAAGGAGAATGAGGCGTGACATCTGACCGTTCCAGGATTGTAGTCACTGGCATGGGGGCGATGACCCCGTTGGGACAGACCCCCGATGCTTTCTGGGCCAACTTGGTGGCCGGCAAACCGGGCATCGGGCCGATGACGTTGTGCGACCCCACCGATTACCCTTGCAGAATCGCCGGCGAGGTAAGAGACTTCGATCCCGCCCAGTATATGGACAATAAAGAATCCAGGAGAATGGCCCGGTTCTCTCAACTGGCCGTAGCCGCCGGTTTGACGGCGGTGGAGTCGGCCGGCCTGGATATCTCCCGGGAAAACCCCTACCGAGTTGGCGTGGTTCTGGGCAACGGCAACGGCGGTTTCCCGACTCTGGAGGACAACTGCCGGGTATTGGCGGAACGGGGCGGTATGAGGATGACGCCCTTCTTCTTCCCCATGGTCTTGCCCAACATGGCCGCGGCCAACGTTAGCCGGTTTGTGGGGGCTCATGGCTATAACGCTACCGCCACCACGGCTTGCGCTTCGTCAAACCAGGCTATCGGCCAAGCGTTGGACGTGATCCGCCGGGGCGCCGCGGACGTGGTTTTGGCCGGCGGCACGGAGGCCGGAATCAGCCAATTGGGATTGGCGGGATTCGCGGTTATGCGGGCGTTGACCACCCACAACGAGGAACCTGAAAAGGCCAGCCGTCCTTTCGATGCCAACCGCGACGGATTTGTTCCCAGTGAAGGTTCGGCGATCTTGGTTCTGGAGAGTTTAGAGCACGCCCTGGGACGAGATGCGGTGATCCTTGGCGAGATAGCCGGGTTTGGCTGCACCTCCGACGCCGGGCATTTGGTGCAGCCTGAGGAGTCAGGCGCCAGTGCGACCGAGGCGATGCGGCTGGCGTTATTAGACGCTGGGGTAGGCCTTGGGGATGTGGACTACATCAACGCCCACGGGACTTCCACTCCACTCAATGACGCCCTGGAAACGGTGGCCATCAAACAGCTGTTCGGCGATCGGGCGTATGAGATTCCCATCAGCTCCACCAAGTCTATGATCGGTCATTCCCTGGGCGCCTCGGGGTCTTTGGAGGCCGTGGCCTGCTTGAAAACCATCAGCGAAGGCGTCATCCACCCGACGATCAATTACCAGGATCCAGACCCGGAATGCGACTTAGACTATGTACCCAACCACTCCCGTCAGTCGAACGTTCGAGTGGTCCTTTCCAACGCGTTCGGCTTTGGCGGCCAGAACGCCTGCCTAGTGTTCCGGAAGTTCGAAGGGTGATTGGACCACAGAGGTGTCAACGACCGGTGTTACATAACTCCATTCCCCAGGAATCCCGCGCCATTTGTTCCTTGACGCTCTCCCAGCCCTAACCTAGAATTAGGCCGAAAGGATTGCTCCTTTCTCTGCGCTCCGAGCCTCATTCAATTTGAGCTTGCATTGAGAGCTTGGCCGCGGCTTTGTTGATGGGGTTTTGTGGAGGGGGACGACATGGCGCAACGGCTGATCTCCGGCGAAAGCCAGCCCGACGACATAGACTTATCTCTGCGGCCCCGGCGCTTGGATGATTTTGTTGGGCAAGCCCATGTGAAAGACAACCTCAGCATCGCCATCCAAGCCTCCAAGATACGCGGCGAACCTCTGGACCACGTGGTTATTTACGGACCACCCGGCCTGGGAAAGACCACATTAGCTCACATAATCGCCCATGAAATGGATTCGGAGATCCGCGTTACCTCGGGCCCGGCCATAGAACGCGCCGGGGATATGGCGGCGATTCTCACCGGCTTACAACCGGGCAGCGTTCTGTTCATCGACGAGATTCACCGGTTGCATCGGGTTGTGGAAGAAGTCTTATATTCGGCCATGGAGGACTTCTTCCTGTCGTGGATGGTGGGCAAAGGATTAGCGGCCAGAAGCGTCAATCTCCGCATCAACCCTTTCACTTTGGTGGGGGCTACCACCAGGTTCTCGCTGCTCAGCGCCCCTCTGCGCGACCGGTTCGGCTCGGTGTTCCGGCTGGAGTACTACCAGCCTGCGGACATGAAGATAATCGTATCCCGGTCCGCCCGGATCCTCGAGATGGAAGCCGATCCGGACGGGCTGGATGAGATTGCCTCCCGCTCTCGGGGCACCCCGCGCATCGCCAACCGGCTGCTGAAACGCACCAGAGATTACGCGCTGGTCATGGCGGACAACCGGGTAACGGGCGACGTAGCCCGGGCTGGATTGGAACAACTAAGCGTGGACAAATTGGGGTTGGATCAGTCGGACCACCGTCTGTTATCGAGTCTCATTGACAAATTCGACGGCGGACCAGTGGGCTTGGAGACCTTGGCGGCGTCGATCAACGAAGACTCCGACACAATCATGGACGTCCTGGAGCCCTACCTTTTACAACTTGGCTTCTTAGACCGGACGCCCAGGGGACGGATGGCCACCAGGGCGGCCTATGAGTACCTGGGCAAGACCTATCAACGAGCCGAACCGTCAGACCAAAGCCGTCTGGCCGGGCTTTAACGGCCACGGGCCGGTTGTCCTGCTGTACAATCACGCAAAACCCCTACCAACATCTTCTATTTGTTTACGCCCTTAGATACGGCGATAGTTGCTTGGGTCAGGGTGAAAAGTTACAATATGTTCCTGCCTACCTAGGGATAGGGTAGCGAACCATCTGCCGCTGCAGACTCTAACGGATAATGCGAAGCTTGAAGCCTCGCCAGACGTGTTGTACTCAGCGAGTTAGAGAGTGTTGAACGTTTCAACAGCTAAACCAGGCGCGCCTTTAATG
Organism: Dehalococcoidia bacterium; assembly: GCA_022450395.1. Classification (GTDB taxonomy): domain Bacteria; phylum Chloroflexota; class Dehalococcoidia; order Lucifugimonadales; family UBA3495; genus UBA11650. The sequence goes on along the minus strand of JAKUQE010000027.1, from coordinate 12,646 downwards.
AGTGCCTCAACCATTCCCTTATGGGAAGTCCTAGACTCGGCCCGGTCGGGGGAGGAATTACCTGGGGAAGCGGCATCCGTATTCGTTGACGCGAGCGGTTCAAGTTTGAACGAGCTCTGCCACGCTGCGGCCCAGATTCGGGACATGGGCAAAGGCAAGACGGTTACATTCTCCCCCAAGGTGTTTATCCCTCTGACCCGTTTGTGCCGCGATTTTTGCTCCTACTGCACCTTCCGCCAAGACCCCGGTGAGGCCGGCGAGCGCCTTTACATGACACCGGAAGAGGTGCTGGAAGTGGCGCAAGCCGGGCAGCGGCTGGGCTGCACCGAAGCACTTTTCACCCTGGGAGAACGCCCGGAAGCCCGGTATCCCGAAGCCAAGGAGTGGCTTGCAATCAGAGGTTACCGCACGACTCTGGAATATCTGACAGCCATGTGCAAGTTGGTTGTGGAGGAGACTTCCCTTCTACCCCACGCCAATCCGGGAACGATGAGCCGCCAGGAGATGGCGGCCCTGCGCCCTTACAATCCCTCCATGGGCTTGATGCTGGAAAGCACCAGCCCTCGTTTGTACGAAGAAGGCGGCCCCCACGAATTCGCGCCCAGCAAGCGTCCCAGGGTGCGGCTCCGGACCATCGAGATCGCTGGGGAGTTGGGAGTTCCTTTCACCACTGGGCTGCTCATTGGAATCGGAGAGACCCGGATGGAACGTATCGACGCCTTGCTGGCAATCCGGAAGCTCCACGCCGCCCACGGGCACATCCAAGAAGTGATAATTCAGAACTTCCGGGCCAAGCCGGACACCCCCATGAAGGATGCGCCGGATGCTACTTCGGATGAACTGCTGTGGACGGTGGCCGTTGCCCGATTGATCCTGGGTCAGGATATGAACATACAGGTCCCGCCCAACCTGAACTCAGACGATTACCAGGCCTATATCGGAGCGGGCATCAACGATTGGGGTGGGGTTTCTCCCCTAACAATCGACTACGTCAATCCCGAGGCTCCCTGGCCAGGATTGGCCCAGTTGCGGGAACGTACCGGCGCGGAAGGACACGAACTCAGGCCCAGACTTCCGATATACCCGGAGTACTTTTTGGAGACAGACCGGTACCTCGACCCTTCGTTAACAGCCCAAGTTGAGAGCTTGGCGGATCATAAAGGTTACGTCAAAGGGGGAATTCAACGTTATGCCGGCCAATAGGGAAGACCGCCCCAATGTCGCCGATGTTGGAGCGTTAATAGGCCTGGTGGACCCCGAGGTTGCCAGGGTTTTGAACCAAGCCCTTGAAGGCAAGGACGTATCTGCCGAGGATGCTTTGATCCTCTTCGATACGACCGGCCTGGAATATAGCGCCATGGCCATGACCGCCGACGAACTCAGGCGGAGGGCGGTGGGAGACGCCGTCACTTATGTGGTCAACCGCAACATAAACTTCACTAATGTCTGCATCAAAAGATGCGGTTTTTGCGCCTTCAGCCGGGACTTCCGGCAGGAAGAGGGCTACTTCCTTCCAATAAACGAGATCGTCCGCCGCGCCAAAGAAGCCTGGGACTACGGAGCTACCGAAGTGTGCATCCAGGCCGGACTGCCACCACAGATGGAAGGCGACCTGTACATCCGCCTGTGCGAAGCCATCAAAGAGGAATTACCTGATATCCACATCCACGGGTTCTCTCCCGAGGAAGTGTTGTATGGGTCCATCCGCTCCCGTTGCTCCATACGGGAGTACTTGGAGGGATTGAAGGCCGCAGGGGTGGGGAGTCTTCCGGGCACTTCAGCCGAGATATTGGACCAGGAACTGCGCGACCGGATATCTCCCGGACGGATCACCGTAGACCAATGGAAGGAAGTGATAATCACTGCCCACGAGTTGGGTATCCCCACCACTTCCACCATAATGTTCGGCCACGTGGAAACTAACGAACATATAGTCCGGCATATCGACCTGCTGCGGGACATTCAGAAGCAAACCGGTGGCATCACCGAGTTCGTGCCCTTGAGTTTCGTGCATACCGAAGCCCCCATGTTCATGAAGTCACTGGATGAAGGGGTTCGCACCGGGCCCACCGGGATGGACGTAGTAAAGGTGCACGCTATTGCCAGAATCATGCTGAATAACTGGATACCCAATATCCAGGCATCGTGGGTTAAAGAGGGGTCGCGGGTCTCCCAACTACTGTTGAACGCCGGAGTGAACGATCTGGGCGGCACGCTGATCAACGAAAGCATCTCCACATCCGCCGGCGCCCAACACGGCCAACTGATGCGGCCCGCTGAGTTCCGTCAGATGATTCGCCAAGCGGGCCGAATACCCGTCGAAAGGTACACCACCTACGCACCACGCCGCGTTTTCGATGACGCGGATGAAGCACTGGACCCGCTGGATCTAGTCGGAGACAACGTGGAGGAGATATTCGGCTCCTACCGCAAGTTAGTAGAGATGGATTCTTTCAGATTCGAACATCCCAACCGGGCTAGGAAGGATACCCAGCAGGAACATGCTGTCTCCTAGGAGCCACTTCAAGGCTCGGGCGCCGGGCCCTTCGACGGGCTCAGGACGAACGGGACCCCGATGGAATCGGGGTTCAGGACGAGCGGAACCCAAGACCCTCACCGTTCTTGATGAGCTTGTCGAACCACTTTTTGAAATGGCTTCTCTTGTCATCCGCCAGGTCCTGATTAAGCCTGGTTCGGCTTGCAGGTTACTCATAGATCCTACCCTCATGTTGCGATGGCGGTAGAGGTTCTGGCCCTGGCGGGGGGTGTGGGAGGCGCCAAGTTGGCATTGGGATTCGCCAGAATATTGCCACCGGATAAGTTGGCGATCGTGGTCAACACCGGTGACGACGAGTCCTTCTATGGGTTGCATGTCTCCCCTGACCTGGATACCGTGATGTATACTCTGGCTGGCCTGGCCAATCCGGATACGGGCTGGGGGTTGGTGGGAGACACCTTTAACACGTTGGACATGCTGGGGCGATACGGCGTCGATACCTGGTTCAGCCTGGGGGACCGTGACCTGGCCACTCACATCCATCGCACCCAATTACTACAACAGGGGGCGACTCTGTCTGAAGTAACGGCAGAATTATGTTCGCGGCTCGGAGTGGACCACTGCGTCGCGCCCATGAGCGACCAACCGGTGCGCACCTTTTTGACCACCCCCTCCGGGGAACTTGCGATGCAAGACTACTTCGTTCGCCAGCGCTGCGAACCCCGGGTTACTGGCGTAAAGTACGAGGGATCTGAGTCGGCCACGCCATCACCGGTCCTTAGATCCGCCATGGAAGAAGCCAAGCTTCTAGTGCTTTGCCCGTCCAATCCCTACCTGAGTGTTGGCCCAATCTTGTCGATTCCAGGAGTCAGAGAGGGATTGGAATCCTTCGCGGGCCTGCGCGTCGCCGTCAGCCCCATAGTGGGAGGGTCGGCGTTGCGGGGTCCGGCCGCCAAGATGATGGGAGAGTTAGGAGAAGACGTGTCCTGCGCGGCCGTTGCCCGCCAGTACAAAGGTATAACCGACGCCTTCTTGATAGACCATCAAGACTCCGGCTTGGCGTCTGACATCGAGGAAATGGGTATCAACGCCGTTCCCGCAGATATAATCATGGAAACGGAAGCTGATAAGGTAGCTTTGGCGGAGCGTATCATGGGTTTGGCAGCCAACATGTCATGAGAGAGGAAACGTCCGATCTGGTAGCCATCATCCCGATGAAGCCATTGGCCCAAAGTAAGACCAGGCTGGCCCCTCACATGACGCCGGAGCAAAGATCCGACTTGGTAGTGGGAATGCTACGAAGGGTCCTTGGCGCCATACGGGGATCGTCCATCGATATGTTTTGGGTGGTTGGGGGAGACGAGAGAATCAAAAACGTGGCCCGTAATTTCGATGGCATCTGGATGGAGGAATTGGGCCGGAATCTGAACGATACGCTAGGTAAGGCATTTGAGCAGTTGGCCGTCCGTAAAGTCGCGGCCTTGTATATCGCGGGAGACTTGCCCTTCCTGAAACCCAGCGATCTGCACAGTCTGCTGCGGTCATCCCGGCGTAACACCAACATTACCCTGGCTCCGGCCCGGCGGGACGGCGGGACCAACGCCATACTGGTTCCGGCGGGATTGCCATTCCGGCCTGAATTGGGGCCTAGGAGTTTCAGCAAGCACCTTTCCACGGCGGCCGCGATGGAGGTTTCCGTGGCGATCTGTTACAGCCCTGGTCTGGGCTTCGACCTGGATATATCCGATGACCTGGAAACTTTCCAACATATGGAGCCTGGGCTGATCGAACGTTTGGTGGGCCACCAGGCCGACGGCGAGTGATGCATATTCGGCGATACCAGCTTGGGCGAATTTCTTCCATAATATGCTTCGCCGATCGAAAGACTAAATGAACCAGGCAAACAGCCGAGTTAAACTAGGAGTGCTGCTGCCGACCAGAGGTATCTTGTTGGGTGATGAGCCGCCAAACAGCGCGGAAACAGTGCTTGATCTGGCATGCCAAGCCGAGGCAGCCGGCCTAGATTCGGTCTGGGTTGGAGACAGTCTAACCGCCAAACCCAGGCTGGAACCCCTGACCGCCCTGGCGGCGGTGGCGGCGGTGACGCAGCGGGTCCGTTTGGGCACGGCGGTGCTTTTGGCGGCCCTGCGCCAACCCGTGCTCCTAGCTCAGACCATGGCCACGGTCGACCTGATCTCCAAAGGCCGGCTGGTCGTCGCCGCGGGAGTTGGCGGCGCGTTCAACGAAGATCAACGCCGGGAATGGCAGGCGGCGGGAATCGACCACCGAAGGCGGGTTTCCCGCCTGGAAGAAATCGTCCAGATCGTTCGAGAATTGGGAGCCGGACGCCAGGCAACCTTCTCCGGGAAGCATTTTCAGTTAGACCAGGTGGAGATAGGTCCCAATCCGGCGAGGCCGGGAGGGACGCCGGTCCTTTTGGCGTGCCACTGGCGGGCCAAAGCGAGGGAAGCTCAGTTCCTGCGGGCCGCCCGGTTTGGCGACGGTATAATCTCGATATCGGATACCCCCGAAGAATACAAACAGGTAGTGGAGCAGGTTTCTAGCATGACGGCTGACCTGGGCCGGGACCCAAGCCAACTGGAGAAGGTGTTCTACCTGACGGTGAACATGACGGAAGACACGAAACAAGCAGAGGCGGAGGCTGGGAAGTTTCTGACACGGTACTACGGAGCCGACATCTGGGGTTCCCGTTGGGGACCCTTCGGCGGCTCGGAACGTGTGTCGCAGCGCATGTCGGAATACGTAGAGGCCGGAGCGGACACTTTGATTCTGCGGTTCGCTTCTTTCCAACCGCAACGGCAATTGGAACTGTTCTTAGACCGGGTGGCTCCGGCCTTCATGTGATTGGGATTTCGATTTCAGGGATTTTGGCCGCCGGACTCCCGGGCGGCCAGGAGAGGAGCCTATGGAAGAGAAGCACGTCGTCATAGGCGCGGCGGGAGCGTTGGGGTCGGCGATCGTCGGGGTCCTGTCGGGACTAGGCAAGAGTGTACGAGCTGTGGTACGGGACGTGGACCGCGCCCGCAGAGTCCTACCTCCCGAAGCCGATATTGTCATCGGCGATGGCGCCAACGCAGAGAGCGTTCGCCTTGTGTGCCGGAACGCGACCGTGATATACCACTGCATCAACGTTCCATTTGAAAAGTGGTACACCGTGATGCCTGCGATAACCGATAATATATTGGCCGGGGCGAGGGAAGCACGGGCACGTCTCGTCTTCCCCGGAAACGTTTACGGCTACGGCCCCCTGCGCATGACGCCCGCGAACGAAGACCATCCATTGGCGGCAACCAGCAAGCAAGGTCAGCTCCGCAATGAATTGGAGCGAAAGCTCATCGACGCCAATCTGATGGCCGATGTAAAAGTCGTGATCGCGCGTTTTCCAGAATATTACGGTCCTAACGTCACTAACTGGTTAATGAGCCCCATCTTCCAAGCAGCATTGGACGGGCGTACCGCGGCCTGGCCCGGAAAATTGGAAGTACCCCATGACCTGATCTACATCCATGACGCGGCGACTGCCTGCTGTATCCTAGGCTCCTCTGAAGCGTCTTACGGGCAGGTTTGGCATGTGCCTGGGGCGGGCCCTATAACTGGTAAACAGTTCATAGGAATGGCGTTCGAAGCGGCCGGCACCAAGGCCAGAATGAAGGCCATGGGCCGGGGTTATTTCCGGGTAAGGGGCATGTTCGGCTCGGTGGCACGGGAAATGACCGAGCTTGTCTATGAATTCGAGGAACCCATGGTTCTTGACGGCAGCAAGTTCGCCGGCGCTTTTCCTGGATTCCGATATACTACCCATGAACACGCCATTCGACAGACGGGGAATTGGTACGGACAGCACTTGGACGTTCGGAGGTAATCCCGGTTGTATTCGATAGACCTCTCCGGCAAGAACGGAGTCATTATCGGCGTAGCCAACGATAGGAGCATCGCTTGGGGGATAGCCAGCATCCTCGCCCAAGCCGGGGCTCGGCTGGCCCTCACTTACCAGAATGACCGGGTCAAAGACCGGGTTACCAAGCTGGCCGATACGTTGGACGGCGCTTTGACCATGCCCTGTGACGCGACCGATGACTCCCAAGTGGAAGAAGTTTTCCGTCAGGTAGGAGAGAATTTCGGGGAGATTTCCTTTCTGGTTCACAGCATCGCTTTCGCCAACCGTGAAGACCTTACCGGCCGTTTTTCCGATACATCCCGGGAAGGATTCCGCATCGCCCTGGAAGTCAGCGCCTATACTCTGCTGCCCCTGGTGCGCCACGCCGCGGCATTGATGCCTGGCGGCGGCAGCGTAGTCACCATGACATTTAACGCATCCCAGCGCGTTTACCCTGGATACAACATTATGGGAACGGCGAAGGCTGCTTTGGAGCACGAGGTACGCCAATTGGCAGCGGAGCATGGTGGCCAGAATATTCGGGTGAATGCCATTTCGGCGGGACCGCTGGACACTCTATCCGCGCGGGGGATCGGCGGGTTTCAGGACATGAAGAGGCAACACTCCGCGACCGCGCCGTTGGGCCGCAACATATCCATGGACGAGGTGGCAAAAACGGCTTTGTTTCTCTGCAGCGACCTGTCTAGCGGAATCACCGGTTCAATCATTCCGGTTGATGCCGGCTATCACATCATGGCGGTTTAGGGCGGGTGGAATCACTATCGGAAAGGGAAAGGCCTTCAACGGGCTCGGGTCAAACGGTATATTGCCGTTCGTGGTGAACTTTCCGAACCTCGGCGCTATCGAGAGGTGGATCAGCCGGGGCCGGTCACCCACAGTGGCAGAGGAACTGGATCAGGCGGGGTTGATAGCCGCCAGACGGCGCCGGTCTTCATCCGCTTCGTCGTTTCGGCCTAATCGGGTGTAGGCCTCCGCTCGCCGCTCCCAGGCTTCGGCGTGATTGGAATCCATCGCCAACGCCTTGGTGAACTGGTCGATAGACTCTTGGACTTTCCCCTCATTGAACCGTTCAATCCCACGATTGGTCAAGCTTACGGCAGTTGGAATCACCAGAGGCGCCAATGGGCGAACGGGGGCGGGGGCCGGTTCTTCCGCCGAGGGTTCTTCAGGTCGGACGTCTGGCGGTAGAGGCTCTTCTTCAACAGTTGATTCCGCTTCTGACTCAATAACAGGCGGCTCATCGGTCTGAGTTGACTCTACAGGAGCAGAAGCGGTCCCTATCGCCTCCGTGGGTGGAGCCCCTGCCCCTCCCGTTTCCAAACTTTCGGTGAGTGTGGCTATGCGAGGGGTTTCCTCAGCGATCGCTCCCTCTGCCGGGTAGGCTTTCGTCAATTCCCAACCGCAACTGGTGCAATAGTATCTACCGTGGGGATGGTCCGCCTCACACCTTGGGCAGGTAACCCCGGCGGGCCCTGGGCCTCTTTGAGGGCGGGGAGCCTTCATGAAGAGGAGAGCGACCATGGGCACCATGCTGATTAACTGCCATGAGCCGTTGCCGGTCGCCATGGTAAGTAAAACCGGCGCCAAAGCAGCGCCGCACCATGCCCACGGATTACGGCCTTTGGACCGGGCAAGCCGCATGGTCCACATGAAGACCAGCGCCAGCGAGATAATCTCCAAGAATGGAATACCCGAGAGGGGCATTTAGCCTATCCTCCATATCGGCCATTCTGAGTTTCCAAGTCCTTGGCCAAAGGGCGAAACCTGCAAAACCACATCGAACACACACCGAATATACACCGTGGCTGGTGGTTTCTACAATGGTAGGACACTATTATACCGTGAATCTATAGTTTTTGAAGCCGGGCCGGTGCTTGGGAGTCTGATTCTTGTAACGACAGCGATGAAGGATTCAGCCTCGCTCTAAGATCCGCTCAGCTGTCCAGGAATCCGTGATTAAGGTGACCCGCCCAGGATCGATAGGGGCATCACGGCAATTTCCTTTAATAAAATGGTACAAAGCTTCTTCTTTCTGTGCTCCACCTGCCACCAAAATGACTTCCTCCGCGCTCTCCAAAGTTTTCCTGGGAGGGGTAGACATAACATTATTCAACTCGTTTATCGCTTCGATCAGTCGATCGTGAGGTTGCCCAGTGCCCACATAGAACAGGACATGGCAAATGTCGGCGATGCTGGCTTGCTCGTCCCCTTCCTTGTCTTGAAATTCGCGGATAGTGGCCAGAGCACTGGTCATGCTCTCCAGTTGCAGCGCCGCGTCCGGCCGAAGAAAGTGATGCCCCGTATTGAGTTGGCCTATGCCAACTATCGCCAGATCAAGATGGACCCCTTGATAGCTGGCTTGTTCGGCCGCCCTTTCACCCGCCAGCAGCCAGGAACCGACGTATGTCCGAATATCCGGAGAAACGTGCAAGATTGTGCCCAAATGGAAAACGTTGGCATCGGCATCCAAGGGCCGGTTAAACGGCATCGCCCAAGTCCCCATCCATGAGCCGCCGCTCAAAGAGAATATCCTGACATCCTGATACCCGCTCATCCATTCGCGCCGGTCTTTCGCCATGTCTTCCAATCGGTCTACAGTCAACGCTACTCCTCTTCCCGAGGCCAATCCGATGGTCATATTCGGCCGCAGCCGGTCGCAGAGAAAGCGGGCCGCAACATCTCCCAGGGCCTGGTGAAGATAATCCCCTGCTTGGTAGGCAGCCTGCCCTCTTTCGCTGGCTGCGTGCATCCGGTAGTCGTCCCCGGCTGCCGCTTCCACACCCGTTAGACGGGCCACCCGGGCTCGCCGAATCGCGGTCCCCCGTGCCAATCGCTCTCCCAAAGCTTCATCTATGGCTGTGGCGGCTTGTGAAGTGGTTGGTTGGCCGGTCCACTTGTCGATCAGATCGAAGCGCCCTTCTTCCAGCCAACCTTTGAGTTTTCTATGCAAAGTTGTAGCGCCTGCCGGAAAGATGTTCGCCAATTTTTGCAAACTTTCTCCTTCCAGCTTGTTCCGCCTGGCGATTTCCAAAGCGAATCGATCTAACGGATCTACTCTTGCCGTAGATTGGTTGGAGCCAGTTTGGGGAGAAATGCTCATCACTGATTTCCTTCGGGGAATATTAAAGCATTATTGAATATTCGACGGGGATTGCCGGAGTGCTTGCAATATATTATACCTTTATGGTGCAACCAAGGAATAATATTCCGCATAATCTTCGGAAACCCGGGCCTTGCCAGCCAGCTACAGGAGTTTGCTACCGTTGGTAGAGAAATATAGTCAGATGTGGCAGAAACAACATTTGTGCGGGAGGTGAAGTGTGGTAGTAGCAGCGAATCGTACTTCTCTACAAGAATACCTAGCCTCGGAGAGAATGGGACAAGGTCACAACAGTGGCCTGGGCGCGGTAATCATGGCGATCGCCGAGGGTTCTTGCCAGGTCCAACAGCAGGTCCGGCAAGCCGCCTTGGCCGACATCCTGGGTACGACGGGTGAGACCAACGTCCAGAACGAGATCGTCCAACGTCTGGATAAGGCCAGTTCGGACATCTTTGTGGAGACCCTCTCCCAGTCCGGTCAAGTCGCCGCCATAGGGTGCGAAGAGATCGAAATGCCGGTTATCGTCCAGGGTAACACGGGCGACGGGTATATCGTGTTGATGGACCCCTTGGACGGATCGTCGAACATCGATGTGGCGGTGAGTATCGGCTCCATCTTTGGGATCTGGCCGAAGAAGCCCGGCGAGACGGTGAACGACGACTCTTTGCTCAGACCGGGCAGCGAGCAGGTCGCGGCAGCCTACGTCGTCTATGGTTCAAGCACCGTGTTAGTCCTGGCGACCAAGAACAACGTCCTTGGTTTCACTTTAGACACTGAATCTGGGGCCTATGCCCTGACCCATCCCGAAATTAAGATTCCCGAGACTTGTCTTTACTACAGCACTAACGAGGGCAACAACAAGGTCTTGGACGAGCCCACACAGAAGGCCATCGCCTTGCTCCGGAATAAGTATTCGCAGCGGTATGTCGGTTCCTTGGTGGCCGATTTCCACAGGAACCTCTTGAAGGGCGGTATCTTCGCCTACCCCGCCGACCAGATCCGCAAAGACGGCCGCCTCCGGCTGATGTATGAGGCGAATCCTCTGGGGTTTGTGGCCGAACAGGCCGGCGGGGCCGCTTCGACGGGCTATGAGCGAATCATGGACATTGTCCCCCAGCAGTTACACCAAAGGACGCCTTTGATCTTGGGGAATAAAGATGTCGTCGAGGAAACAGTGGCCGTGATTAGAGCCGGCTAACAGCCATGCTTACTGCAGGATTAATCTAGAGAAGTGGGAAGAGGGAGTGATCGATGGATAAGCAACGGCTAGTAAAGACCGCTCAGGCGCTGGTTGCCGATAAAAAGGGCATCTTGGCAGCCGACGAAAGCGGCGGCACCATCAAAAGACGGTTTGAAAGCATCAACGTGGAGTCCACCGAGAAGACCCGGCGCGATTACCGCGAGATGCTGTTTCGCACCGCCGGAGTTTCTGATTTTATCAGCGGCGTAATCCTGTTCGACGAAACGATTCGCCAGGAGGGCGCTGACGGAACGCCGTTGGTAAAAGTGCTTACCGACCAGGGTATGATCCCCGGGATCAAAGTCGACAAAGGCACTATCCCTCTTCCCGAGGCTCCCGATGAGTTGGTGACCGAGGGATTAGACGGTCTGCGGGGCCGGCTCAATGAATATGTTGAGTTAGGAGCAGGCTTCACCAAGTGGCGGGCGGTGATCAATATCGCCGACGATACCCCAACTCCATACGGTTTGAACGCCAATGCCCATTCCCTGGCCCGTTTCGCGGCCTTGAGCCAAGAAGCAGGATTGGTGCCCATCGTGGAACCGGAGATCCTGCGCGATGGCGACCACAGCATTGAAAGATGCTTCGAGATTACCGAAGAAACCCTGCGGGAGGTATTCGACCAGCTGGCCCAACAAAAGGTCCTTCTAGAGGGAATGTTGCTGAAGCCCAGCATGGTGATCTCCGGCGGCTCGGCGGCCCAGCGAGCTGACCCCGACGAGGTCGCGGAGAGGACCATTGAGTGCTTTAAACGGGTGCTGCCGGCGTCGGTCCCCGGTGTGGTCTTCCTCTCCGGTGGCGAGCCTGATAATTCGGTGACGGCCAACCTAAACGCCATCAATCAAAAGACAACCGAACTTGGAACGCCCTGGCAGCTTACGTTCAGTTTTGGCAGAAGTCTTCAGGGAGCTCCTCTATCCGCGTGGGCGGGAAAGGCGGAGAACACGGAAGCAGCCGCCTTGGCTTTTTACACGCGGGCGAGACTGACCAGCGCGGCTCGACAGGGTAAATACGTTCCTGAAGACTAGAAAACGACGGGCCGTCTAGGCGAAGCGCTCCGATTCAATAAGACAACAAGAGGCCCGGGGACATCCCCGGGCCTCTTGTTGTCTTTACCGGTTTTTGTTCTTCCTACATTGCTATATTGTTACGGCTCTTGTCGTTACCCGCTCGGTTACGTTACCCAAGCAAGCGCAACTCCAGTTCTTTCAGTTGGTCCGGTTCCACCGGGGCCGGAGAGCCGAACAGTAGGTCCGCTCCCGTTTGGGTTTTGGGGAAGGCGATGACATCGCGGATGGAGGTTGTGCGGGCCAGAATCGCTACCAGGCGGTCGATGCCGGGGGCGATGCCGCCGTGGGGCGGAGCGCCGTACTCGAAGGCTTCAAGGATTTGGCCAAACTTCTCGTTAATTTCCTCATTAGAATATCCCAGGATTCGAAAAATCTTTTCCTGTTCCTCACGGTGATGGATCCGTATGCTACCACTAGCCAGCTCCGATCCGTTACAGACCAGGTCATAGGCTTTTGAATCGATGGAGCCCAGGTCCTCTCCTTCCAGCAAATCTTCTTGGCCTTCCGCGGGCGATGTAAATGGATGGTGGGAAGAGTCCCACCGGTTTCGGTCCGCGTTCCAATCGAATAGAGGAAACTTTGTGACAAACGCGAAAGCTAATGTTTGAGGGTCGGCCAGCCCCAGGGTTTTTCCCATGTGATCTCGCATGGCGCTTAGCCAGGTGTTCACTTGCTTGCCGCGCCCGGCCATCAGCAGGACCATATCACCGGGAACGGCTCCCATTGTTTCCGCCAGGCGGCGGCTCCACTCCACCGGCATTCTCAGTCCGGGCGACAGCAACACATCTTCTTCAGCAATCTCACCAATTGCTCCCGCGCC
>JAKUQE010000269.1 GCA_022450395.1 Dehalococcoidia bacterium | reverse complement strand
CTTCGATAGCGAAGACCGTCTTTACGTGGCCGACGAAGCCCTGCAACGTGTTTCCAGATTTACCAAAGCGGGTGAACTGCTGGGGCAGTGGGGTAGCCACGGGTCCCAAGACGGCCAACTGGACCGTCCTTCGGCCATGGCCTTCGACTCGGAAGACAACATGTACTTGACCGACTCCTTGAACCACCGGGTCCAGAAGTTCAGCAAGGATGGGACGTTCCTGGGCAAGTGGGGGGAAGAAGGGGATGGTCCCGGACAGTTCAACATGCCCTGGGGTGTCGCCCTGGACCGCAACGGAGACGTTTACGTGTCCGACTGGCGCAACGACCGGGTGCAAAAGTTCGACCCGTCGGGACGCTATCTGGCCCAATGGGGTAGCTCCGGAGACGGGGAAGGACAGTTCAATCGCCCGTCTGGCCTGGCCTTGGACCCGGACGGAAACATATACGTTTGCGACTGGGGCAACGAGCGGGTCCAGGTATTGAGTCCTTCAGGACAAGTTCTCGCCTGTTTCCGGGGCGACTCGGTGACCTCTACCTGGGCCACCTCCTACTTCGAGGCCAACCCCGACGAAGGGGCGGCCCGTCTGGCGGCCGATCTGGAGCCGGAAGTCAACCCCCGAAGCGATCACCACCGGGAAACATCGGCCAATGTGGAAAAGCTGCTTTGGGGACCGACTTCCGTCAAATTGGACGGCCAGGGACGGATATACATCGTGGACAGTCTCCGACACCGGCTGCAGGTGTATCAGAAGACCTCGTAAACCGGCCAGATCTTATCGGAGGACCCTTGGCAGAGTCCAGGGCGGGTAATTCACCAATCGAAAAGGCATTGGGGGAGGATTTCCAAAACCTCCATGCCGCTATACGCAAGCACTATACCGAGCCAACAGTTCATATCAGCGGCACCATGGAAGTGGTCCATGTCAAAAACGTCATCAGGCCACTGGCGCTGGTTTCATACTGGCTCCTTCATGCCCCGGTACCCCATAGCGGCAGAGACGTTCAGATAAGACTGGAAAATCGCGTCGATGCTTCGGGCGTCATGCATTGGGCCAGGACCTTCTCCAACTCCACGAGCTTTGCTCAGCCCGTTACTTTCAAGTCTCGGATGATCTGCTCGGGAGACCATAAGATCATCGAGTTTACGAGTTTTGGGATCGGCGTCGAGGCGGATTTGCGCGTTGGCGCTGGAGGAAGTCTGATTTATGAAATCCGGACCTATACGCTGAGAATCCCGTTTCTCAGGCTAATCGTCAGGTTCCCTGCTTGGCTCTCTCCTTTCGGAGGTGGCCGCACAAAGGAGATCGGGGAAACCGATGACCGCTTCCGGATCGAGTTCGAAATGACCCACCCGGTATTGGGACGGACGCTCTCCTACTCGGGCCGGTGTAGGATCGAATCCGCTTGACTATCACCGGTTGGTGACGGGCTGGGTTTTACGCATTTGTGGTGTGGAAAGAAGAGTATTCGATCGCCAAAGATCGCTAACCCTGTTTCCCCGCCTGTTCGATCCGCGCCCAACTGTCGCGTAGCGGAACGGTGCGGTTGAACACCAGGTTTCCGTTGGTGGAATCAACCGTGTCGACGCAGAAATATCCTTGCCGTTCAAACTGGTACCGGCTGCCCGGGGTTGCCCCGGCCAAACTGGGTTCGACTTTGCATGAGGTCAATACCGTGAGGGAGTCCGGGTTCAAGTCGCTCTTGTAATCGGCGGCGGCGGCGTCGCCGCTGCCGGGTTCCGGGGTAGCGAACAAATGCTCGTACAGTCGCACCTCGGCATCCACCGCATGGGCGGCGGACACCCAATGCAAGGTAGCTTGCACCCGGCGTCCATCGGGCGATGAGCCGCCCAGGGACTCGGGGTCGTAGGTGCAGTGCAGTTCCACCACCTCCCCGGTCGTCTCGTCCTTAACTACACTGACGCAGGTGATGTAGCAGGCGTAGCGCAACCGCACTTCGCGCCCCGGCGACAGACGGTAAAAGCGGCGAGGCGGGTCTTCTCGAAAGTCATCTTGTTCGACGTAAATGACTCGGGAAAAGGGCACTTTTCGTGACCCCATGGACGGGTCCTCGGGGTTGTTAACCGCCTCGAACTCCTGGGTCTGTTCCTCGGGGTAGTTGTCGATGACCACCCGAAGGGGTTTCAACACAGCCATTACACGAGGAGACGTCTGGTTCAAATCTTCCCGAACGCTATGCTCCAACAATGCTAGATCAACTATCGAGTTCCGCTTTGCTACGCCGATTCGATCGCAAAAGTTTCGAATCGAGAGTGGAGTGTAGCCACGCCGGCGCAACCCAGACAACGTGGGCATGCGAGGGTCGTTCCAACCGGTGACATAGCCCTCCTCCACCAATTCACGCAGCCTCCGCTTGCTTAACGTTGTGTAGCTGATGTTGAGTCGCGCGAATTCGATCTGCTGCGGGTGGTACACGTCCAGTTCGTCCAGGAACCAGTCGTATAGCGGCCGGTGGTCCTCAAATTCAAGGGTGCACACAGAATGAGTGATCCTCTCGATGGAATCCGATTGGCCGTGGGCGAAATCGTACGTCGGATAGATACGCCACTGGGCGCCCGTCCGGTGATGCTCCGTATTCAAAATCCGGTATAGCACCGGGTCACGCAGATTCACGTTGGGCGAGGCCATGTCAATCTTGGCCCGCAACACCCTTGCTCCGTCCTCGTACTCCCCGTCCCGCATCTGCTGGAACAGATCCATGTTCTCTTCGATGGAGCGTTCACGGTAAGGGCTGTCTCTGCCCGGCTCGGTCAAGGTCCCACGGTACTCCCTCATCTCCTGGGCGCTGAGGTCGCAGATGTAGGCTTTGCCGTCTTTAATCAACTGGACGGCATAATCGAATAGCTGTTCAAAATAATCCGAGGCGTAGTACAGGTGATCGCCCCAATCCCAGCCTAACCAGCGCACGTCCTCCATGATGGAGGCGACGTACTCAACGTCCTCCCTGGCCGGAGTGGTGTCGTCGAAACGCAGGTGGCAGATACCGCCTTCGTGCTCGGCGGCGAGCCCGAAGTTTAGGCAGTTGGACTTGGCGTGGCGGATGTTAAGATATCCGTTTGGTT
>JAKUQE010000268.1 GCA_022450395.1 Dehalococcoidia bacterium | reverse complement strand
GGAGGAGGCCTTACCAGCCGAGGCCCGGTTGTCTGCTTTCCCGTGAAGGTTTTATTGCGGGGCCTATAGCATTGAGGGAGCCTAACCTCTCGGGTACAATCGCGCGGGTGTCCGCAGATGAAACTGCATCATCTAAAAGAACCTGCAACCAAGGGTAGTGAAAACCCTTCTCTCAGCAATCTGGTAGAAGGGTTTAATAGTTCCGGCCTATTTAGGCGGCCTTCAACAACCAAGCAACGCTGTTTGCCTCGGTAAGAGGATGGTGGTAAAAAGTTAACTGGTGGCGCGCTAGAGTAGAGTCGAACGCTCCAGCAGTTAAACTTGTGGCAAGGACAATTTCCCCGGCTCTCACTGGCTCGTCCAGGTTGAACAGGGGCAGGAAGGCAGCCTTGGACTTCAGCCCTACAAGACTGGCTTCAACCGCATGTCGGAGCTACAACCGCAACGTGAACAAGCATTCGTCGGGGTACGGGGGATTAATTTGACGCCGCGCAGAATCAACCACAGGATTCAACATTCCTTTCGGCTTGTTTCCTATATGTTAGGATGGTTAACGCAGTAGGCACTTTTATGCAAGTCCCAACATTCGAGGAAAGAAAGAATGATCACCAATTTCGGCAGTCTTTACGCCGGCCACGTGGATTTGGACGACATCGGTCTGGAAGCCACAGCGGTAAATGACCGTTGGTTCTCCGATGAACACCTGAACACCATATACGACCGGGCCACCGCCGTCGCTCAACTTATGGACCGGGTCGGATATGACAGTTTCTGGATGGCCGAGCATCACTTCCAGCGGGAGGGCAATGAATGTATCGGAAACCTGCTGTTACTCTACCTGCACCTGTCCCATCTCACCGAGAACCTGAAATTCGGTTGCGGATTCAACATAACCCCCATGTGGCATCCCCTCCGCTTGGCGGAAGACTTCGCCACGGTGGACCTTCTTACGAAAGGGCGTGTGATTTTCGGTGTAGGCCGGGGCTATCACTCCCGGGAGGTCGACACCTACGGCGCTCCCAGCACCAACACCGACAGCGACGCCAACCGGGACTTGTTCGAAGAGCAGGTGGAGGTCATCTTGAAAGCCTTCAATAACCAATCTTTTTCCCATCACGGCAAAATCTACGACCTTCCACCTAAGGGGCTGCCCTACCGGGGTTACGAGTTGGAGGAAATTACCATGGTACCCCGGCCCGTCAACCGGCCGGTGGAATGCTGGCAGCCCATCGTCAGCGCCGGCCAGCGGGCCATGGACTTCATGTGCAAACACGGAATCAAGGGCATTATTGGTGGCGGCGCGGTCACCGGAGGCGCCTCTGACGAAGTTGTGACACGTTGGCGCGATACCTTGGCACGCTACGGTAAGGAGACGGAACTGGGCGGTGATTTGACCATCGGGGTTGTTACCTACATCGCCGACTCCCAAGAACAAGGGATCAAAGAGTCCAAGAAGTACTTCGAAGAGGACATGAAGATGTTCGCCCCCCTCGGTTTCTTTAGGGGCATGACCGAGCAACAGCTTTCCGACTTGGCCGACCCCAAGAAGGCTCCCACGGCCGGCCTGCCCACAATCGAAGCAGCCGTTGAGGCCGGAGCCTGGCTGTGTGGCCCGCCGGAGCACATCATAGAGCGGTTGGAGGAACTCCAGGACAAATATCCAGGCCTGGAGCACGTCCACGTGGGCTGCACTAGGATGGGAACATCGCTAGACGTAATCTTGGAGCAGCTAGAGCGGTTCGGCACTGAAGTAATGCCGAAGTTCAAAGCCCGGAAAGTCGAGTCGGCCTAAAACCCAGGAAACACCGCACCGGTATAGCCACTGACTTTATGCCCGGTGCCATTCACCATCTTTAAGCAAAGTAAATGGTCGGGGTGAGTGGACTCGAACCACCGGCCTATTCGTCCTGAACGAAGGGCGCTAACCACTGAGCACACCTTGATATACCGGAATCCGCATTGTTTGATAGGGCTTGGTATTAGTCGAGGCTCAACACCTAAACCACTCTTTTCATCCAAGCAATCGACCCGATTTGAATCCAACGAGTTTCGTGGAAAGTTGGTTGCTGGGCGGTTGGACTCTACTCTAGCGCGCCACCAGTTAACTTGTTACCACCGTCCTCTTACCGAGACAAACAGCGTTGCCTGGTTGGTAAGAGCCGCCTAGATACGCTGGCATTAGTGAACACTCCTCTGCTTTATGAACAGGCCTCCATATGGTTAGAATCAAGCAGAGCAAGAGCCGGTTATTCCGGGTTCATGAAACCGGCTTGCTACGCCAAGTACTCACTGAAAAACCGGCTCACCCGCCCAGCCATCTCATCCTCCCTCCCCAGCCAGTAATGGTCGGCTCCCGGTATAAACTCGCAACAGAAGGGTTGGGCAAAAGACTCCAGAACTGGTTGTAATTGGGGAGATTGGATCAGCCGGTCCTGCTCACCGGAGATTACCAGTTTTGGCCGCTCATTGGACCTGAGGGGCGTTCCCTCAAGTCGAGCGATTGATGGCGAGATGAGGGCGTAGGCCCGAGCCTTTTTCTGCAGATCGGCATTCCCAAGGATAACCCCGGTGCCAAAGGAGTAACCGGCCAGTCCAAGCCTGTTTTCGTCCACGCCCGGCCATTTTCCTAGAAATTCTATCGCGCCCCGGGCTTCCTGGTGCTCCAGCTCCCCTTTGCTGTGCTGTCCCTGGCTATTTCCCACACCGCGGTAATTGAATCGCAGGGTGGTGAAGCCCTTTTCGACGAGAGCAACAGACACCGCGACTACCACGTTATTGTCCATGTTGCCGCCATTAAGCGGACCCGGATGGCAAATCACAACGCCGGGAACCGGTCCGGCCATGTCATCGGGTTGGGCAACCACTCCTTCGAATTGAAGTCTGTTGGTCTCGAATTGCACAGCGGTCTGACGCATATCTCTCACCCTCCGGGGTCCATGGCTTACATTATCCGACATGACGAGTCAGGGCGTTACTGAGCCGTCCTGCCGCCATCTATCACCAGTTCACTTCCCGTCATGAACGAAGACTCGTCTGACGCCAGAAACAATACCCCGTATGCAACGTCGTCCGGTTGGCCGATCCGCCCTAT
>JAKUQE010000267.1 GCA_022450395.1 Dehalococcoidia bacterium | reverse complement strand
TAGGCAGAGCCTCCTCGGTCCCTTCCGCAGGCAGCTCAACTCCAAAGGCATTGACGTTGAAGGCCAGCATGGCATAGCAGCCCAAGAGGTTGGTAAGTTCGATCAGTCCCAGGACCCCGAACTGGGCCAAAGCGGCATCGAAGTTAGCCTGGCTGACACGGCGGGTGCGGAAGAACTCCCTTCCGTACTCCACCACGGCGGATTCGTCTGCCGCCAAGTTGGGGAGGTCTTTCTTGTCGCGCAGGGCGTCGACGATGTCGTCCCGCAGACCGGCGCGGCGAGCAGAAGGGGCGTGGGCGTTCCAGATGAACTGGCAATCGTTCTCCCTGGCCGCGACCAACATGCCCAGTTCCCGGATTCGAGGCTCCAATGATGTCTCGGTGCGCAGGAACAAGGCCAGCCCCAGAGCTCGCTTGGCCACCTCCGGCGCGTTCAGCATGACGGAGCCGGGGCCGCCCGTGGGTATCTCGCCCCGCTCTTGTACAATCTCGTCAAAGCTGGCCCTCTGGTTTTCCGGAATACTTTCTCTAGTCACATTGGGTACTCGAGCCATAACACTCTCCATCTGTTGTCAAGATAATTTCTGGCCGCCTACCTACCCCTATACAACATTCCAACGGGGGTTGGCTGCGGCCTCAGCCTTGAGCCGGTCGACTATCCAGTCTCTGACCGGCTCCGCTATGTAGAAAGAGGGACGGATCAGATCGTTCTCGCTGTTGATGATGCCTTCTTTGATGGCGGCATCTGCCGTTGGAGTGTCAGGCCTGATCCTAACCCCCACCCGTAGATTGGCCAGGGCCGGCTCGATCTCATTCAGGAAGTTGAGCTTCGCATCCACCGTCTGTCGCGTCTCTCCGGGCTCGCCGAATGTTTGGGAAACGGTGTAGTTTATCCCGGCTTTGTCGCAGCGCTGGCACACCTCCCGCAGGGGAGCCAAGCGGCTTTCCAGACTTACCCGCTCGGTGTCTTCTCTGGCTTTGCTGGTGACGATCACCAGGCCGGACCCCGCTTCCCGCATCAGTTCCAACACTTCGTCGTCGCAGGATTCGGGCACCGGAGCCAGGTAGCTGTTCCAGTGGATTTTTAGGCCGGCATCCATGATGGAACGGCACAAAGCTTTGGCGTAAGGCAGCGGGACGTTGAATCCCGAATCGATGAAAAATATCTTGCGCAGTCCGAAGCGGTCTTGCAAGTCCTGAACATCATCGATAACGTCTTCGATGGGACGCAGCACCCGCCAGGCGGCCGTATCGTTCTCGGCGATTATCGAGTTGGAGAAGGCGTTGCCCAGCTTGGTCACCACGCCGATGCCGAATCCCGCCTTCTCGTACCGGGCCATATCAAGTTGATCCAAAAGCGGGGGTTTGGAAAACTGAGAGTAAGCCAATCCTTGCCGCACGATAGAGCCGGTATCATCCCGGTAAACCAGGCCGGGCATGTTGTGATAGGTCTCACCGCTTTCCATGGCGTCGGCCAATTGGGCAAAGCTCTCGCCCCCATCCCCGGCCACTCCCAAGTCGAGTCCCAGATAATCGAAACATGCCTCTGGAAGCAGGCTGAAACCCGGACCCCCACACACGATGGGAGCTTCAGTGATGGAGCGCACCATGTCAATGACCTCTTTAGTGCCCGGCAACGCCCACTGAGGGTCCATGTAGCTGACGTTGTCCAGGTTCCGGAGGGAGATGCCGATAAGATCGGGTTGGAACTCCCGAACCGTTCTCTCGGTTTCCTCGAGAAAGTCCTCGGAAAACATCAGGTCCAGTATCTTGACGTCGTGCCGGTCCGGGTCCAGATATCCGGCGATGTAAGCCAGCCCTATCGGGGCCGGATAGGCGTTCATACGGCTCATCAATCTCTGGTGCCGGTTTGTGGCGATCAGCAAGATTCGCATATTCAGTCGATCCTCGGCGAGATTAATTTCCCGATGGCACTGGGATACCCGCTATCTTCAGAGGTATTCTACCCAAGCTGTCACGGGTTGTGATGTACAGAGTCTTCCAATCGTCATCGCCCCAGGCTATGTTGGTCGTGGCCGGTTCGCCGTGGGCGATGATTCCCAAGTGATTGCCTGCGGAATCGAAGATCCAGATGCCGCCGGACCCTCCGCAGTATACATTTCCTTCCACGTCTATCTTCATGCCGTCGGGCACACCGGACCGTTCGCCTCTCAGATCGGCAAATACGCGATCGGAGGCGATGGCCAGAGTTCCGTTGGGCTGCATGTCGAACGCCCTGATGTGCCCACGGCGCGAGTCGTTTATGTAGAGGATATTTTCGTCCGGGGAGAAGGCTAAGCCGTTGGGGGTGACGAAGTCCTTGACCAGCAAGGTCAGGTCGCCCAAGTCGGCGGACACCCGGTAAACCCCAGCGTAGTCCAGGTCTAAGCTCGGGTCCGGAGCGCCGGGGTCGGTGAAATAGATGCTGCCATCTGACTTTACCACCACGTCGTTCGGCCGGTTCAGCCTCCGGCCTTGATAGTTGTTTGCCACCACGGTGATGCTTCCGTCGGGCTCCATGCGGGTAACCCGGCGCGTGCCGTGCTCGCAGGCGATCAGCCGCCCTTGGACGTCGCGGGTGAGCCCATTGGCGTTATTCGTAGGCTCATGAAAGACCGACGTGCCTTCCCCCGGCGCCCACTTCAACCTTTGATTATTGCCGATATCGCTGAAGAGGAGGTATCCGCCTTCCTTCCACCATAGCGGTCCTTCAGCAACCGCTCCCCCACCATACCCGCTGCCCAACCACTCAACTTCTTGATCAGACGATACGATGCGTTCCAACGCTCCCGAAACCTGCTCGATAGGCATGACTATCTCCTCATCTTCCAACAACGTATTATTTCAACCCATCCCGGCGCTCCCGATTTTACACCCGATGGGTCTACACCGCACCGGACTACGGCATACCGAAAAGGCTGGCCCTGATTCGGATATGAGAGCCCGGTGCACGGTTACCGCTGACAGTGTAAAATCGGTGGGCGCCACGTGGGAGTAGAGATAAAAAGGGGGCACTTATGGTCGACCAGCTAGCCCGGCCCACTGACAAGGTTGAGGTCTATTGGTTCTCTGAGCATCCCAACTCCTATGTCAGAGACGAAGACCTGGAAAAGTACGACGCCACGCGGTTCTTGTTCCCCAATTCCTA
>JAKUQE010000266.1 GCA_022450395.1 Dehalococcoidia bacterium | reverse complement strand
CGACCACCAGTGGAACCGGACCAGACCGAATCCGGGGTCCGCAACTATCTCGGGCGGCGAGTCCGACGGACCTTGGGGGATCTGGGCGTGCCTCCCGCCACCGGACAGTTCTTCACTTGAAAGCTGGTCGAACCAACCGACTACTTGTCCCACCATCGAAGGCGAAACGTTAACTTTAATGCTCAGTAAGGGCGGATCCTCGCTGTTCCAGCCCACGTCGGTGAGCTGCCGTAACAGCCCGGAACCTTGTGGACCGCTTATTTCCTCTACTCGCGCCGCTCCCTGGCCCTGGATCAATCGGGAAGCCTCGCTCAGCTTCCGCCGCACCGCCCTCACGCGCCCAGAGAAAAATGCCAGCATGACCGCTTCCTGGGAAGGCTCGCCAGCGCCCGAATCGGACCCTAGCTCACCCCCGGCCATGGCAAGAGAAAGACGCTGGGACATGGACGAGTTGACGACTTGCAACCCGTGGGGCGCGTAGACCTGCCGCAACAACTGGGACCCGGCATCGATGGCGGACTCCATGGATGGGAAAACAGCCAACAGAGCGTTGGAATCCACAGGCAGCGGTATCAACTTGAAAGTGGCTTCCAATATGATTCCCAGCGTGCCCATGGAGCCGGTGTACAGTTTGCCTAAATCGTAGCCGGTGACGTTCTTCACCACCTTGCCGCCTGCCTTTGTTTCCACACCTTGGGCGTTGACTACCCCGATGCCGATGAGCCAGTCGCGGGGTAACCCGTAGCCGAACCGCAAGGGTCCGCTGGCATTGGAAGCCAATATGCCGCCGACAGTGGCCTTGGCCGGCATCGGCGCTTCGATGGCCAGGAACTTGCCTCCTTTAGCCAGTTCCCGTTGGAGGGAATCCAAACTGATTCCAGCCTCCACGGTAGCAGTAAGGTCGGCGGGCTGATAGTCGATCACCCGATCGTACCGGCTCAGGTCTAAAACCAGGTCTACCCGTTCGGGCAATCCGCCTAAACAAACCTGGGTGCCCCCACCCCAGGGGAAAACAGCGACACCTTCCGATGCGGCCCACCGGACGACCTCGACGATCTCCTGCCGCTGCTGTGGCCGAACCACCGCTTTGGGCGTGACTCCGTCGATGGAGTAACCTGCCAAGCGCTCCTCCGGCAGGACAGAGCCGCTATCCACGAGATCTGTGAGTTGTTGGTTCATAGTGGGCACCGGCACGATCACCCAGCCTTTAGATACTCGTCCAGCTTATCAGGAAAGTTCACGGTCATGCCGTCGGCTCCCGCGTCCACGACCTGGCGCATCAACTCCGTCGTGGTGACTCGCCACGCCCGAACCACGAACCCCTTCTGATGCAAATCGTTTACCAGCTCGGCCGTTACTTCGGACGCCGGTGGACACAGTTGCACCAGCTTCAGATCTTGGGCCTGGGTTATCACCGATTCGTTGATCTCCGGCACCAGCCAGCCCGAGTACAGTTCCGGAGCGTAGGTCCGTAGTTCCTCCAAGGCAGTCAAATCGAAGGAGGTGATGGTGCTGACACGGCTAAGACCGAAACCCCTGACCAGATCGGCGGTCCGGTGGGCCAGACCCGGAGACCGGCCTTTAATCTCGATATGGAAGTGAAGCCAACCCTTGTACCGCTCTAACAAATGAGCCAGGGTGGGAATAGGCTCGCCTTTGAACTCCTCCGAGAACCATCCACCGGCATCCAAGAGCCGCAGTTGCTCCAGAGTCTGATTCACCACGGAGCCCGAGCCGCTGGTGGTGCGGTCCAGGGTGTCGTCATGGATAACGACGACGTGGCCATCGGCGGAAAAATGCACGTCGAACTCTACGTTGTCCACACCCAACGCCAACGCCTTGTCGAAGGCGGCAAAGGTGTTTTCCGGCGTGTAGGCCGACGCTCCCCGATGGGCGATATTAATTAATTCGCGAGGCGGCACTGATGGCTCTACTAGATGGACAAGCCCGGCTCCGGGCGTCGGGCCGGCGGTAGGTAGGAGATGCCATCTGGGAAAATCTTGCCAGGATTAAGGCGGTTCTCCGGAGCGAACGCTTCCCGCACCAGGAGCATCGCCGCCATGTCCTCTTCCGAATATATCAGTGGCATCAATTCCTTCTTCTCCAAGCCCACTCCATGCTCACCGGTAAGAGTACCGCCGGCATCGACGCAGACCTTCATCACCTCAGCCCCGGCGGCGACGATCGCGGCCATGGCGCCGGGCTTGCGCTCGTCAAAGAGAAGACATGGATGCAGATTGCCGTCCCCGGCGTGGAAAACGTTGGCGATGGGTATGCCGTATTCTTGGCTGATCTCGGCCACCCGGCGCAAAACCTGGGTCAATTGGGTACGTGGCACTACTCCGTCCACCAAATAGTAGTTGGGCGCCAAACTGCCCAAAGCGCCCAATGCGCCCTTGCGGCCCACCCATAGAATGTCCCGGTCTTCGGCTTTCTCGGCTGTTCTGACTTGAGTGGGACCCGACTCCCAGAGAGCGGCCTCCACCTCTTCCCCTATCTCGTCCACTTCCTCTTGCAGGCCTTCCAATTCGATCAGGAGCACCGCTCCGGCGTCGTCCGGGTAACCGGCGTCCATAACGTTCTGCACGGCGCGGATGCTGAGAGCGTCAATCATCTCCAAGGCCGCCGGAACAATGCCATGGCCGATGATCGCGGAAACCGCGGTGCAAGCCGAATCCACGTCAGGGAAGATTCCCAGGAAAGTCTTGACCGCCTCCGGTTGGGGCAAAAGCCGCACGGTGATCTTGGTAGCCACGCCGAACGTTCCCTCGGAACCGGTGAACACGCCTCGAAGGTCGTAGCCCGGCGTTTCCCGGGCCATGCTGCCCAGATACACGATCTCGCCGTCCTCCAGAACCACCTCCATTCCCAGAACGTGATTAGTGGTGGTGCCGTAGGCCAGGCAGTGAGGCCCACCGGCGTTCTCGGCGATATTGCCGCCCAGGCTGCAAGCTTTCTGGCTAGATGGGTCCGGAGCATAGCGTAGACCGAACCGGTGCGCGTAGGTATCCAGATCAAGGTTGATCACTCCCGGTTCCACCGTGGCCGTCCGGTTTTCGGTGTCCACGTCTAGGATATGGTGCATCCTGGTGAAGGCGATCTGGACGCCTCCGGGGGAAGAGATGGAGCCTCCGCTTAGCCCGGTACCCGCACCTCGG
>JAKUQE010000265.1 GCA_022450395.1 Dehalococcoidia bacterium | reverse complement strand
TGCCCGCTTTCGTCCATATATTGTGCGGGAGTATACTGTCCTACGTTTGGCGGGTCAACAGGTTCGCCGACCGGCAATGGGGGATTCTAAGCAAAGCAAGCAAGAATCGGCAGCGGAATCATCCTCGATCACCACGGAAGAAGCGGTAGGCTCGGCTGCAGAGCGCAACATCATTCTGTGGCTGACCAACGTTTCTCATGGGGTCAATCACTTCCAGAATCAGATGATGGTGGTATTGTACCCCGTCATCATGCCCGAGTTGGGATTTGGCTACGCCGAACTGGGATTGCTCCTGGCAGTCCAAAGCATGCTTAGCGGTGCAACCCAGGGCTTCTACGGGTTCGCCACTCCCTTCCTACCCCGGACTTGGCTATTGGGCATCGGCAATCTCATCCTCGGTTTGGGTACTTTGGCCACCGGCTTCGTCAACTCCTTTGGCGGAATCGTGGCTACCCGGGGCGTGGCTTCCGTCGGCGCCAGCGCCCAACACCCGGTAGGCTACAGCATGCTGGCAGGCTACTTTCCCAACGCCCGCGGCAAAATAATCGGGCTGAACAGCAGCATCTCCAATGTCGGCAGCCTGTTGGCGCCCCTGACCGCCGGCGCAATGCTGGTGATCATGGGCTGGCGGCAAGTGTTCATGATTGTCGCATCTCTGAGCATCGCGATGGGGCTCATCTATTTCCTGTTCCGAAAGCGGGTCGATCCGGCCACCAGCCAGGCGTCGACCAGCAGAGAAAAGTTGATTCAAAGCACGTCCAGCTACCTGAGGGTCTTTCGGAACAAGAACATGATCTTGGTTTCTCTGGTCATGATGGTTGGCGGGGCTGGCAGGGGCGGGGGCGGCATGGTGGCCTTCATGGCCGTGTATTTCGCCACCGACTTGGGGCTATCGACGTTCATGGTGGCCGTGGCCATCACCACTTTAGGGCTGGGCGGAGTGATCGGTCCCATCGGATTTGGCTGGCTTTCAGACCGGCTTTCCCGCACCGGCATCCTCCAATTGTCCCTTGGTCTCTCAGCCCTGGCGACAGTATGGGTCGCCTTTCAGGGAGCGTTCTTGCCGCTCCTGCTGTTGAGCCTGGTGCTCTACGGCACGGTGACCCGCTCCCGAATGACTTTGACCCAGGCTATCGTGGCCGACTCCCTTCCCGATGCGGACCGCGACGCCGCGTTCAGCGCCTTCTTCTTCCTGGGGTTCGCGTCCGGGCCCGTCTGGTTGCTGGTGGTGGGGTCTCTTATGCAGACCCTGGGGTTCTCAGTAGCCTTCTCGGTTCTGGCTGTTTCCTATCTGGCGGGGATGCTGCTGATGCTATTCGTAACCGGCACCAGGAGCGCCTCCAAGGCACAACTGCGGATGTAGTACAACAACCAGTAAATTGTGGTGGATGCAAATCACCTCCTCTCTGACTCTCTGCCATAAAGGGGGCGGGGACAAATCCCTTCCCTCTTGATGGGGAAAGGTTAGGATGGGGGTGCTGCTCCACGCATCAAAATCATCTAGAAACAGTACAAATCAACCCGACCGGAACAGCCACAACAGTTCCTACCTCGGCGGAATAACTTGACGGGCCTTTTCGGGCCAGGCGGCGGGGGCGCCGGCCTTTTCCAGACGTTCCTCCATGGGCAACGACTCGTCCCAGAATTGTCCGATGAACCGGCGGCCGTTGGTTTCCGAAGAAGCCTCCGACGCCAGCCAGACCACCGGCGCCTTCATCACATCGGTTTGTATCAGGATGTCCCGGTCCAGGCCGGGCCGGGGGTCGATCAGGTTGGTATTGGACGCGCCGCCGGGCACCAGGATGTTGGCGGTGACCCCGGTGCCTTCCAACTCCTTGGCCATGGTCGATACCAAGGCTTCATGGCCGGCTTTGGAAGGGCCGTAGGGAGAGCCATATTCCCGGTGCATGGTGTCGAAGCTGGTGGTGACGCTGATGATTCGCCCCCACTTCTGGGCTATCAGGTGGCCCACCACCGCCTGGGACATGAAAAAGGGACCTGAGAAGTTGATCGACACTACCCGGCTCCAAGCTTCGGGTGAAATTTCCCAGAAAGGGACCTGCCCCCCACTACCCAATCCGGCGGCCCTGGGATTGGTCCCGGCGTTGTTCACCAGGATGTGGAGACCGCCCAGGCCGTCGATGGTTTTTTGAACGGACGCTTTGGCGTCATCGGGACTGGACACGTCGGAAATGATGGGGAGCACGCAATCGTCGCCGCCGATCTCGCGGATGTCGTTGGCCGTCGACTCCAGCCATTCCTCGTTGATGTCCAGCATGGCGACCCGCGCCCCGGCCTCCACCAAAGCCTCGGTCATGGCCCGGCCCAGCCCGATGGGACTGCCCGCGCCGGTAACGATTGCAACCTTTCCCGCCAACGGTTTTTCCTGCATATTTGCTCCCTTTAAACCCAGTACTGTTTCTAGATAATCTTGATGCATGGACCAGCCCCCTCTCTAACTCTCCCCCGTAAAGGGGGCGAGGACAAATCCCTTCCCCCTCGACGGCGGAAGGTTAGAGCCTGCCCTGATCCTTCGGTGGAAGGACGAAGGGATGGGGGTGACTTGCATCCATCACGATTAACTGGATGATGTACAAGTCGTCATAAACCCGATTTATTCGCCGCTAGTTTAACCCAATCCCGAAACATCGCCCCACCCACCCAAAAAAATCTCCGTCCCTCTGTGTCTCTGTGGCGATCACAGATTTGCTTCCCAAACGCCCCATGGCTATCATAGCCGTCAAAGCTAGACGCCGGGAGATGTGTGATGACCTACGTAGGCCAGCCCGTAAAGCGGTTCGAAGACGCTCCGTTGGTGACCGGTCAAGGCCGATTCCTGGACGACGTGTCGCTGCCCGGCATGCTCTACTCCGCCGTGCTCCGAAGCGACTACACTCACGCCCGCATCAGGGCGATTGACGTCTCCGCCGCCCGCGACCTTCCGGGTGTGGTCGAAGTGCTGACGGCCTCGGACATCGCCGGTACCTTGGAGGATATACCCTCAAGGCCCATGGCGGGCGAGCAGATGATTCAAGAGATGAACCCGCCTACCCATCCCGTTCTGGCCAAGGACAAAGTGTGCTACGCCGGGCAGGGCGTCGCCATCGTCGTAGCCCAGGACCACTACATCGCCGCCGAGGCTATCGAGTTGATCTCGGTGGA
>JAKUQE010000264.1 GCA_022450395.1 Dehalococcoidia bacterium | reverse complement strand
GCAGTCGCGACAGACGTCCGTTGCCATCTCGGCCGGGCGGGTTCGGCCGCAACGGGGGCAGCGCAACACGATGTGTGACAATCGATCGCTCCAATACGTAGCTATCTAATATGAGATTCCCGGGTGATGGGGGAACGTTAGCACCTGCCCCGAATCCCGTCAAACGCCACAAAAGTGCGTCTTACCCCAGGATGTATAATCGTTCAGTTCGATCGTTTCTTGGTAAATCTACTTCTTGTCCACCTTCGATCAATCACAAGCGAGAGGCGCTACATATGGTCCGTTGGGAAGATATTCATGCAAATGAACAAGCTAGTCTAAAGGAGCGGCTAGATGGAAGATATTCGGCGCCTTTTAAACAGACACCTTGGGTTGAAGCTCCGAAGTTGATCGATGCCCGGATCGCCATCGTAACGACGGCTGCGATCCATCGGTTCGACGACCGGCCGTTTACGGGCCACGAGGGAGATTATCGAATCATACCCGGCGATATCGACTATAAAGATCTGGCGATGACACATTCCAGCACAAATTTTGACCGCAGTGCATACCAACAAGATGTGAACGTGTGTTTTCCGCTGGACCACCTGAGAACCTTGATCGACTTGCAGGAAATAGGCTCTGTCGCGGATTGGCATTATTCTTTCATGGGATCAACTGCGCCGGAACGGATGGAGCCTGCCGCGACAGAGGTTTCACAACTCCTTATCGGAGACAACGTCAATCTAGTCCTCCTCATCCCTGTTTGACCCGGTTGCACCTACGCCGTGGGCGTGCTGTCACAATATATAGAACGAGCCGAGAAAGACGGTGGAGCCGGTATCGCGACGGTCCAGGTGAGCTTAATCAGACCAGTTACAGAGGCGGTACGGCCGCCTCGGGCATTGTGGGTGCCGTTCCCATTTGGCCGGCCGCTGGGTCCGCCAAACCGCCCAGATGTCCAATTAGACGTGTTGCGCCAAACGTTGGGATTGGTGGATCAACCTACCGCTCCCGCGTTGATCGACTATCCCGACAACGTCAACGGCGACGATATCCCTTCCGAAGAGGGTTGGTCCTGCCCAGTGACTTTCCCTACCGTAGAACCAAATACCCAGTCAGAATATTTAAAGGCTCAACTGCGTACAGAAGCTCAACTGCTGCGGCCTTGGTTCGATGAAGGACTTCGCGTACGAGGCCGAACTACCGTCGGAACGAGCGGTAAGGGCGCCGATTCGATCGGCGAGATGCTTGAAATCTTGGTGACATTCTCGGTCGACGCCGGCATGAAGGTTCCGGATGGCTATAATCATCCGATGCCCCAGTTGCTACGTCATCTCGTAGCCGATATCAGAGCCTTCTATTCCGAGGCGGCAATCTCAAAACCTGGCGTGAGGTTCCCCTCCCCAACGGATCTGGAAGAGTGGTTTTTCTTAGAAACCGTCGCAGGCGATGTCTTTTACCAAGTCCGGGAAAGGCTCTTGAGTGCGGACATGATCGTCCTCATAGCTAACGGACTAGATGACGATGAGATCGATAGTCGATTGGTTCTCATGGCAGGCACCACTACACACATGGCTGACGAGGTCGTTCGTAAACCCGGAATAAGTCGAAAACTACTGCAAGATTCAGCTGAGGAGTTCCGAGCCGGTTTGGTGGGCCGCTTGTCTCGGTCGATTGTTCCGATCGTTATGCGGGACCGGCGAAGTGAACGGACCAAATCTGCCGGTGCTTTTTAACTTCAAACAAAATTTCTGAGCCTCACAGCTAGGCTCAAAACAGGGGCGACATTGGTAACGATCGCGAGTAGCCCCCCTTTCATAAAAGGGGGGGTGGGGAGATTTACGGCCCCTCCTCGTAAAACTGGCGGGGTGACCGAGCCGGGAAGGGCTGGTAGGGGTGCTGCTTCAGGGCATCCTCGTTCAACTCGATGCCCAAGCCGGGGCCTTGGGGGATGCTTATATACCCGTCCTTGACCTGGAAAGGATTGTGGGCGATCTCCTGGCCGAAGCTTTCCAGGTTCACGAAATACTCGGTGATGAGGAAGTTGGGTATGTTGGTGGACACCTGCAGGGTCGCCGCCAATCCCACCGTGGTGCTGTTGTAGTTGTGGGGTGACACCACCACGTAGTAGGGCTCGGCCATGGCCGCGATCTCTTTCAGTTCCAGGATACCGCCAACGTTGCACACGTCCGGGTTGATGATGTCGGCGGCCTGCTTCTCGAAGATCTCCCGGAATTCGAATTTGGTGTACAGCTCTTCCCCGGTGACGATGGGGATGTTGATCTCCCGCTTGACCGCCGCCAGCGCGTCGACGTTTTCGGCCAGCACCGGCTCCTCGTACCAGAACGGCCGGAACTGTTCGATGTTCCTAGCGATACGGACGGTGTGCATGGGGGCCAGCCGGCGGTGCATCTCCACCAGGATCTCCACGTCGGGTCCCACGGCTTGGCGCACCGCGGCCACGTTTTCCACCGCCGCTTCCTCCACTTCCCGGCTGACGTAGCTACGCCAGGGACCGGGAATAGGGTCGAACTTTAGGGCGGTGAAGCCCATCTCAATCACTTGGGATGCCTTTTCGGACAGCGCCTCGGGCGTCTTGGCGCCCTCGGACCATCCGTTGGCGTAGACCCTTATCTTGTTCCGGCAAGCTCCGCCCAACAATTGATGCACAGGGACTCCCAGCTTCTTGCCGGTTATGTCCCACATGGCCTGCTCCAGGCCGCTTATCGCGCAATAAAAATCCATCGCTCCGCGCCGGCCGGCGATGTCGTCGTAAGCCACCTGGGTGAAGTGCTTGATGTTGAAAGGGTCCCGGCCCACCAGGTACCGCTCCAGTTGATCGACATGAGCCACTATTTGAAGGTCCCGGTCCGACTGGGTGTAACACTCCCCCCAACCGTGGATGCCTTCGTCGGTGTCAAGTTTGACGAAGCACAGGTTCTTCCCAACTCCCGGATGGGCGAGGAAGGTGGTCACTCCGGTGATTTTCAATGGATGTCTCCTTAGGTCGATATGCGAAGCCCCGATAAGTCGCGGACGCTCTCTGGATACTAGTGGGCGCTGATGTAAGCGTCAAGGTCAGGAGTTAAGCCGGCGCCAAGTATGCCCTCCGGCGTCTCTGGTATCATTAGTAGTTGAATTCCAACATGAAATCGGTACTTGAAATCAATATCTCGCCCGTGAAGTCCCT
>JAKUQE010000263.1 GCA_022450395.1 Dehalococcoidia bacterium | reverse complement strand
CCGGAAGAGGGTAGCGAGGTTCCGTACCTGTCCATCGGAAGCGTAAGAGTAAAGACCGTCCGTCTTGGTTATCAGGAGCGTATCGGTATCCCGGTCAAAGACCAGCCCGGTGATGGGTGAATCGTCCGTGCCGATGGTGACGGCGGTAGACCATGAGCCAGTGTTGCTGGCATCGGCGCTGCTCTTGATCACATGGGGCTGGTAGAGGCTGATGATGGCCCCAGAACTGTGCGCCCTAGCTGCGCTGCCGTAGCCTCGCACCACCGTTAGGTCTGAACTGGATACCGCTGTGACCAGCATGGTTTCTTGTGCGCCTAATACGCCCAGTAGGATGATGTCGTTGACAGCGATGTGACCAGAGGCGGCGGCATCCAATGTCAGCGTGGTGTCTGAATCATCAAATGTCTCATTCACGGTACGGGCTGTCTTGAAGATGTGGTTCCCGCCCCAGAGTATCTCGTCGCCACTGCTGTTTCGGCCCACCGCCATGTACCGGAACCGGCCGGCAGTGATGGTACTGCTGGTCCAGTTGGTGTCGGAAGCGTTCTTGTAGATGTAGGGCGCAGCGCAGTCGGTCAAGTCCGAACCGGCGTAACCGCCCGGAGCGACGGCATAGGTGCCGAATATCAGCGCGTTCTTATAGTAGACATCCGCATCGAGTGGTTCGCTCTCCCTAGACCAATCGTCGCTGGAAGTACTCCACTTGTAGGCGTGGCTCCCTAAGAACAGCCATAGATCAAAGTTTATAGTAGACGCTGCGGTGGTCATCGGTACTACTGCGAAACCGCTGGGCCGGTAGTTGTCCGGTGTCTCGCCGCTCTGGACCTCGGTCAGGTTAGCTTCCCTAGCAGGACGCAGGACACCGGGAACGGTGGTGTCCATCTTGTGGGCTATCGCCAGTTTCTTGGGATCTAGGCGGTCATTGATGCCGCCGATACCCAGCGACCAGTCCTCTTGGAACCAGGTCAACTCCAGCTCGGGCGGTAATTCAGCGTGGGTCAGTTCACCCATGCTGAGAATACGGGGCCGGATGGTCTGGGCATCCCTGCGCCGGAAGGCGCGTGACCCTGACCTGTCCCTCGTCAGCATGAAGCCGCGGTGGGTGGTCCGGTCATAACTCCTGATCGTGATGTCGTGGGTTATCCCTGCGCGGGGCATTATCTAGCACTCGCGGTGGTGGCGCTGTACCTGTTCCGGTCAAAGATGAGATACCGCCCGTCGTTGTCCTCTTCCACATGCCAGGTGCCGTCGCTCCGTTTGGCCCCTAACTTGGGCCGCGCGACCTCCTGCATCAGGCTCCGGGCTTCCTGCCCCCACATCTGCATGTCCTGGGAGAAGCGTTCCCTCTGCTGCTGGGCTGAGTTGGCAAGTAGCAGCCGGTTGAAGAACATCAAGGCGTAGGCGATTATGATGCTGATCTGGGGCTCACCGGCCTCTATCGTGCCACTATCGGTGGTAGGGCGGCTCAACATCCCAAGCCCCTCTATCCGCAGTATACGGCCCCGCATCGGCACTCCGTTCTGCTGGATGGGGTGGTACGCTCCGTTGGGGTTGAACCTGTCCACCTGTTGGGTCACATAGTGCGGCCCGAAGGTCAGGGAAGTTGGCAAGGTGTACTTGTAGAGCGGATCGATAGCCAGCCAGGAGTTATCGAAGTAAGCGGTATACCCATCGGCTACCTCGAGGACCGCAGTCACCTCGGTTGCGGTGCTGGGGATACTGATGGAGATGGACTGCAACTGCCACTCGTCCGCACCGTCGTGGTAACTGTGGCTCTCGTAACTGCTGCTGCCCCAGAGTATCCGTATCCGGGCCGTATCGGCGGCCGTGGCGTAGACCCACGCCTCGAAGGTGACCTGACGGTTGGTCGCCTGGTTGAAGTTGACGGTCATCGACTGGGTCATCTGGCCGGCGGCGCCACTCGCTACCACCTTGGCAGACCCGTCACCGTGCTTGATGATGCTAGTCTCCTGGGACACGGTGGGCGAACCGCTGGTTGACCAGTTGGTGAAGGTGTCACCGACGAATGTCTCGAAGTCTCCGTTGGACGTAAGGTTGTCCACGATGATAGTCTCGTCGCGGATCATCTGAGGCACATGCTTGGACAACTCCTCGATGGCCCTGCTGATGGCGTTGTGCTTGTGAGTCGGGTCGTAGCGGTGTACCTCGAAGGTGACATCTGTGTCCGTAGCGTTACTGAAAGCCCGTCCTACGGTCACCGTGGAGTCGTTGGCGATGTAACTGCTGATGCGCCTGATCTCTGCATCGTTGTTACCGCTGGTGACCATGACGTACCAGCCCTCGAATGCGTCATCATCACCGCCGCCCGGTAGGTCCAGCAGTGTCGTGCTGATGATCGTGGTCGCAGCACTGTTGCCGGCCGAAGTGCTGGTGACCGAATGGTAGTCTCCGATAGCCTCGGATAATCGCTGTCGTAAGGTCGCCCGTGTGGTAGTAGCCATTACTCTACATCGTCCGTCACTGTGATATCGATATAAGTGTTATTCGGGAACGTCTGGACGCTCCCGTCACTGTAGGTCACCTGGAACTCGCCCTCGTACCTGTCCGCTGTATTGGTGTTGGCCGCGGACCAGGCATACTGGACATCCCCAAGCACCGCCGTGTTGATCGTGCAAGTCTGTTTGTCTACCTTGGTGGTCCCGGTGGGACGTACCCGCATACTGAAGACCACGGCCGCGCCGGTCACGTTTGCCACGTTACCAGCGGAGTCCAACAACTTGGCCCGGATGACGGGCTTCGTGTCATTCTGTTTTATGTAGAATTTCTCAGCCATTATGTCGATGATGCCGGAGCAGCGAGTTCGATCTGGTTGATGCCAGATGAAACCAACTCGATGTCCGTACCTCCTGCTACAGGTTCGCCGTCTGGCGACCACACTGGTGGGCTGGTCTGCTGGAAGAAGAACGGGAGACTGAAACGGTACTTGTGCGGGTACAGCAACTCGATGGGCTGCCGCACAGCCTCGTTCATGCTGACCCCCGATACGAAATCGGCAGGAAAGGCTATCGGGAAGGGTATGTCATTCGTGGCTAGGAAGAACATCACGCCCTATCCATCGCTTTCCTCAGTCTATGTCTGTTCTCCATCTCTTCCATCTTCCTCTCGAATGGTATCCAGTTGAGGCACCGTTCCTTGCCACAGGTGGGCTGGTTACAGTTGAAGCAGTACCCACGCTGGGTGCCGCTCCCCGGCCGGATGAACTGGAC
>JAKUQE010000262.1 GCA_022450395.1 Dehalococcoidia bacterium | reverse complement strand
CCATTCCGAGTTTACCGGGCCTCGAGGACCGTGTGCCGCGCTTGCCCAGCGTACGGCGTCTGCACCAAAGACGTACATTCCGGACGCGCATTATGGATCGGCCCAACTGATACTCTGCTCCGCCAGCACCGGCATTGGATGACCACCGAGAGAGCCCGGGGCTTGTATGCCCGACGCAAGGGGCTGATCGAGCCCATCTTCGGCATTCTTAAAGAACAGCTTGGGGCTCGCCGGTTCTTACTCCGGGGGCTAGTGAATGTTCGGGCTGAGTTCACACTACTGGCAACTGCCTTCGATCTGCGGACGCTATGGCGGGTCTGGGCTGGTTGGTCAGGACCACCCTCCACCCAAAAGCTGTTGCCGAGGGCCGCGGCAGGGTCATGATGTAGTAAGAAAACCGGGACCGAATCAACATCAATTCAAATGCCTGATTCGGCAGGACCCGGGTCGTTTAATTTTCCGGGCATACCCGAGAATTCTTTTGAGACAGGCTCTCTCCCCCGTCTCCACCAACTCCAAACCTATAGCCTTCCCGCATCATCCTCGGATAGCAGAACCGGTGCGCAACTCTCCGCTGTCACCATCGCGCCTTCCAATAGCCGGCGAGATCCGGCCGCTGCGACGATGGCACCGATTCTACTACTCTCCATGTCCACGTAGACTCGCTCCGCCACCGGGCCGATCAACTTCCTCCTTTCTTCCGGCGTCGCTGCTTCCCGGTGTTGTGGCATCCCGCCAAGCAAACATGCGGCTTTTCTATGTAGGTAGCTCGATGCAGATACATCTAGATTTTCTGTCGATCGGAGTTTGGCATCGGTATCGGCCGCCTTCTCCTCATATACTCGCCCCCTCGGCATAGGCCCGCGATAGCCGCCCAAGGGCTGGTGACTGTTTTGTGACCAACGACCGTTAGCCTGCCTACCGTCAACCAGAGGACGGGTACGAGCTAACTTTCTGGTCTTAGGGCCTCCTGTCTACCGCTTGCAGACGCTAGATCCAGCGCGCTTCCCGGCCTGCGGTCAGCGCCTGAAAGCAAGAATAAGAGACTTGGGTGAGTTCCGTACAAACCCTCAAGTACGCCACCTGCTTACTCTTCCAAATGCCGCAAGACCGGGCGCCATACTCCAAGCCACAGGGCGACAAATAGACTTAGGGCTGCCCCGATCGTGATGGCGACGGGCCATGAAATAACATCGGCGGCCGCGGCCAGGGGCAGCGCTCCCACGTAGTGAACAGCCGGAGCTAGCCCCAATATGCTCATCACCCGGCCTCGTAATTCAGGGGGCACATTATGCTGGATCAGGGTGACCACTAAGGGGACGAAAAACCCGAAACTCGTCGCTCCCACGAACAATAACATTATCCAGGATGCCCAGAACCAGGGTGACCAGGCGAACAAGGTCAGAACCACGGATTGAACCAATATCGATACCATGAGCAGCCGCGCCTTGCGCCGGAAGTCCCCCAGCGCGGCTAGTATCAGATTGCCCAGCAACGATCCCAGTCCCACCGCCAGCAGCAGTAAGCCGGTCCCGCCTGCCCCAATCTCTAGCACTTCTTTGGTGAAGGCGGGCATTACCTGACGGAACGACAAAGCAAAGAACGCGAAAGCAAGAATCATCAATATAACGGTGTTCAGTATCGGAGTTGACCGGACGTGTTGCACCCCTGCCCAGAGGTCTGCCAGCAACGTAGCCCCCCTGGCAGAGGATCGCCCCGGCAATCCTCTGATCAATAACAAGAAAACGATTCCGGCCAGATAAAGCCCCGCATTAACAAGTAGAGCGGGGCCTATTCCAGCCAGTTCGATAATCCCTCCTGCTGCCGCCGGTCCCATGATCTGGCCTGTCTGATTAACCATAGTATGTAAAGCGACGGCGTTCATGATCTCATCCCGCTCCACCATGTCCCCGACTATCGCCTGGCGGGCGGGCATGTTCAGCGCTTGAATGGTTCCCAGGAAGGCCACGACAGTGTAGACGTGCCAAATCTCCAGCAGATCGGTGAGTTGTAGGATGGCAAGGACGAGTATTAAGGCTGACACGTAAAGACGAGTGGAGATCAACAGCCTGAGCCGGTTGGCCCGGTCGGCGATGATGCCGCCTAGCATGGCGAAGAGCAAGTTAGGGACACCGTAAACGAAAATGACCAATCCCAGTTGGTAGGAAGAACTAGTAATGTCCAACACCAGCCAGCCCAGGACCAGAAATTGCATTCCCTGGGCCATGGACTGGGTGGCGCCGTTCAGCCAGAACCAGCGGAAGTTGCGGTTCCGGAGCGCCCGAAAAGTCTGGAGCTTTCCTTTTTGCGACGTCAACCAGGGAATGCTGCCCAGGGTCAGGAGGAACAATCCGAAGCCCAAGATCAGCAGTCCGGCGATCGTCATGACGCAGGCGCCATTGATCGTTTGGTCCCGAGTTGCAATTTAGCGATGGATTGAAAGGTGTTTTGGACAGTATTTAGTACGGGCCACATCGTGGCATAGCATATCAGGTGTCCCAGACTCCTAGGTAACATTGCAGGCGGATATGTTTCCGCCAACAGCGTTCTCCTAACGCCCGCTTTTCTCCAGATCAACCGTCCCTTGGTGTAGTCCGTCCACGTAGTTGTAAACACGGCGTTTGGGGCGATGCCAGATTTACTGCCGCTCCTGGCGGATCCGCATATCCTCTTTTACCAATTGAATCCCGGCCCTGGACCATCTGGATTCTTGAGAGTTTAGCTTGGTGACCGTTCCGTGACCGAGATGAGGTTAAGTAGGTTGCATCATCTCGAGGCGCCACGCCGTTGGGAATCTAGTCAACCTGGGTTATTCCGGATTTATAAAATGATTCAAGGCCTACGAGATGTTGGATGAGGATGCTTGGAACGGCCGAGCCGACTCATCACGGTGGTGGATGGGGAATCGGCTCCGAGTTTCTCGGGCATCGATAATATCTAACAAAAATATGGAGGTCTCGCCGTGGCGACTTACGATGGGCTTCTGATGCGGGACAATCTAGAAGATACCGGAGTCGTGCCTTCCCCCGGTTATCCTTATCATTCACCGGATATAATTGCCCATTCCCAAGTAGAAAAGCCTGATACTTTTTTTAAAGCTAACTATGATTCAAACCCTAATGAGGCCGTTGAAGTTGGGAGCAGGACTAACCTAATCTACGTTCGAACCAAAAATCTCAGCACCGCTGCCAAAACGGGGTGGTACATCAGCGTATACTAAGGTGGACCCCATCAGTAGGACAGGATTGGGGCATTATTAAGTGAGAGTCCCGCCGTGTTTCCAAGGTTTACC
>JAKUQE010000261.1 GCA_022450395.1 Dehalococcoidia bacterium | reverse complement strand
CTGGAGCCTTTATCGTGGGAAGCGGCGATGAATGTGGTCAACAAAACTCCAAGAATCCATTCGGGTATCTCCTGGCCGTCGACAGTTACCATGGCCGTATACATGTGCAGCGACACGTTGCGCACGGACATCAAGCTCGTTCCCTTGAATGTCTGGCTGGAGCCGTTCACATCCAAGTAGGTGATATCCGAGTTCATGGTCTTCAAATTGCCCCTGGAACCGTAGGCGCGAAGGTCGCCTTTGATCAGTCCCAGGTAGTTTCTCAGAGCGGATACCATGTCGTCCGCGTCGACGATGGTGACGGCGTCCTCAAAGTCGACGATGTTGGTGATGGCCGATTCGACCAATAGGTCTCTGAACTGGCCGTTCTCTTCGTTGACCCGCCCGCCGTCATAAAGCTGGAATTGCAACTTCAATCCGTTGTCTTCCAGAAAGAAATCCGTCAGATTCTCGCCGTCTTTGTTGAATCCAACAAATACGGCGGTGTTGTCTAACCCAACCTCGACTCCCTCACCGGTGTGACCAACAATCTCGTAAGTCCCTTGGGGGTTAAGCCGGACCAAGTAGGAAACGATATCCTTGAAGCCCAAGCCGTTCGTCCATTGCGCAACGTGAGCGTCCAGAAATTCAGTCGTTTCCTCCACCACCATGCGCAGACGGGCCGTCCGGCTTTCCTCCCGGTCGACCTCCGGATGGACATCACTGAGGAAGTAGGCGTCGTAGAGGCTGCCCCACCGGGCGTTTGCGCCCCCCACCGCCATACTAGCGTTGTTCACGGGTGTGACCAACTCGGGGCCGTTCTGGTCCATATCGGCGTCAAGCTGGGGGGTAGTCATGCTGAATTCGGTGCGACTTTCCGACTCCAGATAGCCGATGTCCACCAGGAACTGCTCAAA
Organism: Dehalococcoidia bacterium; assembly: GCA_022450395.1. Taxonomy (GTDB): domain Bacteria; phylum Chloroflexota; class Dehalococcoidia; order Lucifugimonadales; family UBA3495; genus UBA11650. Next base: position 2,484 of record JAKUQE010000261.1, on the reverse strand, counting down.
GTCCGCGGCGTCGTGGCCGGCGGATGCTTGAGTAGGCTCCCAACCGCCGTTCCTCTTGGATATGTAGTAGTGGTCGATCTGTTCCTGGCGGCTTATCCTCTTGGCCAACAATTCCTGGTTTCTGGGACCGAATTCTTGGACCAACTCACCCAGGACCCCGAAAAACTGGTCCGCCGTCCAAGCGGTGCCGTTGACAGCCTCATCCCGGACGAACTCGTACAGCACATCCGCGATCTCCAACCTGGCCCCGGATGCCAGTGTTATCGCCGCCATGAGCATCGCTCCGATTTCGACTTAAAGAGACCCATCGATGACGATGTCCAGCACGGCTGGTTTGCCCGAGGCAACCGCCCTGGCGACGGCGGGCGCGATCTCTTCCGGCTCCACTATTCTCTCGCCGTGGACCCCCATGCTCCGGCCTATCGCCGCTATGTCGAAGGGAGTCGGGAAATCCGAATACAAAAGTTGACTGCCGGCCGGTTCGGACAGTTGGAGAATGTCCCGTTGATAGACATTAAAGTTGACCTTCAACACCCGGTACATGCCGTTGTTGCAGATCACGAAGATGCAGGGTATGTTGTCGTTCGCCGCCGTCCACAGCCCTTGTATCGTCATCATGGCGCTGCCGTCGCCGATGATCCCAAAGACCGGCCTATCGGGGTAGGCGCATTGTGTGCCCATGGTAGCGCCGATCCCGCCGCCTATGGCCTGTCCTCTCACTCCTACAAGATCGCCCCGCTTGGCCGCATGGAAATAATGACGCAACGCAGCCCTGTTGCTGATCGCGTCATCCACCACTATAGCGTTCGAAGGTATCGCCTTGGCTAATTCATCCATCATCCTAGCTGGGGTCATGGGACGGCTGTCCCACTTCCCGGACACCGACGCGTCGAAGGATCTCCTCTTCGCTACGGCTTCGCTGACAACTGTTTGAGCGCGAGTCTTAATCTCATCCTCGTTGGCCGGCGTAAGCCGAGTCTTCAACGAACCGATCAGTTCCTCGATAGCCAAACCGCAATGGGAAATGATGCCCACATCGGTAGGCTCCGACCTACCCACCCGCCCGTGGATCGGATCGATGTGGATCAACTTTGCGGCCGGACCAAGTATCACGTCTCCCCAGTAAAATAATTCGTCGAAGGTATCCATCCCGATGGCCAAAACCACGTCCGCTTGTTGCAAAGTTTCTCTATCCGCGGGAACCCTTAAAGAATGGTTTCCCATGAATTGAGGATGGGTTGTTGGAAACGCGACTTCGGCGCCCCGGGACTGGTACACCGGGAGGCCAAGAAGCTCGGCCAACGCCACGGCTTGGTCGACCGCGCCGTCGTCGGAAACCCGGTCTCCCACGATCATCATGGGCTTCTTAGAAGCGGCTAACAGCGACGCTGCCTTATGGATCCCCTTCAAACTTGGCCGTACAGCGTCGTCTATCTTGCTTGAGGGTACGATATTCATTTCCGCGGTGGCCTCAAGGGCGTTGGAGGTAAATCCAACGTAAACCGGTCCCTTGGGATGACTATTGGCTTCGTTAAAGGCCCGTCTGATGGCGCCGGGGATCTGGTCGGGAAGGGTCAATTCCACCGCCCACTTGGTAACCGGCCGCACGAGTTCGGCTAGATCCGACTTCACTTCATTGATCTTGCGGGCGTCGTAGTTGGCCGACGTTACAACCATTGGAGTTCCGGTATTCAAGGCGTCCAACATCAGGCAGATTCCGTTGGCCAGCCCGCTGTCCACGTGAAGACTGACGAAGGAGGCGGTTCCCGTGGCCCTGGCATAGGACTCTCCCATGCCGACGGCGACGCTCTCCTGCAAGGCGAGGATGTACTTAAACTCCGGATAATCTCCCAGCATATCTATGATCGGACCTTCGCTCGTCCCTGGATTGCCAAAGATGTATTCCACGCCTTCTGCTTTCAGCATTTCCAGCAGAGCTTGTTTTCCGGTCATTGTTTGGGGCATAGGAATAACTCCTCTTGAATAGATAACAGAATACCTGCCCAGGATACCGTCACAACTGCTAACGTGGTTAATAAGGACACGCCTGGACCGGCGTCTCGTATTATACGTCTATCCGGTATACGCGGACCGCGGTGTCGTGAAGCATGGCGGCCCGCTCCGTCGACGAGTAGCTGCCAGACATTATCTTGAAGGCGTTGTACATCACGTTGTAAGAGAAGGACACCTTATCGGGCGGGAAGTTGCTCTCGAACATGCACCGGTTCGGCCCGAATTGTTCGATGCAGTAGGTCAGCCAGGGGGACATGGCCTCGGCCAACTCTTCCGAGCCGATGGGAACTTCCCGCGCGTGCCAGCCGAAGCCGATCCGGGGCATACCCAGGCCGCCGAGCTTGACCACGACATTAGGACAGGCCGCCACCGCGGCGATGCCCTCCCGCCAGACGGGTATCACCTCGTCGTCCTTATTGGCATAGATGCCCGACCGGCTGAGACCGCCGATGTGATTAAGAATGATCGTCA
>JAKUQE010000260.1 GCA_022450395.1 Dehalococcoidia bacterium | reverse complement strand
ACTGACCGATGAAAGTCTCTGGTTCCTGCACGGCTGACAGGCCGCAGTCCCACGGAGGCATGGCGAACTGACTATTTTGATGCCGGATGCCCTTGGGCTGCCTCCCTGCGAGAATAGCGATGTGCCGTCTTGCGGACCGGACCGGCCTCTTAGCCCGTCTCTTCAGCCCTGGTGGCCGGGTCCGAAGCGGCCGTCGAATTGACTCACCAATGGGAATTGTCACTCGCGTGGGCCTAAATCCGATCATCAGAGTAAATGGAGATTTGCCGTCACCAGCCGCGAGTTTACAGTGTGGCTAAATTCTGGAAGACCACATGTAGGACGTGCCCGTTTTCATCCTCGCCTGCATCCAGGCGAGCCCGTGGTCACCAATTGGAGCAGCCGAATACTTCGCCTATTCCAAAGGCAATCCCGAACACGGTCCAACCGATGATTCTCTTTTCTGGGTCCGGGGACCGCCAAATGTGTGCGCCTTGATTTTGGTCAGGATTGGATGCCGCGCAGAAATGATCAGGGCCGCTACCGGCTTAGCAGATAGAAGCCGGCTGAAATAATATTGCCGCTCTCACATGTCACCAGAATAGGGGATAGGTTTCACATCTTTAGCGCCCTCCGCTATAGGAACTTCCGCTGGTTCTGGATAAACGGCGCTGCCCAGGCCATGGCCCAGGGCATGCAGTTCCTGGTTCTCGGCTTACTGGTGTTGGACATTACCGGCTCTTCCATCCAGCTTGGCCTGGTGGTCTTCGCCTACGGTATCCCTAACCTGGCCTTCGCCTTGCTGGGTGGCATCATCGCCGACCGTGCGAACAGGCTCAGGCTGTTAATATCCACCCGTCTTGTCGTTTCGGTCCTGGTGCTCGCCCTTGCCATCCTGAAAATTACTGACCTGGTGGAGATTTGGCACATTTACGCCATCATGTTCCTTCTGGGAACGGTTCAGGCTCTGAATATGCCCGCTCGCATGGCCTTGGTAGCAGACTTGGTGGAGCGCAAGGACATCATGAACGCCGTGGCGCTGCATACCATGGTGAATCAGACCGGGCAAATCATAGGGCCGGCGTTGGCCGGAGGAATTATCGAGCTGGCGGGGATAGGCACCACTCTAATGGTTAACGCGGGGCTGTACCTAGTGGGGATCGTATTCTTGTTGTTGATCAAGGACTTGCCATCGAGGGCGCCGGCCCCAAAGGCAACGTTGCTAGGAGACCTCCAAGCGGGACTGCAATGCATCCGGTCAACGCCCATACTGTACACCATCATAGGAATAGCAGTAGCATTCGCCTTCTTTGGCATGTCGCACCGTCAGGTCCTGCCCGCCTTCACCAAAGAGGCGCTAGATGTTGGAGCGGGCGGCACCGGCCTGCTGCTGCTGGGCGCGGGCCTTGGCTCCTTGCTGGGAAGTCTCATCCTGGCTTCGCTGGGGGATTTCCGGCGCAAGACCCGGCTGCTTATGGGATCGGTGCTGCTTCTAAGTGTGTTCCTGATTTTATTTGCCTGGTCGCCCTGGTACTGGGCATCATGGATCATATTCTTGTTTGTGGGGGTAATGAGTTTCGGGTTTTTCTGGCCATTGGCTACCAGCCTGATCCAGCTTAACGTGCCACCTCAACTACGGGGCCGGGTATTGAGCGTATTACAGCTCGCACCGGCGGTTCATTATCTCGGTGCGCTGCCCCTGGCGGTGGTGGCCGAGATCATAAGCTGGCCCGTTGCCATCACCGGTGGCGCGGCGATGACTCTAGTGGTTGCCGTGTGGCTTGGGATCTGGCGGCCTGTCCTTCGTCGTCTGGAGGCGTAGCAAACGCGTGGAAAGTCTGTTAAACGAGACTAGCCGATGAGGAAGCATTAAAAGCCTGGATAGAAGCTGGGTGTAAGGATAGCCCACCTTGATCTTAAGGCGGATCCTTGACCCTTGATCGACCGCCTGACCGCAGCATACGTAGTGCCCCCCTTGCGTAGTAGGTCCGCAGTTCAAATCTGTTTGCACTAATCAGATGTAAGTTAGCTTCGGCTTAGCCGTCTTGGTTTTGACCCGAAGTTAGGCTATTGATAGCACCCAGATTGCCAACGCACTGATTGGTGCCGAAACAAAGCTGACCCTGTACACTACAAGCTACCTCTCCTATACACTAACCCGTTCATCTGGTAAATAGCGTACCCCATACAACGTTTTGGACAGGATTGAATTGTATTTGATACGTTCCGTAGGCAAATGGCTCTGGCGCCCTCTTTTGGTGGTGGTGGGTCTCGGATCAATCCTCGTGATCTTCGTTTCATTCACTGCCCCGGGGCGAACCGGATTCCACACGGCTCTTTTCGTAACACAAGTTTTGGATGTGGGACCAAAACCCCAGTCTTGGTTCACCGGGGAGCCTCAGCGCCAGGAAGTCAGCTATCCCCAGGCCACCGGAACCGGCTTGGCGGACATCTACCGGATTCCCGACGGGCGACAACGGGCAGCTGTTCTGATTTTCCTGGGCGCTAACGCAGCTGGACGAGATGACCAAGACGTGCTCAACCTGGGTAACGCGTTGGCCCGCGCCGGGTTTGTGACAATGTTCCATTGGTCACCCACCATGGCCTTGCGACAGAACATCGACCCCGACGAGATTGACAACCTGGTTTGGGCTTTTAAATACCTTAAATCCCAGGACTATGTGGTAGGGGACCGGGTCGGCATGGGGGGATTCTGTGTAGGAGCGGCTTTTGCCTTGGTGGCTTCGGCCGACCCCAGGATACGCGACGAGGTGCTGTTCCTCAACTCCTTCGGGTCTTACTTCGATGCACGGGATTTATTGCTACAGATTAGCAGTAGATCCCGGATATACGAGGGGCAAAGCACCCCTTGGGATGTGGACCAGCTGACCTTCAAGGTTTTCGCCAACGAACTGATTGAGACCATCCATGACCCGCGGGAACAAAAGGTGTTACGGGCGGTATACATGGAGATTGGGCAATCCACCCAGGCTGACATGGGTAGTTTATCCCCGCACTCACAACAGGTTAGCGAGTTGCTGGACGGTACCACTTTGCAACGCGCGGAAGAGATTTATGAGTCTTTGCCCGAGGAATTTCAAGCCAGCATGAGACGCATCTCTCCGAGTACCCATGTGGGAGACATCAAGGCTCGCCTAATGATCATGCACGATCGTGACGACCGTTTGGTCCCGGCAGCCGAATCGAGACGCTTAGCGGAGTCCGTAAAGCACCGGGGTGACTACCGGTACACCGAAGTTCTGGCCTTTGAACACGTACGCCCGGGCAGTGAAGGCGGAGTTTGGGAACTGGTGAAAGAAGGGGCAAAGTTGTACCGGCACATGTATGGCATCATCCGCCAGAGCATGTGAGGTACCCTTTGCTGAGTTCACCACGCCGGACACGGAGTTAAAAGCCTTGAAGTTTGCATCGGCACTTCAAATGTACGGGTCGGACATCTT